>NZ_JBHWCC010000051.1:0-65269 GCF_042735715.1 Streptomyces sp. NPDC059582
GCCTCGCCCTGAACGCTGCCGACGCCTAAGGCGTACCTATGACCGTCAGTTGTCGTCCTCGTCGATGAGGAACCCGCGCATCGGCGAGGGCGCCTGGCCCATCGGCGACGGGCCCTGCGGCCGCACCGGCGCCATCGGCTGGGTCATGGCCGGCGTCATCTGCTGCTGGCCGCCGTAGGACGGGGGAGCGGGGCTCGGCCCACCACCCATGCCCTGGCTGGTGCCGTACGACGGGGCGCTCGCGCCGGCCGGGGCCATGGAAGGCGCCGGGGACGGCGGCAGAGACGCGGCCGCCGGGGTACGCGGCGGAGCCAGCGAGTCGTCGGCCTGGGTCTCCAGCTGGCGCAGCTGCGACTCCAGGTAGGACTTCAGACGCGTGCGGTACTCGCGCTCGAAGCCACGCAGGTCCTCGACCTTGCGCTCCAGCGTGGCGCGGGCGGACTCCAGGGAGCCCATCGCGACGCGGTGCTTCTCCTGCGCGTCCCGCTCCAGGGCGTCGGCCTTGGCACGGGCGTCACGCTCGAGACCCTCGGCACGGCTGCGAGCCTCGCCGACGATCTTGTTGGCCTCGGAGCGGGCCTCGGCGATCGCCTGGTCGGCGGTCTGCTGGGCCAGCGAGAGGACACGGGCGGCGCTGTCGCCACCGGGGCCCTGACCGGGGCCGCCCATCGGACCGCCCATGGGGCCGCCCATCGGGCCACCCATCTGCTGCATGGGGGGCTGGCCACCCATCGGACCCTGGCCCATCGGACCCTGACCCATGGGGCCCTGGCCCATCGGACCACCCTGGCCCATGGGGCCCTGGCCCATCGGACCCTGACCCATCGGGCCGGGACCCTGCGGACCACCCTGACCACCGCCGGGACCGGCGGGCAGCTGCGGCGCACCGCTCGGCAGCTGGGGCGGGCCACCCATGGGGCCACCCATCTGCTGCTGCGGCGGGCCCGATATGCCGGCCGGCACGGGGCCGCCGGGACCACGCATGCCCTGCTGCGGCATCCCCTGCTGAGGCATGCCCTGCTGCGGCATCCCCTGCTGAGGCATGCCCTGCTGCGGCATCCCCTGCTGAGGCATGCCCTGCTGCTGGTCCTGTTCCGGAGGCTTGCGCATGTTCTGCTGGTTCTGGGCAGCAGCACGCGTGGCCGCGGCCAGCTTGGCGCGCAGGTCCTCGTTCTCGCGCAGCAGGCGCGTCAGTTCGGCTTCGACCTCGTCGAGGAAGGCATCGACCTCGTCCTCGTCATAGCCTTCTCGGAGGCGGACGGTCGTGAACTGCTTGTTCCGCACGTCCTCGGGGGTCAACGGCATCTCTTCACCTCAACGTAGTCATCGGCAGTCGGCAAGACCGTATCGTCCACAGTCACCTCGCGAGACTTCCCACGACGGAGATCAGGATGTAGACGATGATCATCAGTACGAAGAAGGACAGGTCTAGCGCCACGCCCCCGAGACGCAGCGGCGGAATGAACCGCCGCAGAAGCTTCAGCGGCGGATCGGTGACAGTGTAGGTGGCCTCCAGAACGACCACCATCGCCTTGCCGGGTTGCCACGAGCGGGCGAACTGGAAGACGTAGTCCATGACCAGTCGGAAGATCAGGATGATGAGGAAAAGCAGCAGCGCGTAGTAGATCACCTGCGCGAACACGCTCATGACTTGTGCTTCCCTCTCCCCTGTTCCGTACGACGTTCCGGTCCTGCGTCTCAGCTCTGGTTGAAGAACCCGCCCTCTGCGATGCGGGCCTTGTCCTCCGCCGTGACATCGACGTTAGCAGGCGACAACAGGAACACCTTCTGCGTCACCCGCTCGATGCTGCCGTGAAGACCAAACACCAAACCGGCAGCAAAGTCGACAAGTCGCTTCGCATCTGTGTCATCCATCTCAGTCAGATTCATGATCACCGGCGTGCCCTCGCGGAAGTGTTCCCCGATGGTACGGGCCTCGTTGTAGGTCCGGGGGTGAAGCGTGGTGATCCGGTACGGCTCTCGTTCCGACACGACCTTGGGCATGATCACCGGGGCGTTCTTCTCCAGGCTCTGGCGTTCTTGTGTGATGGATGCCACGGGCGCGATGCGCGCCGGACGCCCGGATTCCGCGGCGAGCGAAGCCGCGTGGGGCATCGGGTCACGCGGAGGTGACGGCTGCACCACTCGTACCGGTTCGTCCCTTTGCGCCTGATGTGCTCCGTGCAACTGGTGCGACGGCTCGTGCCGCCGGTGGTCCCGCTCGGGCTCCGGGTCCAGTTCGGGTTCGAAGTCGTCGTCGGGGTCGAAGCCCCGGCCGTCGTACCCATCGTCCTCCACGAGGCCGAGGTAGACCGCCATCTTGCGCATCGCGCCGGCCATGCTCTGAGTCCTCCGCTCTGTGGTGGATCCGCTGACGACTGCCAAGTCCCGCGATCCACGTGGTCTTTACATCCGCCTTTCGGCGGTAATGACCATATTTTCTGCTGTGGTCCGACTTCCTGGCGACGTTACCCGAGCCTGGGGCGGACTCCGAGTACCGCAGTGCCGACGCGCACATGTGTCGCCCCGGCCGCCACGGCCTCCTCGAGGTCCGCACTCATCCCTGCCGAGACCATGTTCGCAGCCGGATGGGCTCGGCGCAGGTCGGTCGACAAATCCATCAACCGCCCGAACGCCGCCTGTTGGCGCCCCGCGTACTCCCCGGTGAGCGGGGCCACCGTCATCAGTCCGTCGAGCCGCAGCCCCGGAGCACCGGCGACCAGATCGGCCAACTCTTCGATTCCGCCGGGCGCGACGCCGCCCCGCTCGCCCCGCGCGCTCTCCCCCGCGTCCAGTGCGACCTGGAGGAGACACCCCAGTTCGCGCCCGGCGCGCACGGCCTCCTTCGACAGGGCGGTCACCAGCCTGGAGCGGTCGACGGACTGCACGACATTTGCGTAACCCACCACTGATCGCACCTTGTTGGTCTGCAATTGGCCGACAAAATGCCAAATAAGGGGCAGATCCAAACATTCGGCGGCTTTGGGTGCCGCGTCCTGGTCCCGGTTCTCGGCCACATGACGAACGCCGAGTTCCGACAGGACCCGCACATCGCTCGCGGGATAGGTCTTGGTGACCACGATCAGGGTCACCTCCTCGCGCTTGCGGCCCGAGGCCACGCACGCGGCGGTGATACGCTGCTCCACTTTCGCCAGATTTGCGGCGAGTTCGTCCTTACGGTCCGTCATGCCCCATCAGTCCAGCCAGACGTAGCCGGCGAGCCGCCCTGTGGTGCGGTCGCGCCGGTACGAGAAGTGGTCGCCGGACTCGAGCGTGCACACCGGCGACTGCTCCCGGTCGTGCACCCCGAGCCGTTCGAGCTGCGCGTGCACGCCGGCGGCCACGTCGACGGCGGGAGTGCCCCAGCTCGTCTCGGCGTGCGCCGCCGGTTCGACGGCGGCGACCTCGGAACGCATCGCTTCCGGCACTTCGTAGCACCGGCCGCAGACGGCGGGTCCGGTGCGGGCGACGATGCGGGCGGGGTCGGCGCCGAGGGAGCGCATCGCGTCGACGGCGGCGGGTACGACCCCGGCGATCATGCCCGGCCGGCCGGCGTGCGCCGCGGCGACCACCCCGGCCACCGGGTCGGCCAACAGGACCGGGACGCAGTCGGCGGTGAGCACCGCGAGGGCGAGCCCCCGGGTGGTGGTCACCAGAGCGTCGACCGGCGGGGCGAGCCGGGTGGTCCACGGTCCGTCGACCTCGGCGACGTCGTTGCCGTGCACCTGGTTCATCCAGACCACCCGGGCCGGGTCGAGCTCCAGCGACTTCGCCGCCAGCTCGCGGTTGGCGCGTACGGCGTCGGGGTCGTCGCCGACCGCGCCGCCGAGGTTGAGCTCCTCGTACGGAACGGCGCTCACCCCGCCCCACCTGTCGGTGAAGGCGAAGTGCGCGCCGTTCACAGTGCCCGTTGCGGAGCGCTGTCCTATCACTTCAGGAAGTCCGGTACGTCGAGCTCTTCGGCCGCGCTGTCGGAGTAGCTGCGCGACGGCGGGACCGGCGGGCCGACCGGGAGGTCGTGCACCGGCTCCGGGGCGGGCTCCGGCTCCTCCTTCGGCGTGACGCTGCCGAGCGAGCCGAAGGACGGACGGCTCTCCTGCTGCCGCGCCGGGGCGGGCTCGTCGCGCCGGGCCGAGGACGAGGACGAACCGAGGACGGTGTCCCGGCGGGCCGGCGGCTGACCGCCGTCGAAGCCGGCCGCGATCACGGTGACCCGCACCTCGTCGCCGAGGGCGTCGTCGATGACCGCGCCGAAGATGATGTTGGCCTCGGGGTGGGCCGCCTCGCTGACCAGCTGGGCCGCCTCGTTGATCTCGAACAGGCCGAGGTCGGAGCCGCCGGAGATGGAGAGCAGGACGCCCCGGGCGCCGTCGATGGACGCCTCCAGCAGCGGCGAGGAGATCGCCATCTCGGCCGCGGCCACCGCGCGGTCGTCGCCGCGGGCCGAGCCGATGCCCATGAGGGCCGAACCGGCCTCGGACATGACCGACTTCACGTCGGCGAAGTCGAGGTTGATCAGGCCGGGGGTGGTGATCAGGTCCGTGATGCCCTGGACACCGGAGAGCAGGACCTGGTCCGCCGACTTGAACGCGTCGAGCACCGAGACCTGGCGGTCCGAGATGGACAGCAGCCGGTCGTTCGGGATGACGATGAGGGTGTCGACCTCTTCGCGGAGTTCCGCGATGCCGTCCTCGGCCTGGTTCGCGCGGCGCCGTCCCTCGAAGGTGAACGGGCGCGTGACCACGCCGATGGTGAGGGCGCCGAGCGAGCGGGCGATGTTGGCCACGACGGGCGCGCCGCCGGTGCCGGTGCCGCCGCCCTCGCCGGCCGTCACGAAGACCATGTCGGCCCCCTTGAGGACCTCCTCGATCTCCTCGCGGTGATCTTCCGCCGCCTTGCGGCCGACAGCCGGGTTGGCGCCGGCGCCGAGTCCGCGGGTGAGTTCGCGGCCGACGTCGAGCTTGACGTCGGCGTCGCTCATCAACAGCGCCTGCGCGTCCGTGTTGATGGCGATGAACTCGACGCCCTTGAGACCGACCTCGATCATCCGGTTGATGGCATTGACACCACCGCCGCCGACACCGATGACTTTGATGACTGCGAGGTAGTTCTGCGGTGCTGCCACGTCGAAGGCCTCTCGCCTCGAGTTACGTGTCGCCGCCTCGCCGTGTTGCGATCCGACGACTGATGCCGAAATGGGACGGTCCGTAACGCCGACCCGAACCCTAACCCTGAAGTTTAGGGTTACCAGTGTGTCTGTTCCCTGGAGTCTTCTGAACAGGACACTAAGTCGACAAGTGGCGCACGTTCAACGAACACGCCGAACCTCCCGTTTTTCTTTTCACCCTATGTGATCAGGCGTAGCGCTGCCCAACCAGGGTGCTGGCCTGCGCAGATGTGCGTCAACTCACCGCTGACGCAGGGGCGGTGGGCACGCTGACATCGAAGTACCGCGCGTCGGACGCCGCTTTCATCAGGGCGGTCAGAGTACGGGCCTTCAGCGGACCCTGCTCACCACTCCCCCACACGACGGTCCGGTCGGCGGTCAACTCCAGCGAGATGTCGTCGTAGGAACGCACCTTGACGACCCGGGTCGTGCGGGCGACGGCGGCCGGAATGTCCCCGGCGACCCGGACGGCCTCCAGAACCAGCCGGTCCTCGTCGAAGCGTCGCAGGCTCGCGGTGGCCGAACCCGTCCGGGAAACCGACAATTCCAGCGCCGGAATGCCACTCGGAGCCTCTGAAACCGTGGCGAAACGGACACCTTCGTCGTCCACTTCGACGAAGGCGGCGCCCTTTCGGACAAGCAGAACCGGAGAACGCTCGGTCACTTTCAGCCCGATTCCATGCGGCCAGGAACGGACCACGTCAACCGAGTCAATTCGGGGCAATTTCTGCCGCAGTCGCGCCTCGATCACATCGGTGTCGACCGAAATGAGCGGTGCTCCGACCGGTACGTCGGCGGCTTCGCGCACCTGCTCCGGGGTCAGCACGCCGGTGCCCGAGACCGAGACCCGCTCCACGCGCAGCCACTGCGAGCCGTACAACGCCCAGACGCAGCCCGCGCCCAGGAGGACGGCACCGAACGCGAGAATGATCATCACACGAAGCCGACGCCGTCCGAACCTTCGGACGAGGGGCGGGCCGGACGACTCCTGTCGGCGTTCACCGCGCTCTGCGATGGTGGGTCCGGCCACGCGCACTCCCTTCGTGGCTCGCTCGCCTCCGGGGCGCCCGGGTCGGTGTCGAGAGCTCAAGCGTGCCCGGCCTTTCGGGCCTTCGCGCGCTCAATCTCCCGACACCGCCGCGCCCCTTCGGCTCACTCGCCGATGCGTTACTGGTGACGGCGCGAGGCGATCGCCTCGTAGACCATGCCGACGAGCAGGTCGTCGGCGTCCCGGCGGCCGAACTCGCTGGCGGCGCGGGACATCTCGTACAGCCGGTGCGGGTCGGCGAGCACGGGCAGGACGGTCTCCCGCACCCACTCGGGCGTGAGTTCCGCGTCGTCGACGAGCAGACCGCCGCCGGCCTTGACCACCGGCTGGGCGTTCAGCCGCTGTTCACCGTTGCCGATGGGCAGCGGGACGTAGGCGGCCGGGAGCCCGACGGCGGAGAGTTCGGCGACGGTCATCGCGCCCGCGCGGCAGAGCATCATGTCGGCCGCGGCGTACGCGAGGTCCATCCGGTCCACGTACGGTACCGGGATGTACGGGGGCATCCCGGGCATCTGATGCACCTGCGGCAGTTCGTTCTTGGGGCCGACCGCGTGCAGGATCTGGATGCCGGCCTGCTGGAGCCACGGCGCGACCTGCTGGACCACCTCGTTGAGGCGGCGGGCACCCTGCGAGCCGCCGGAGACGAGCAGCGTCGGCAGGTTGGGGTCGAGTCCGAACGCCGCGCGGGCCTCCGGGCGTACGGCGGCCCGGTCGAGGGTGGCGATGGAGCGGCGCAGCGGGATGCCGATGTAGCGGGCGTCGCGCAGCTTGCTGTCCGGGGTGGAGACGGCGACCCGGGCCGCGTACCGCGAGCCGATCTTGTTGGCCAGGCCGGGGCGGGCGTTGGCCTCGTGGATCACGATCGGCACGCCGAGGCGCTTGGCGGCGAGGTAGCCGGGCAGGGCGACATAGCCGCCGAAGCCGACGATGGCGTCCGCCTTGGTGCGCTCCAGGATCTGCTCGGCCGCCTTGATCGTGCCGCGCAGCCGGCCCGGGACGGTGATCAGCTCGGGGGTGGGCTTGCGCGGCAGTGGCACGGCGGGGATCAGCGCGAGCTCATAGCCCCTCTCCGGTACGAGCCGGGTCTCCAGGCCGCGCTCCGTGCCCAGGGCCGTGATCCCCACCGTGGGGTCCTGCCTGCGCAGGGCGTCCGCGAGGGCGAGCGCGGGCTCGATGTGGCCGGCGGTCCCCCCACCAGCGAGTACGACATGCACCGAAATTCACCGCTCTCCGGACGAGCGCGCCGCCGAGGCACGCCGTCGCATCGTGTTCCATCTCCGAGGCCCCAGGTCGGGCGCGGGGCCTCCAGCCCGCTTTCTACCAAAGCGGGTCTGCCGCATCGCAAGCGCCGCCCGCGCAGCGGGTTCGTCGCGCGCGAAGGCGATCAGCAACCCGATGGCGAACATGGTCGGCAGCAGGGCGGATCCACCGTAGGAGAACAGCGGGAGGGGAACTCCGGCGATCGGCAGCAGGCCGAGCACCGCACCGATGTTGATCACCGCCTGAGCGACGATCCAGGTGGTCACGCCTCCCGCGGCATACCTGACGAAGGGGTCCTCCGTGCGTCCGGCCACGCGGATACCCGCATAGCCTAGAGCCGCGAACAGGGCGAGCACCGACAGTGTCCCCGCCAGGCCCAGTTCCTCGCCGGTGACGGCGAAGATGAAGTCGGTGTGCGCTTCGGGGAGTTGGCCCCATTTCTCCACACTCGCACCGAGCCCGGAACCGAAGATTCCGCCCGAGGCGAGGGCGTAGATGCCGTGCACGGCCTGCCAGCAGTCGACCGGGCCGCTCTGCGGTTCGGTGGCGCCGATGCAGGAGAGCCGGGCCATCCGGTTCGGGCTGGTCTTGATGAGGATCACGCCGATCGTGGCCGCGATCGACAGCACACCCACGAACAGCCGGGTCGGCGCGCCCGCCAGCCACAGCAGCCCGAACAGGATCGCCGTGAGGATGATCGCGGTGCCCATGTCGCCGCCGAGCATGATCAGCCCGAGCAGCAGGAAGGCCACCGGCACGAGCGGCACCAGCATGTGCTTCCACTGGGCCAGCAGTTTCTTGTCCTGTTTGCGCGCGATCAGGTCCGCGCCCCACAGCACCAGCGCGAGCTTGCCGAACTCGCTGGGCTGGATCTGGAAGGAACCGCCGAGCGAGATCCAGTTCTGGTTGCCGTTGACCGCGACTCCTATGCCCGGCACCTGCACCAGAGCCATCATGAAGACGGCGCCGGCCAGGATCGGGTAGGCCAGCGCGCGGTGCAGTGTCACCGGCATCCGGGAGGCGAGCAGCAGCAGTCCGCCACCGATGGAGGCGGCCAGGAACTGTTTGCGAAAGAAGAACGACCCCGGCAGCGCCATCTGCAACGCCGTGATCTGGGAGGCCGAGTAGACCATCACCAGACCGAGCACGGTGATCAGCAGACTGCCGCCGAGGATCAGGTAGTACGCGGTGAGCGGCCGGTCCCACGCTCTGCGGGCCCGCAGATAGAGGACCTGCAGCGGCCTGCCGCGCGCGGGCCGGGCAGCGGCCGGGCGCCGGGCCGCACGCTGCACGGGCGGACGCCCGGTACGGCTACCTGGCATCGGTGTCTCCGCTGTACGTCGGCCTCGACGGTCCCACGCGTCCCTCCCAGAGTCGCCCGGCAGGCGGCCGGGTCAGCGGAGATGTCCGATGGCGATCAGACACCCCCGGCGCCGAGTTCGCGCACCGCCTCCGCGAACGCGTCACCGCGCTTGTTGTAATTGGCGAACATGTCCATGGACGCGCAGGCCGGGGCCAGCAGTACGGTGTCGCCGGCGGAGGCGAGTCGCTGCGCCTCCCGGACCGCCGCGGACATCGCCCCAGTGTCGGTCCGGTCGAGGTCGACGACGGGTACTTCAGGGGCGTGTCGCGCCAGGGCTTCACGGATCAGGGCCCGGTCCGCGCCGATGAGGACGGCTCCGCGAAGCCGCTTCGCGGACTTGGCGACGAGTTCGTCGAAGGTCGCGCCCTTGGCCAGTCCGCCCGCGATCCAGACGATCGACTCGTAGGCCGCCAAAGAGGCCTCCGCCGCGTGCGTGTTGGTCGCCTTGGAGTCGTCGACGTACGCGACCCCGTCCACGTCGGCCACGTGCGCGATGCGGTGGGCGTCCGGCGTGAAGGCCCGCAGCCCGTCCCGTACGGCCGTGGCGGGCACCCCGAAGGCGCGCGCGAGGGCCGCCGCCGCGAGCGCGTTGGCGATGTTGTGCGGGGCGGCCGGCACGACGTCCGACACCTCCGCCAGTTCCTGGGCGTTCTTCTGCCGGTTCTCCACGAAGGCCCGGTCGACCAGGATGCCGTCCACGACGCCGAGTTGGGACGGCGCCGGTGCGCCGAGGGTGAACCCGACGGCCCGGCAGCCCTCCTCGACGTCCGCCGCGCGCACCAGGTCCTCGGTGGCCTTGTCGGCGACGTTGTAGACGCAGGCGATGCGATTTCCCTCGTAGATACGGCCCTTGTCGGCGGCGTACGCCTCCATGGAGCCGTGCCAGTCGAGGTGGTCGGGGGCGAGGTTCAGGACGGCGGCCGAGTGGGCGCGCAGGGAGGGCGCCCAGTGCAGCTGGTAGCTCGACAGCTCGACCGCGAGCACGTCGTAACGCTCGTCGCCGAGGACCGCGTCCAGCAGCGAGACGCCGATGTTGCCGACGGCGGCCGTGCGCAGGCCCGCCGCCTTCAGGATGGCGGCGAGCATCTGGACGGTCGTGGTCTTGCCGTTCGTGCCGGTGACGGCCAGCCAGGGCGCGGCGTCGGGGCCCCTGAGCCGCCAGGCCAGTTCGACGTCGCCCCAGACGGGGACGCCGGCCTCGGCGGCGGCCGCGAACAGCGGCTTGTCCGGCTTCCAGCCGGGCGCGGTGACGACGAGTTCGGTGCCTTCGGGCAGGGTGTCACCGTCACCGAGACGCACGGTGACGCCGAGCGCCTCCAGTTCGGCGGCCTGGGCCCGCGCCCGGTCGTCGTCGCCGTCGTTGACGACGGTGACCTTCGCGCCGAGCCCGTGCAGCACCTTGGCCGCCGGGACGCCGGAGACGCCGAGCCCGGCGACGGTGACGTTCTTCCCCTGCCAGTCGGTCACTTGTCCGCTGCCCATCCCGCGTAGAAGAGGCCCAGTCCGACGATCACACAGATGCCCTGGATGATCCAGAAACGGACCACCACAAGGACCTCGGACCAGCCCTTGAGTTCGAAGTGGTGCTGGAGTGGCGCCATGCGGAAGACGCGCTTGCCGGTGAGCCGGAAGGAGCCGACCTGGATGACGACCGACATGGTGATGAGGACGAACAGACCGCCGAGGATGGCGATCAGCAGCTCGGTGCGGGAGCAGATGGCGAGGCCCGCGAGGACACCGCCGAGCGCCAGCGAACCGGTGTCGCCCATGAAGATCTTGGCGGGCGAGGTGTTCCACCACAGGAAGCCGAGGCAGGAACCCATCAGCGCCGAGGCGATGACCGCGAGGTCGAGCGGATCGCGCACCTCGTAGCAGGCGTTCGGGTTCGTCAGGGTCATCGAGTTGGCGCAGGACTCCTGGAACTGCCAGACGCCGATGAAGGTGTAGGCGCCGAAGACGAGGACGGAGGCGCCGGTGGCCAGACCGTCCAGACCGTCGGTCAGGTTCACGCCGTTGGACATCGCCAGGATCATGAACAGCGCCCAGACGACGAACAGCACCGGGCCGATCGTCCAGCCGAAGTCCGTGATGAACGACAGCTTCGTCGAGGCCGGGGTCTGGTTGCGGCCGTCCGCGAACTGGAGCGAGAGCACCGCGAAGGCGATACCGACGGTCAGCTGGCCGGCCATCTTCGCCTTGGCCCGCAGACCGAGCGACCGCCGCTTGACGATCTTGATGTAGTCGTCCAGGAAGCCGACCAGGCCCATGCCCGTCATCAGGCCCAGCACCAACAGGCCCGAGTACGTGGGCGTGTAGCCGGTGATGACCTTGGACAGGAAGTAGGCCGCGATCGTCGCGAAGATGAACGCGATACCACCCATGGTCGGCGTACCGCGCTTGCTGGCGTGCTCGCGCGGACCGTCGTCGCGGATGTACTGACCGTAGCCCTTGCGTGCGAGGAGCTTGATCAGCAGCGGAGTGCCGATCAGGGTCAGGAACAGACCAATGACACCTGAGAACAGGATCTGCTTCATCATCGGGCGGAAACCTCACCCTCGGCACCGCTCTCGAGCAGCGCCTGCGCCACGCTCTCGAGACCGACCGATCGGGACGCCTTCACGAGCACGACGTCACCTGGGCGCAACTCGCTGCGCAACAGGTCGACCGCCGCCTGTGCGTCGGACACGTGCACCGACTCCTCACCCCACGAACCCTCGTTATATGCGCCCAGTTGCAGCCAGGCGGCTTCCCTGCCCCCGACCGCGACGAGCTTGCCGACATTGAGCCGGACGGCGAGCCGTCCGACCGCGTCGTGCTCGGCGAGAGCCTCGTCCCCGAGCTCGGCCATCTTGCCGAGCACCGCCCACGTACGGCCCCCGTTCGCCTGTGCGGCTTTGCCCATTGCCGCGAGCGCGCGCAAGGCGGCTCGCATGGACTCGGGGTTCGCGTTGTAGGCGTCGTTGACGACCGTCACGCCGTCCGGGCGCTCGGTGACCTCCATCCGCCAGCGGGAGAGGGAGCCCGCCTGGGAAAGCGCGGTGGCGATCTCTTCCGCGGACATGCCCAGCTCATGGGCGACGGCGGCCGCGGCGAGCGCGTTCGACACGTGATGCTCACCGTACAGGCGCATGGTCACATCACTGCACCCGGAGGGTGTGCGAAGACTGAAGGCGGGCTGTCCACTGTCCATGAGTCGCACGTTCTCGGCGCGAACGTCCGCTTCGTCGGACTCTCCGAAAAAGACCACCTTCGCCTTCGTACGGGAGGCCATGGCCCGTACCAACGGGTCGTCGGCGTTGAGGACCGCGACACCGCCGTCCCCGGCCGCGGGCAGTGCCTCCACGAGTTCGCCCTTCGCCAGGGCGATCTGCTCGCGGCCGCCGAACTCGCCGATGTGGGCGGTGCCGACGTTGAGCACGAGGCCGATCCTCGGCGGCGTCAGGTCGGTCAGGTAACGGATGTGGCCGATACCGCGGGCGCCCATCTCCAGCACCAGGAACCTGGTCTCCTCGGTGGCGCTGAGGGCGGTCAGCGGCAGCCCGATCTCGTTGTTGAGCGAGCCGGGGGTCCACACCGTGGGTCCCTTGCGCTGGAGCACCTGCGCGATCAGGTCCTTGGTACTGGTCTTGCCCGCGGAGCCGGTGAGGGCGACGAGGGTGGTGCCGAGTTCGCGCACCACGTGCCGGGCGAGGGCGCCGAGGGCGCTCTGGACGTCCTCGACCACGATCGCGGGGACACCGACGGGCCGGGACGCCAGCACGGCGACGGCGCCCGCGTCGACGACCGCCCGCGCGAAGTCGTGGCCGTCCACGCGTTCACCGACGAAGGCGACGAACAGGCCGCCCGGCACCACCTCTCGGGAGTCCCGGACGACCGGCCCGGTGACCTGGACGGACGGATCCGGTATGTCGTGCGTCTGCCCGCCGACGACTGCTGCGATCTCGGCGAGGGAGAGGGCGATCACAAGTTCATCCCTGAGTCTTCTGGATAGCTGCGCGAAGCACCTGGCGGTCGTCGAAGGGACGGACCACTCCGGCGATGTCCTGGCCCTGCTCATGGCCCTTGCCCGCGACCAGCACGGTGTCCCCCGCCTGGGCGCGGGCGACGGCGGCGGCGATCGCGGCGGCCCGGTCCTCGAAGAGGAGCACCTCGCCGCGCTCGTGCGCGGGTACGGAGGCCGCGCCCTCGAGCATGCTCGCCAGGATCGCCAGGGGATCCTCGGAGCGGGGGTTGTCGGAGGTCAGTACGGCCGTGTCGGCGAGCCGGGCGGCGGCGGCGCCCATCGGCCGGCGCTTGGTCGTGTCCCGGTCGCCGCCGCAGCCGAGCACGATGTGCACCCGGCCCTTGGTGACCTTGCGCAGGGCGCGCAGCACCGACTCGACGGCGTCGGTCTTGTGCGCGTAGTCGACGACCGCGAGGTACGGCTGCCCCGCGTCGACCCGCTCCAGGCGGCCCGGCACCCCGGGCACCGCCGACACGCCGTCGGCGGCGGTCTGCGGGTCGAGACCGGCCATCGCGAGGGCGACGATCGCGGCGAGGGTGTTGGCCACGTTGAAGGGACCCGGCAGCGGAGACCTGGCGGCGACCCGCTGCCCCTCGGGACCGGCCACGACGAACGTCGAGTCCATCGGGCCGACCCGGACCTCCTCGGCACGCCAGTCGGCGTCGGGGTGGCCCTCGGCGGAGAAGGTGACGACCGGGACGGTGGCCTCCCCGGCCAGCCTGCGGCCGTAGTCGTCGTCGAAGTTGACGACGCCGAGCCTGCTGCGTTCCGGGGTGAACAGCTGCGCCTTGGCCCGGAAGTAGTCCTCCATGTCGGAGTGGAACTCCATGTGTTCCGGGCTGAGGTTGTTGAAGACGGCGATGTCGAAGACACAGCCGTCGACCCGGCCGAGCACCAGGGCGTGGCTGGAGACCTCCATGGCGACCGCCTCGACACCGCGCTCGCGCATCACCGCGAACAGGGCCTGGAGGTCGGTGGCCTCGGGGGTGGTCCGCTCGGACTTGATGCGCTCGTCGCCGATGCGCATCTCGACGGTGCCGATCAGTCCGGTGGCGCGGTCCGCCTTCAGGCCGCCCTCGACCAGGTAGGCGGTCGTGGTCTTGCCGGAGGTGCCGGTGATGCCGATCTGGAGCAGGTCGCGGCCGGGGTGGCCGTAGATGGTGGCCGCCAGCTCGCCCATGCGGCCGCGCGGGTCGTCGACGAGCAGTACCGGCAGGCCGGTGGCGGCGGCGCGTTCGGCGCCGGCCGGATCGGTCAGGACGGCGACCGCGCCGAGCCCGGCCGCCTGCACGACGAAGTCGGCGCCGTGCGCGCGGGCGCCGGGCAGAGCGGCGTAGAGGTCGCCGGGGCGGACGGCGCGCGAGTCATGGGTGATGCCCGTGATGTCGGCGGCGTGTTCCGGAGTGGTGGCGCCCAGCTGATCGGCGAGCTCCGCAAGGGGGGTTACGGAGACCTGGACCGGCCGGGGCGGGCCCGGGTATGTCACGGGAACGCCCTTCTGGGTGATTTGGGACTGATCAGCGTGTGGCACGGCGGTGAGCGTACCGGGCGCACCGGGCTGCGAGCGAAGCGAGGGGCCTGGCGCGCCCCGGTTCCCGGGCTGGGGAGTGATCATGGTCACGGGCTGGTTTCCTGGCTGGTTCGGTGCTGAGCGGTGCTGTGTTCCGTGCCGGTCAGGGCTTGAAGGAGACGGGGAGGCTGGCGGCCTTCGCCCCGGTGGGCGGGACCTGGAGGGTCTTCAGCGCGAACTCCATGACCTGCTTGTAGATGGGGCCGCAGATCTGGCCGCCGAAGTAGCTGCCCTCGGTGGCGTTCTGGATCGCGCAGTAGACGGTGACGCGCGGGTTGTCCGCGGGGGCGAATCCGGCGAACGACGACGTGTATCCCTTGTACTTGCCGGTGGCCGGATCCACGCGGTTGGCCGTACCGGTCTTGCCCGCGACACGGTAGCCCGGGATGCGCGCCTTGGTGCCGGTGCCCTCCTGGTCGTCCACGACCGACTCCAGCATCTGGGCGAGGCTCTTGGCCGTCTTCGCACTGATGACCCGGGTCTTCTTGGGCTGCGCGGCCGGGGTGAAACGCTCGTCCGCTCCCTTGGTGCCGCGGACGAGGGTGGGCTCGACGCGGACCCCGCCGTTGGCGATCGTCGAGTAGACGGACGCCGCCTGCATGGCGTTGATGGACACGCCCTGGCCGAAAGGAATCGTGTACTGCTGCGACGTGGACCAGGAGTCCGGCGCCGCGAGGATGCCCCTCGTCTCACCGGGGAAGCCGAGTCCGGTGTAGCCGCCGATGCCGAACTTGCGCAGGTAGGAGGAGAGGACCCGGTTGGCCTCGCGCTGCGTCTTGCCGAGCTGCCCGGTGGCGAGGATCGTGCCGATGTTGCTGGACTTGGCCAGGACGCCGTTGAGCGTCAGGGACCAGGTCGAGTGGTCGATGTCGTCCTTGAAGAGCCGGTCGCCGCGGTGCAGCCGGTTGGGCACGGTGACGTGCGTCAGCGGCGTGGCGGCGTTCTCCTCCAGCACGGCGGCCATCGACATGACCTTGGCGGTGGAGCCGGGCTCGTAGGCGTCCTGGAGGGCCGCGTTGCCGAGGGCCGAAGGGCTGGCCTCGGACAGGTCGTTGGGGTCGAAGCCGGGCGAGTTGGCCATGGCCAGGATCTCGCCGGTGCGGGTGTCCTGCACGATGACGTAGCCGCGGTCCGCCTTGGACTTCCTCACCTGCTCGGTGATGGCGTTCTGCGCGGCCCACTGGATGTCGCGGTCGATGGTGAGCTCGACATCGCTGCCGGGCACGGCGGGCGTCTCGGTGGAGCCCACGGTCGGCACCTGACGGCCGCCCGACTGGGCGTAGCGGATCTTGCCGTCCTCGCCGGTCAGCAGTTGGTTCAGCTGCTGCTCGACGCCGCCGCCGCCCTTGCCGTCGGCGTTGACCCAGCCCAGTATCCCGGCGGCGAGGTCGCCGTTGGGGTACACGCGCCTGCTGGTGGGGTCGGCGAAGACACCGGCGAGGGCGTTGACGGTGGCGTCGTCCGTCTGCGCCTTCTTGGCGAGGGCGGCCTTCAGGTCCTTGATCTGCGTCCAGACCTGCGGGGTCTGGCGCCCGGCGAGCCTGACGTACTGGAGCTTCTTGTCGCCGGGCCTGAGCTTCCTGACGAGCACGGCCTGGTCCAGGCCGAGGATCGGGGCGAGCAGCGCCGCCGCCTGCTCGGGCCCGTCGCCGACCTTCAGCTGCTTGCGCGTGAACATCGTGGGGTCGGCGGTGATGTCGTACGCGTCGACGCTGGCCGCCAGCGCCACGCCGTTGCGGTCGGTGATCCCGCCGCGCTCGGCGGCCAGGGTGTGCACGACGTAGCGGTTCTGCTCGGCCTTGGCAGCGTACGCGCCGGCGTCGACGGCCTGCACCTGGAGCAGGCGTACGACGAACGCGATCAGCACCAGGGTCAGGGCGAGGCTGACCATGCGCAGCCGGGGACGAGGGCTGCCCAGCCGCAGGACCTGCGGCGCCGCGGGCCGGGCCGGGACGGGCCGACGGGCCGGCCGGGCACCGGGGCCGGGCCGTCGCCGGGCCGTGCCCGGCCGAGCGGGGCGGGCCGGGCCTGGCACGCGGCGGCGTGGCGGTTCCCTGTCGGACACTTTCGTCACCTGCCAGGGGTCGTGGTCGGGGTGGGCGGCGCGCTGGGCAGGGGTGCGGAGCTGAGCGCCTCCGGTGGGCGCAGCGCGATCGGGAGCTGCGTCGCGGACCGCCGGGCCGCCGCCGAGGGAACGCCCTTGACGGTGCCGTCCGGGTCGAGGAAGGCGGGATCGCCGCCGGGGACCATGCCCAGTTCGCGGGCGCGGCGCTGGAGGGCGTCGGGTGCGGAGTAGGAGTCCACGTCGCGCTGGAGCGCCTGCTCCTCGTCGGTGAGGTTCTTGGTGTCGGTCTGGAGGTCGTCCAGCTGGAACGAGCCTTCGCTGAGGGCCGAGTTGAGCACGAGGAGACCGATGAGGCCGCCGCCGAGGAGGAGGACGACGAGGAGGACGAACGGAGTCCGGGCCGCCCGGCCGGGACCTGACGGGAAGAGCCGCGCGAGACGGGCGGCCCTCCCCTTCAGTTCGGGTTTCCTACTCACTCGCCCTCCACTGAGCTGGAATTCCGAACCCGGGTCCGGGTGTCGTGTCGGCACGCCCGTCCTGCGCCTGCGTCACTCGACGTCCTCCCTGATGCGCTCCGCTCCACGCAGCCGGGCCGGGGCGGCCCGCCGGTTCTCGGCGACCTCTTCCTCGGTGGGAAGTTCGGCACCGCGTGTGAGCAGCTTGAGCCGGGGCTGGTAACGCTCGGGGACGACCGGCAGACCGGGTGGCGCGGTGTTGGCGGCTCCGGCCGCGAACACCTGCTTGACCAGGCGGTCCTCGAGCGAGTGGTACGACAGGACGGCGATCCGGCCGCTCACGTCGAGTGCCTTGACCGCCGCCGGGATCGCCCGCTCCAGGACGGACAGCTCGCCGTTGACCTCGATGCGCAGGGCCTGGAAGGTGCGCTTGGCCGGGTTGCCGCCGGTGCGCTTGGCGGCCTGCGGCAGCGCGTCCCGGATCAGCTCGACCAGCCGGGCGCTGTTGCTGAACGGCTCCTGCTCGCGCACCCGCACGATGGCGCCGACGATCCGCTTGGCCTGCTTCTCCTCGCCGTAGGCCCGCAGGATCCGGACGAGTTCGCCGGGCGGGTAGGTGTTGAGGACCTCGGCGGCGCTCATGCCGGTCGTCTGGTCCATGCGCATGTCGAGCGGGGCGTCCTGGGCGTAGGCGAAGCCGCGGTCGGCCTCGTCGAGCTGCATGGAGGAGACGCCGAGGTCGAACAGGACGCCCTGGACGCGCGGGATGCCGAGGCGGTCGAGGACCTCGGGGAGTTCGTCGTAGACCGCGTGCACCAGGGTGGCGCGGTCACCGAAGGGGGCGAGCCGCTCGCCGGACAGGCGCAGGGCCTCCTTGTCGCGGTCGAGGGCGACGAGCCGGGCCTGCGGGAAACGCGTCAGCAGGGCCTCGCTATGGCCGCCGAGCCCGAGGGTGCAGTCGACGACCACGGCACCCGGTCGGCCGAGGGCGGGGGCCAACAGGTCCAGGCACCGCTGGAGCATCACCGGGACGTGTCGACTCTGGCTCAAGGGGCCCTCTCAGGTCCGGCGCGGTATACGCACCGCCGGGTCCCCCGCCCGCTCGTGAAGGGGAGGCCTGCCGGCGCCGAAAGCGTCAGCCGACCGGGAGCGGGAGGAGGCCGAGCCGTACGTACGCGCCGCGCACGTGGGGAGATCTCCGGACAGCAGACCGGGGTCTCCGGGGGAATTCGTCCAGCAGGGAGAGCCTCGCCTCCCGCTTCGCGTCACTTTAGTCCACCGTGTGGCGGGGTCAATCAACCGGCCTGCGCGTCGCGCGCCGGTGTGAGTGCGAAGCGGCAAACCGGGGAAAATCACCCCTGCGGATGCACCGCGACCACCTGTGTGGGTTAGCTCACAAGAGGACGTGATGACACTCTTTTCCCCCTCTCACACCGCGACTGGATCGACTGTGACCAGTACGGTCATAGCTATGACGACTTCCGCATCGGTTCCCACCGGCTCCGAGGCCGCCATATCCGGCGGTACCGTGACCGACCGTCTCGTCGAGGCCAACGAGCGGTACGCCGCCGCGTTCGCCGACCCCGGAATGGACGCCCGGCCCGTCCTGCGCGTGGCCGTCGTGGCCTGCATGGACGCCCGTCTCGACCTGCACGCCGCGCTCGGTCTGCAACTGGGCGACTGTCACACCATCCGCAACGCGGGCGGCGTCGTCACCGACGACGTGATCCGCTCCCTCACCATCAGCCAGCGGGCGCTCGGCACCCGCAGCGTCGTCCTCATCCACCACACCGGCTGCGGTCTGGAGACCCTCACCGAGGAGTTCCGCCACGACCTGGAGATGGAGGTGGGCCAGCGCCCCGCGTGGGCGGTGGAGGCGTTCCGGGACGTCGAGCAGGACGTACGGCAGTCGATGCAGCGCGTGCGCACCTCGCCGTTCCTGCTGCACACCGACGACGTGCGTGGCTTCGTGTTCGATGTGAAGACCGGCCTGTTGCATGAGATAGACCCGGCCTAGCTGCGTATCAACCGTCGTAAGACCCGACATATCGCGGCCAGTTGTCCACAGGCGAGTGACACGAATCGGTAACGGCGGCAAGAATGCGGGTGTGGCGTCGCGCGGAACCCTTCGCGCGGTGCCCGAGTTTCGGGGTGGGCCGGTCCGCATCTCAGCGCGTCGGCCCGGGATGAACGGGCCGAGGAGGGCCGGGTGACGACCTATGACGATCGAGCGAGCCTCACTGATCTGACCGCCACTGTGGAGCGTGTCCGCAGTTCGGTGGAAGGGGTGATCGAGGGCAAGCCCGAGGTCGTACGGCTTTCGCTGACCGTGCTGCTCGCCGAGGGACATCTTCTGATCGAGGATGTCCCCGGCGTGGGCAAGACGATGCTGGCGAAGGCTCTGGCGCGGTCCATCGACTGTTCGGTGCGGCGCATTCAGTTCACTCCCGACCTGCTGCCGTCGGACATCACCGGCGTGTCCATCTGGGACCAGCAGCAGCGGGACTTCGAGTTCAAGCCCGGGGCGATCTTCGCGCAGATCGTGATCGGCGACGAGATCAACCGCGCCTCGCCCAAGACCCAGTCCGCGCTGCTGGAGTCGATGGAGGAGCGCCAGGTCACCATCGACGGGCAGACGTACGAGCTGCCCAGCCCCTTCATGGTGGTGGCCACCCAGAACCCGGTGGAGATGGAGGGCACCTATCCGCTGCCGGAGGCCCAGCGCGACCGTTTCATGGCCCGCGTCTCCATCGGCTATCCCAGCGCGGAGGCCGAGTTGCAGATGCTCGACATCCACGGCGGGGTGAACCCGCTGGACGACCTGCAGCCCGTGGCGCACGCGCACGACATCGTGAAGCTGGTGGACGCCGTCAGGGGCGTCCATGTCGCCGAGGCGGTCCGCAGATACGCGGTGGAGCTGGTCGCGGCCACGCGCACCCACCCCGACCTCAGACTCGGCGCCTCGCCGCGCGCGACGCTGCATCTGCTGCGCGCGGCGAAGGCGTCCGCAGCCCTGAGCGGCCGGGATTACGCACTGCCGGACGACGTGCAGGCACTCGCCGTCGCCGTTCTCGCCCACCGTCTGCTGCCCACCGCACAGGCCCAGCTCAACCGCCGTACCGCGGAGCAGGTCGTCCAGGAGATCCTCCAGCGCACGCCGGTGCCCGCGGCGCCCCGGCAACAGGGCGGGTACGGCCTGGACCACGGCACCCCGGCCTATCCGCAGCGGCCGCCGCGGAGGCTGTGATGACCTCCGGGGGGACGGGGCAGGCGGAGGCCGACCGGGGCAGGAGGAGCGGCATCCGCACGGCCCTGGCCGGGCTGACCACCCGAGGCCGCTCGTTCCTGGCCGCCGGGATCGCGGCCGCCGTCTGCGCCTACGTCCTGGGCCAGGCGGATCTGCTCCGGGTCGGACTGCTCCTCGCGGCACTGCCGCTGGTCTGCGCGGCCGTGCTGCACCGCACCAGGTACCGGGTGGCCGGCAGCCGCCGGCTCTCCCCCGGGCGGGTGCCCGCCGGCAGCGAGGCCCGGGCCCATCTGCGGATGGACAACGTCTCGCGGCTGCCCACCGGTCTGCTGATGCTCCAGGACCGGGTGCCCTACGTGCTCGGTCCGCGCCCGCGCTTCGTCCTGGACCGGGTGGAGGCGGGCGGCCGCCGCGAGGTGTCCTACCGGGTCCGCTCCGACCTGCGCGGCCGCTACCCCCTGGGCCCGTTGCAGCTGCGCCTGACCGACCCGTTCGGGATGTGCGAGCTGACCCGGTCCTTCTCGACGTACGACACCCTGACCGTCATCCCGCGCGTGGAGGCGCTGCCGCCGGTCCGGCTGAGCGGTGAGGCGAAGGGGTACGGCGACGGGCGGCAGCGCTCCCTAGCCCTCGCGGGCGAGGACGACGTGATCCCTCGGGGCTATCGCCACGGCGACGACCTGCGCCGCGTCCACTGGCGCTCCACCGCCCGCTACGGCGAGCTGATGGTGCGCCGCGAGGAGCAGCCGCAGCGCGCCCGCTGCACCGTGCTCCTGGACACCCGGAGCCTCGCCTTCCGCGGCGCCGGTCCGGACTCGGCCTTCGAGTGGGCCGTCGCGGGTACCGCGTCCGTCCTTGTCCACATGTTCGAGCGGGGTTTCTCCGTGCGGCTGCTCACGGACACCGGCACCTCGGTGCCCGGCGAGGGCGCCGACGGCTTCGCGGGTGCCAGTCACGAATCGGCGGACGCGGCCGGGCTGATGATGGACACGCTCGCGGTGATCGACCACTCGGACGGCACAGGCCTGTCCCGGGCCTACGACCTGCTGCGCGGCGGGAACGAGGGACTGCTGATCGCCTTCTTCGGCGACCTCGACGAGGAACAGGCCGCGGTGGCCGCCAAGATGCGTCAGCGCAGCGGGGGCGCGCTCGCGTTCGTGCTGGACGGCGACGCGTGGGGGCGGGAACCGCACCACCCGTACGGCCCGGTGAACAGGCTGGAGGAACGGCTGCGGATGCTGCGTGAGGCGGGCTGGACGGCCCTGAGCGTGCCGCGGGGCGCCACCATGGAGGACCTGTGGCGCCAGGCCGACCGGGACCGCGCCGGCCTCGCGGCGACGGGCGCGGCGAGCACGACGGGCGCGGCGAGCACGACAGGCGCGGGCGGGACGAGCGGTGGGGAGAGCGGCTCATGAGCGGGCAGGCACGGATGACGCTGTGCGCCTGGGCGGCCACGCTGCTGACGGCGAGCGCGCTGCTGCCGCTGGTCGTGTCGATCAACTGGCTGTTCCAGGCGGCCCTCCTGCTGTCGATCCAGGCGGGCGTGGGCGCGGCGGCCCGGCGGATACCCCTGCCCCGGTCACTGACGGTGCTGGCGCAGGTCCTGGTCACGCTGGTGCTGCTGACCCTGGCCTTCGCCCGGCAGCAGGCCCTCGCCGTGCTGGTGCCCGGCCCGGACGCCTTCCGTCACCTCGGCGACCTGTTGCAGGCGGGCACGGACGACGTGGGGCGGTACGCGATCCCCGCGCCGCTGTCCGACGGCATCCAGCTGATGCTCGTCGGCGGGGTGCTGGTCATCGGGCTGCTGGTGGACATCCTCGCGGTGACCTTCCGCAGCGCGGCCCCGGCCGGGCTGCCGCTGCTCGCGCTGTACTCCGTGGCGGCCGGTCTCTCGAACAGCTGGCTCGACTGGTTCTTCTTCATGTGCGCGGCGGGCGGCTATCTGCTGCTGCTGTTGTCCGAGGGGCGGGACCGGCTCGCGCAGTGGGGCCGGGTGTTCGGCGGGGCGGCCCGCGCACCGGGCGGCGAACCCGGCCCGTCGGCGCCGTTGCGCACCGGCCGCCGCATCGGCGCGGTCTCGCTCGGCATCGCCGTGCTGGTACCGCTGCTGCCGCTGCCCGAGATACAGAGCGGGCTGCTGGACAGCGCCAGGACCGGGGTGGGCGCCGGCAGCGGGGGCGGCGGCACGATCTCGGCGGTGAACCCGCTGGTGTCGCTGCGCGACAGCCTGAACGTGGACGAGGACCGCACGGTCCTGGTCCTGCGCACCAACAGCAACAACCTCTCGGACATGTATCTGCGGATCGTGTCCCTGGACGACTTCGACGGCACGACGTGGAAACCGTCCAAGCGGCGCATCGTCACGGTGCCGGACGAGTTCCCCACCCCGACCGGGCTGGGCGTCGACATCAAGCGCGCGCAGATCACGACCCGGATCGCGGCCGCCGACTGGTACGCCCAGGACTGGCTGCCGATGCCGTACCCGCCGAGCGATGTCAGCGTCAAGGGCAACTGGCGCTACGAACCCGAGGGCATGACGCTCGTCGGCGACCACGGCCAGACCACACGCGGCGCGACCTACGAGGTCAAGAGCCTGCAGGTGCAGCCGACGGCGGAGCAGCTCGCCACGGCGCCCGAGGCGCCCGACCCGCTGCAGGGCCAGTACACGGCGGTGCCGAGCTCGCTGCCGGCGGTGGTGTCCAGGACCGCCCGCGAGATCACCCAGGGCGCGACGACCGACTACGCCATGGCGGTCAAGCTCCAGGACTACTTCGCCGTCAACGGCGGCTTCCAGTACGACACCGACGTGGAGGTCGGCAGCGGCCGCGACGCGATCACCCGGTTCCTGCGGGACAAGCGGGGCTTTTGCGTCCACTTCTCCTTCACCATGGCGGCGATGGCCCGCACGCTGGGCATCCCGGCGCGGGTCGCGGTGGGCTTCGCCCCGGGTACCCCGCAGGCGGACGGCTCGGTGTCGGTGGGTCTGAAGGACGCGCACGCCTGGCCCGAGCTGTACTTCGAGGGCGTGGGATGGACCCGCTTCGAACCGACCCCCACCCGGGGCACGACTCCGTCGTACACGCAGCCCGAGTCATCGGGGAGCACGGTTCCCGATCTGCCGCAGGCGAGCCGTTCGGCGGGCGCGGCCCCGTCCGACGCGCCCTCGGCGAGCACGAGCTGCTCGGCGGTGGACAAGAAGCTGGAAGCCTGCGCGGGATTGCTGTCGCCGGCCGCGCCGGGCAAGGGCGACAGCGGCTTTCCCTGGTCCCAGCTCTTCTTGTGGGGCCCGCTGGGGGCCGCTGTGGTGGCGCTGCTGTCGTGGCCCATGCTGTGGCGGCTCCGGCGCCGCTCGGTGCGGCTGGCGTCGGCGCAGCACGCCCCGTCCGCGGCGGCCCGCCGGGACCGCGCCGGTGAGCGGTACGCGGAGGACATCGACGTGACGGTGCTGCCGCCCGTCGAGGTCACGTCCCAGCAGGCGACCCGGATGGCCGTCGGGCATGTGCTGGCCGTCTGGCGCGAGCTCACCGACACGGCCTGGGACTACGGCATCGCGCCGGACGACGCGCTCACGCCCCGCAAGGCGGTCGCGCGGATCGCGCGGCTCGGGCAGCTGGACGAGCCCGCGTCCGCGTCGGTGCACCGGGTGGCGTCGGCCGTGGAGCAGGTGCTGTTCGCACCGCGGCCGCAGGCCGAGCCGGGTCTGGCCGACGACGTGCGACGACTGCGTGAGGCGCTGCGGTCGCGGGCGAGCTGGACCACCCGGCTGCGGGCGGTCGTCGCGCCCCGCTCCGCGGTCCGCGCGGTGTGGGACCTCAGTGACCGCTGGACGGCGCTGCGGGACGACTGGGCCGCGCGGTGGGCGGACCTGGTACAGCGCCGGCGACCGTCCGGACAGCGGAGCGGCTGAGGGTCACCCGACGGTCGGGACGACATCCCCTCCGTCGCGGCGCACGACTGAGGGGGTGACCACCGCCCGGTGGTCACCCCCTCAGCTGTGTCCTGGGAACTGGCGGGGAGTCAGTGACCCTGTTCGTCACGGCGCCGCTGCCAGCGCTGCTCGATGCGGTCCATCATGGACCGCTTGGTTCGTCCCTGACGGCGGCCCTGCGGCGGGGTTCCGGCCGGCTGCTCGCCGGGCTTGGGTGCCTTGCGCCAGCCGGTCACGGCGAGGACCGCGCATCCCAGCATGACGAGGAAGCCCACCACACTGAGCCAGACCTGCTTGGCGACCATTCCGGCCATGAGGAGCGCAATACCTACGAGGAAGCCCGCGACCGCCTGGTAGACCCGCCGCCGGGTGTACGTACGCAGCCCGCTTCCCTCGAGCGCCGACGCGAACTTGGGATCTTCGGCGTACAGCGCTCGCTCCATCTGCTCGAGCATGCGCTGCTCGTGCTCCGAGAGCGGCACGGAGTCCTCCTCATCGTGCAGTCGCCGGGGCGACCCGGGGGGTCCCTTCAGGATAGGCAGGGAATCGCCCCCGTGAAACCCGCCCCTCTGCGCCAATTGGCCAACCGAGATCCGCCATGGACGTCCGGCTCGCTGAAACTTCCATTCCCCAGCGGCCGTCCCGTCATGCCGGGTGGTCTCCCTCGATCATACGGCGGACAACGCCCGAACGGAGGCCCTGTGGCGTACTCCATCTGCGGCCCCGCCCCTGATCAGCGGCGCACCGCTCAGGCCTCGGTGACCCCTTGTGTCTCACCGAGCACATGAAGCTGCGTGGCCACGGAGTGGAAGGCGGGCAGTTCGGCCGCGGCCTCCTCCAGCTTCAGCAGGGCTTCCAGGGCTCCGGGCTCGGTGTCGACGAGCACACCGGGGACGAGGTCGGCGAAGATCCGCACACCGTGCACGGCCGCGACGCCGAGGCCCGCGCCCTCGATCAGCTCGGTGAGCTGCTCGGCGGTGAAGCGGTGCGGCACGGGGTCGCCCGCGCCCCAGCGGCCGTCCGGATCTCCCAGGGCCTGCCGGGCCTCCTTGAAGTGGCCGGCGAGGGCACGGGCGAGCACGGCACCGCCGAGGCCGGCCGCGAGCAGGCTGAGAACGCCCTCGGGGCGCAGCGCGGCGACCGCGTTGCGGACGCCCTCGGCGGGGTCGTCCACGTATTCCAGGACGCCGTGGCACAGTACGGCGTCGTACCCGCCGCGCTCGACCACGTCGAACAGACCGTGGACATCGCCCTGGACGCCCCGCACACGATCGGCCACGCCTGCCTCGGCGGCGCGGCGCTCCAGCGCGAACAGCGCGTTGGGGCTGGGGTCGACGACGGTGACCCGATGGCCGAGGCGGGCGACCGGGACCGCGAAGTTGCCGCTGCCGCCCCCGGTGTCGAGGACGTCCAGCGACTCCCGTCCCGCGGCCTTGACCCGGCGGTCCAGGGCCTCCTGGAGGACCTCCCAGACCACGGCGGTACGGAGAGAAGCGCGGGGGCGCATCGGGTCCGACACGGCAGTTGACTCCTCGGCGCGGCACCGCCTCTTGCGCGGCGGAGCGAACGGGGGCGCCTTCCCGGCCCGGTGCGGGCGGCGGGAAGGCTCAGGCGTCCTCCACCCTATTGCCTCCGGCACCTGGCACGGTCACCACGGTCCCGGGCGGGCGGCGCCGGTCCCGGGCGGCGGACGCCGGTCACCCCGCGTCCGGCATGGCGTCGCGCGGTGCGGCGGACCGCGGGTCGTCCGCGCGCTCCGGGCCGCCTGTGCCGCCCGGGTCCTGGCGCGGCTGCGGAAGCACCGGCTGGAGCACCAGCATCCGCTCGACGAGGCGGACGAACATCGCCACGTCGCGTATCAGGTCGTCGGCGTCGCGGCGGGTGGCCGCGCCCTGGATGCCCGCCTCGGCCCGCGCGCGGCGCCGGGCTCCGGCGGCGAACAGCGCGCTCCACTCGGCGAGTTCGGGCGCTATCTCGGGGAGCACTTCCCAGGCGCTGCGGATCCTGGCGCGGCGCCGGGACGTGGGTTCGGGGCGGCCGCGCGCGGCGAGCACGGCGGCGGCGGTGCGCAGGGCGGCGAGGTGGGCGGTCGCATAGCGCTCGTTGGGGGTTTCCAGAACGGCTGCCTCGTCGAGTCCGGCACGGGCCTGGGCCAGCAGGTCGAGGGCGGCGGGCGGGGCCGTGGTCCGGCGGAGCACGGGGTGCACGTCGCTCGCCGGGCCGTTCAGTGAGGGGGCAGGGCCGGTGGCGCGGCGCCGGTGGGCGGCGGCTGCGTGGGAGCTGGCCATGACGAACCTCCTGTCGTCTGGGTGACGGCACTGTGGCCGTATGTGCCCATCGTGCGGTATGCCACTGACAATCCGATCTGACCTGGGCTTTTGCTTCGATCGAAAGTTCGGGTTAGTTTTTGCACTGACCAGTCAGTTCAAATTGGGGAGTTCGGGCTCGCCGCGCCGCGGCTCGGCGAGCCCGAAGTCTCCTGCGGGATTCCAGGGGATGGACGGGATGGACATGGGGGGAACCGGGGACGGCACCGCCGTCACGGCCCGGGACTTCGGGCTCGAGGGCCCTCGGGGGTGGGCCTTCCGCGGGGTCCGCGTCGACGCCGGGCCGGGCGCGCTGATCGCGATCGAGGGACCGTCCGGGTCGGGTCGCACCTGCCTGCTGCTCGCGCTGACCGGGCGGATGAAGGCCACGGAGGGCACGGCGACCGTGGGCGGGGCCCGGCTGCCGAAGCGGTTGGCGGCCGTGCGCCGGGTCAGCGCCCTGGCCAACGTCACCGGGGTCACCGACCTCGACCCGGCCCTGACCGTCGGGGAGCACCTGCGTGAACGGGCGCTGCTCCAGCGGCGGTTCGGCGGTTCCGTACGCGGGCTGCTGCGCCCCCGGGCGGAGCGCGTGACGGAGGCGAGGCTGCGCGTCGACACCGCGCTGGCCGCCGCCGGACTCGACCCGGAGACCCTGCCCAAGGGCGCCCGCACCGCCGTACGCGACCTGGAGCGGCTGGAGGCACTGCGCCTGTCGATCGCCCTCGCGCTCATCGGGCGGCCCCTGCTGCTCGGCCTCGACGACGCCGATCTGAAGCTCTCGGCGGCCGAACGGGCCGACGTGTGGGCGCTGTTGACATCCCTCACCGAGGCCGGGACGACGGTCGTCGCGGTGTGCAGCGAGGCCCCGGAGGGCGCGATCGCCGTCACCGCCCGGCCCATCCCTGACACCGACACGGACACGGACACGGGCGCCGGTGTCGCCACCGGCACCGGCATGGCATCCGGTACGGAATCCGGCGCCGCCACCGACACGAAGGCCGCCGCCGAGGCCGACGCGAAGACCGACACGAAGACCGACACGAACACCGACGACGAAGCGAAGGAGGCGGCCGATGCGCTCGCCGAAACTGGCCGCGCTTGAGCTGCGCCGCTTCGGCCGGGGCCGACTCCCCCGTGCCGCGCTGGTCGCGCTCCTGCTGCTGCCGCTGCTGTACGGCGCGCTGTACCTCTGGTCGTTCTGGGACCCGTACAGCCGTCTCGACCGCATCCCCGTGGCGCTGGTGAACGAGGACAAGGGGGCGACCGCCGACGGGAAGAGGATCACGGCGGGCGACGACATCACCGAGGGGCTGCGCGACAGCGGGACGTTCGAGTGGCACGAGGTGAGTGCCGCCGAGGCACGCGCGGGCGTGGAGGACGGCACGTACTACCTGTCACTGACCATGCCCGCCGACCTCAGCCGGCGCGTCGCCTCCAGCGCGGGCGACTCCCCCGAGACCGGCGCCCTCCAGGTGCGCACGAACGACGCGAACAACTACATCGTCGGGCAGATCTCCCGGACGGTGTTCAGCGAGGTGCGCACGGCGGCCTCGACCAACGCGTCGCGGTCCTTCCTGGACCGCATCTTCGTCTCGTTCTCCGACATCCACGGAAAGACGGTGAAGGCCGCCGACGGTGCCGACCGGCTCAAGAACGGCATCGGAAAGGCCGAGCAGGGCTCGCAGGACCTCGCGGACGGACTGAAGGACGCCCGGGACGGCAGCACCGAACTGTCGAAGGGCCTGAAGAAGCTCGACACGGGCGCGGGCGACCTGGCGGACGGCTCGCGGCAGGTCGCCGAGGGCACCCGGACGCTCGCCGACCGGGTCCACGGGGTCGCGGACACGGTGGGCCCGTTCGTGGCGGACAACGAGAAGACCATCGGGGACACCGCCCGTCTGGTCGCCGACTCGGCGGCGGCGATC
Organism: Streptomyces sp. NPDC059582; assembly: GCF_042735715.1. Classification (NCBI taxonomy): domain Bacteria; kingdom Bacillati; phylum Actinomycetota; class Actinomycetes; order Kitasatosporales; family Streptomycetaceae; genus Streptomyces; species Streptomyces sp. NPDC059582. The sequence goes on from NZ_JBHWCC010000051.1 coordinate 28,341, forward strand.
CGCCACGACCTCGACACCCTGGTGAAGACCGCCCCTGTCGCCGCCAGGGGCGCGCACGCGGCCTCGGACGCCCTCGGCGACATCTACGAGCGGCGCTGCGAGACCCCGGTGCTGCCCGACACCGCCTGCGCCGACCTGAAGAAGGCCCGGCAGGCCGCCGCCGACGTGGCGGTGATCGCCGACGACCTCAACACGCTGATCGCCGACCAGGACGGCGACCTGGCGAAGCTCGACACCGACCTGAGCGCCCTCCAGAAGCAGGCCCGGGCACTGGCCGACCGCGCGCCGCACCTCTCCGAGGACCTGGACGACGCCGTCTCCAAGATCGACAAACTGAACGCCGGCGCCACGAAGGTCGCCGCCGGGGCGAAGCAGCTGCACACCGGACTCGGCACCGCCCGGACCGGCGTGGGCGACCTCGACCAGGGCATCGGCAGGCTCGGTTCGGGCGCCGAGGACCTGAACGGCGGCATGTACAAGCTCGTCGACGGCTCCGGCACCCTGGCCGGCGGCCTGCACGACGGCGCCCAGCGGATCCCCGACTACGACACCCAGGACCGCGACCGGCGCACCGAGGTCATGGCCGACCCGGTCCAGCTGGCCTCCAGGGACCTGCACAAGGCGCCGAACTACGGCACCGGTTTCGCCCCGTACTTCATCCCGCTGTCCCTGTGGGTGGGCGCGATGGTGGCGTACATGCTGATCCCGCCGATGAACCGGCGCGCGCTCGCCGCGGGCGCCTCGGCCTGGCGGATCGCGCTGGCCGGCTGGCTGCCGGTGGTCGCGGTCGGCGTGCTCCAGACGTCGGCCCTGATGGCCGTGCTGCACTGGGCGATCGGCCTGGAGATGGCGCGGGCGGCCGGAACCGTCGGCTTCCTGTTCCTGGTGGCCGCGTGTTTCGCGGCGCTCGTGCAGTGGCTGAACGCCCGCTTCGGAGCGGCGGGCCGGATCCTCGTCCTGGCGCTGCTGATGCTCCAGTTGACGTCCGCGGGCGGCACGTACCCCGTACAGACCAGTCCCCGCTTCTTCAACGCGATCCATCCCTTCCTGCCGATGAGCTACGTCGTCGAGGCCCTCAGAAGGCTCATCACGGGCGGTGGCCTGGGCCCGGTGTGGCAAGCGTGCGCCGTGCTCACGGCGTTCACCGCGGGCGCGCTCGCGCTCACCGCGCTGTCGGCGCGCCGCCGCCAGGTGTGGACCCTCGACCGGCTGCACCCGGAGCTGAGCCTGTGATCCCCCGAGGGACGGACGCGGACACGGTTGCTGTGAGAATCAGGCCCATGGAAAGCAGCAGCGCCAGGTCGGGCGGCAGCACGCGCCGCGAGGCCACCCGGCAGAAGCTCTACGAGGCGGCCGTCACGCTCATCGCCGAGCAGGGGTTCTCCGCCACCACGGTGGACGAGATCGCCGAGCGTGCCGGGGTCGCGAAGGGCACGGTCTACTACAACTTCGCGAGCAAGTCCGTCCTGTTCGAGGAGCTGTTGCGGCACGGTGTGGGACTCCTCACCGCCTCCCTGCGGGAGGCGGCCGCGCGGACCGATCAGGAGGGCGGCACCAAGGTGGACGCCCTGGACGCGATGGTCCGCGCCGGGCTCGTCTTCATCGACCGCTACCCGGCCTTCACCCAGCTGTACGTGGCCGAGCTGTGGCGCACCAACCGGGCCTGGCAGTCGACGCTGATGGTGGTCCGGCAGCAGGCGGTGGCCGTCGTCGAGGGCGTGCTGCGCGAGGGCATCGAGGGCGGCGAGTTCAGCGAGGAGATCGACGTGCCGCTGACCGCGGCCGCGCTGGTCGGCATGGTGCTGGTGGCGGCCCTGGACTGGCAGGCGTTCCAGCCGCAGCGGTCGCTGGACGACGTGCACTCGGCGCTGTCCCGGCTGCTCCAGGGCCGGGTCAGCGGCGGCCGCTGAGCGCTCCGCCGCGAGCACGGTGACGATCCCGCGGGCCGCCCGTGGCCGGTCGCGCGGTTCCCCGTGCCCACCGGGCACCCGCTCGGCGACGCCCGCCGCGCCCGCCCCTCGGTCACCCGCCCGGCAGCGCCCGCCGTGCCACCACGCGCGAAAGCGCCGGTCCGTCGTGGCCGCGTCCCCCGCGGGCCACCTAGAACCGGCGCTTCCCCGTGCTTCCCCCCGTACTCCCCCGTCTCCCCCATCCGGGTTCCCGTCCCCCGGGCCCCGGGTCCCCGTGCCTCGCTCCCGCCGACCGGGCCGGCGGAAGGAGCGGTCGAGGGCCGGGCCGTTCCGCCGCCCCGTGTCGGCGGTGCCGGCGCCGTGCCCCTTCCCGTGCCTCCACTCTCTCGTTCCCGCAGGTGGCGGCCCATCCGCGCGCGTACTCATCTCCCTCACTAGGTACGCCTACTCAGCCCTGCGCACGCGAGCCCAGGACGGAGCGCCGCCCAGTGGTTACGATCGCGGACGTGTCCGTACTCCCTCTGGTGTTCACCAGCGGCTGGGCCAGCGGCATCAACGCCTACGCGCTGGTGCTGCTGCTCGGCGTCTTCGGCGCGACCGGGGTGAGCGACGACATCCCCGCGACCCTCCAGCGCCCCGAGGTGCTCGCCGTGGCCGGCGCGCTGTTCCTGTGCGAGGCGGTGGCCGACAAGATCCCGTACGTGGACTCGGCGTGGGACTCGGTGCACACGGTGGTCCGGCCGCTCGCCGGCGCCTGGGTCGGGGCGCTGCTCGCCGGGCAGAGCGGTTCGCTCTCCGACGTGGCCGCGGGACTCATCGGCGGTTCGACCGCGCTGGCCAGCCACACGGTCAAGGCCGGGACACGGATGGCGGTGAACACCTCGCCGGAGCCCTTCAGCAACATGGTCGTGAGCCTGGCCGAGGATCTGGGGGTCGGCGGAGTCGTCACCTTCGCGATGTTCCACCCGCTGCCGGCGGCGATCATCGCGGGCACCCTGCTGCTGGCCGGACTGCTGGTGCTGTTCTTCCTCGTCGCGCGGATCCGGCGCTTCCTGCGCCGCAGGGCCCAGCGGCGCGAGGAACGGCGGCTGGCCGCGCACCCGGGACGGCCGCCGGACTGACCGCCCGCGCCCCGGCCTGTCGGTGCCGGTCGATAGAGTCGCGGACATGGCACGGATTGCGGTGATCGGCGCCGGGATGGGCGCGATGGCGGCCGCTGCCCGGCTGGCCGTCGCGGGCCACCGGGTGGCGGTGTACGAGCGTACGGGGACGTACGGCGGCGCGGTGGGCCGCTTCGAGCGGGACGGCTTCGCCTTCGACACCGGTCCCGGGCTGCTCCCGGTGCCCGCGGTCTACCGCGACCTGTTCGTCAAGACCGGCAGGGAGCCGCTGGAGGAGTGCGTCGAGCTGGTCCAGGTCGACCCGTCCTCGCGGCACGTCTTCGCGGACGGCACGGAGGTGTCCCTGCCGAACGCCTCCCGCGCGGGTGTCGTCTCCGCTCTGGACCGGGCGCTCGGAGCGGACGCGGGGCAGCGCTGGGGCGACTTCCTGGTGCGGGCCCGCGAGGCCTGGGACCGCACCCGCCGGCCGCTGCTCGAAGAGCCCCTGTGGTCCGACTGGTCGGTGCTGGCCGAGCGCGAGCCCTATCCGGCGGTCCCGCACAAGCGGCTGCTGCGCACCCGGCGGGCCGGCACGCTCGCCGAGGTCGGCGCGTGGGAGCTGCGCGACCCCCGGCTCGCCGCGCTCCTGGAGAGCCACGCCCTCGCGTTCGCCCTGGACCCGCGCAGGACCCCGGCGAGCGCGGCCGTCCTGCCCTACATGGAGCACGCCTTCGGCACCTGGTACGTCCGCGGCGGCCTGCGGGAGCTGGCGCGCGCGGTGTACGAGCGGTGCGTGGCGCGCCGGGTCGAGTTCGTGTTCGGTGCCGAGGTGCGCACGGTCCTGGAGAAGGACGGCCGGGCGGCAGGAGTGGAGCTGGCCGACGGATCGGTGGCGGAGGCGGACCATGTGGTGGCGGGGGTCGACCCCGACGTGCTGGACAGGATGACCGAGCATCAGCTCTACGGCGACGGCGATCTGCGACCCGGCCGTCTGGACTGGTGCCAGTCCGGACGGTTCTCCGTGCTGCTGGCGCTGCGCGGGTCCCGCGAGCCGGGCGCGGCCCACCGGACGGTGGTGCACGCACCCGACCGCACGGCCGAACTGGACTTCCTCAGCATGGTCACGGACGATCCCGTGCGTCCCACGGTGACCGTGCTGCGGCCGGACGACCCCGCGCTGCGCCCCGACGACGAGCACGAGTCCGTGGTCCTGTCGGCCGCGATCCCGCCGGGCGCCGAATGCGGTTCCGACGACGCCGAGGAAATCCTCGCGGACCTGCTCGTCGAGGCCGCCGAGACCGCCGTACCCGGCCTGCGCGAGCGTCTGCTGTGGCGCGAGTGGCACTCGCCCGAGCACAGCGAGGACGAGACGGGTTCCTCGTTCGGAGGCCTCCCCGCGCCCGCGCTCGCCGCCGGTCGCGGCCGCTTCCTGCGTCCGGCCAACGTCACCGCGCTGCCGGGGCTCTACCGGGTGGGGGGCTGGTCGCACCCCGGCGGCGGTCTCCCGCACGCCGGGATGTCGGGTGCGCTGGTCGCCGGGCTGATCGTGGAGGGGCCGGACTTCCGGGGCTCGCAGTGACAGGCCGGTAGGCCCGGGCCGTCAGAAGCGGTACTGCTCGTCGAAGCCGTTGCCGCCGTTGCCGTGCTGCTGTCCGTCGCCCTGGTACGGGTACTGCTGCTCCGGCGGGAGTTCACCGCCGTAGGGGTCGTCGGTGCTGCGCTGCTGCGGCACCCACACCCCGCCGGCGGGGGTCTCGCCGCCGTACGTGCCGTTGCCGTACTGGTCCTGGCCGTAGCCCTGCTGGGTGTACTGGCCGTCGTAACCGGCGTCGTACGAGCCGCCGCCGTACGTCTGGGTGCCGATGTACGGGTCGGAGTAGGCCGCGTACTGCTGCTGGCCGGTCGTGTCGTATCCGTACTGCTGCTGCTGGTAGCCCGAGTAGCCGTCGTACCCGTACGTCTGGTCGGCGCCCTGGGCGGCCGTCGCGTACTGGTCCTGGGGCTGGCCCGTGGCGGCGTAGGAGTTGTCGTATATGCCGTAGGAGCCGGTGTCGTCGGGCAGCGGCTGCGGCTCGTACACCGAGGTGGTCTCGGCGGCCGTGGGGTCGGCCGCCTGCCCCGGGGTGAACACGTCGTCCCGGTCGTACTCCTCGTCCTGCCGGTAGGCGGGCTGCTCCTCGGCGTACCTGCCGTCGTCGGTGTGGCCGCCCTCCGCGGACTCGAGGTCGGAGACCTCCAGGGCCGGGTCGTGACGGTCCGCCTTGCCGCGGCGGCGCTTGGTGCCGGCGTCCTCGGCGTCCGGGCGGCTGACCGCCCAGCCGGCCGCGAAGCCGCGCCGGAACGACAGGGTGACGTAGGTCTGGCCGACCGCGAAGGCGGCGGCGCCCAGTCCGATGACGATCACGGACGGGATGAGCACACCGACGACGACGAGAAGAAAGCCGCCGAAGGCGAGCAGGCGCCAGCGAAGCCGCGCCTTGTACTGCAACAGCACCTCGCCGAGCAGCCACAGTGCGACGATGCCGAACGCGATGTAGAGGACCGTCCAGCCCATGTACGCCCCTCTCCCAGTGGCCGCTACGCAGTGTGTCGTATCCCGGTGCGGCCGGTCTAGGCCTGCGGTGGGTGGTGCAGGCCCAGATGTTCGTAGATTTCCAGCGTGGCCGTGGAGTTGTTGAGCGTGATGAAGTGCAGACCGGGCACTCCCTCGGCCAGCAGCCGTGCGCAGAACTCCGTGGCACAGTCGATGCCAATGGAGCGTACAGCGGCCGGATCGTCTTTGGCTGTGAGGATCCGCTCTTTCAGACCCGAGGGGATGGTGGCGTTGCTGAGTTGGGGCAGTCGCTCGAGCATCTTCACGCTGGTGACCGGCATGACCTCGGGGATGATCGGCGTCTCGCAGCCGGCCGCCGCCACCCGGTCGCGCAGGCGCAGGTACGACTCCGGCTCGAAGAACATCTGCGTGATGGCGTAGTCGGCGCCCGCCCGGCACTTGTCCACGAAGTGGACGACGTCCGTGTCCCAGTCGGCGGAGCGCGGGTGCATCTCCGGGAAGGCGGCGACACCCACGCAGAAGTCGCCCGACTCCTTGATGAGCCGGACGAGTTCGGCGGCGTAGGTCAGACCCCGCGGATGCGGAACCCAGTCGGCCATGGGGTCGCCGGGCGGGTCGCCGCGCACGGCGAGCATGTTGCGGATCCCGGCGTCGGCGTACTGGCCGATGATGTTGCGCAGTTCGGCGACGGAGTGGTCGACCGCGGTGAGGTGGGCGACCGGGGTGAGGGTGGTGTCGGCGGCGATCTGCTCGGTCGCCCGCACGGTGCCCGCACGGGTGGAGCCGCCCGCGCCGTACGTCACGGAGACGAAGTCCGGGGCGACCGCCTCGACCCTGCGCAGCGCGTTCCAGAGGTTGCGCTCGCCCTTCTCCGTCTTGGGGGCCCAGAACTCGAAGGAGTAGACCGTCTTGCCGGTGGCGAGCATGTCACGCACCGTGCGCGCGTGGTCCGTCCTGGTGGATGCGGTTCCGAGGGCCATACCGGCAGGTTAGCCAGGCGGGGGCGGCCACCCAACCGAATGCGGGAAAAATGCCCGGATTGTCGACTTGTTGTCCACCCTTTGGACACCACGGCCGATCCGACGGCCGATCCGACGGCGGGGCGCTACGCCTGCCGCAGCCGCTTGGTGAACTCCGTCGCCGCGGCGCCCGGGTCGTCCGCCTCGGTGATCGCCCGGACGACGACGACCCTGCGGGCGCCCGCGTCGAGCACCTCGTCGAGGTTGTCCAGGTCGATGCCGCCGATGGCGAACCAGGGGCGGTCGGTGCCGAGGGCGGCGGTGTGGCGGACCAGGTCGAGGCCGGGAGCGGGCCGGCCGGGCTTGGTGGGCGTCGGCCAGCAGGGGCCGGTGCAGAAGTAGTCCACGCCCTCCTGGACGGCGGCGGCCGCCGCCTCGGCCTCGGCGTGCGTGGAGCGGCCGATGAGGACGTCGGCGCCGAGGATCGCGCGGGCCGCGGGAACCGGCAGATCGCCCTGGCCGAGGTGGAGCACCCGGGCGCCGGCGGCGTGGGCGACGTCGGCCCGGTCGTTGACCGCGAGCAGCTTGCCGTGGCGGGCGCAGGCCTCGGCGAGGACCGCCAGGTGGTGCAGCTCCTCGGCCGCCTCCATGCCCTTGTCGCGCAGCTGCACGATGTCGACACCACCGGCGAGGACCGCGTCCAGGAACTCGGCGAGGTCGCCCTGGCGCCTGCGGGCGTCCGTGCAGAGGTAGAGCCGGGCGTCGGCGAGCGCGGCGCGTGCGGTGGCGGCAGCGGTGTCGGGCATGCGTGATTCCCCCCGGGTGCCCCCGGCGGGGGCGCTGGTCGGTGGCGTACGGCCGCGGCGTGCCATGGGCGGGGCCGCGGCCGTACGTCGGACGGTTGTTCGGATCAGCAGGTCAGACGGCGAGCGCCTGGGCGCGGCGCTTCACCTCCGTGCCACGATTCTCACTGAGCGCCTGCGCGGGGGTGCCGGGCAGGCTCTCGTCGGGGGTGAACAGCCACTCCAGCATCTCCTCGTCGGAGAAGCCGTCGTCCCGCAGGAGCGTCAGGGTCCCGTGCAGGCCCTTGACGACCTTGTCCTCGTCGATGAAGGCGGCGGGGACGTGCAGCGCCTTGTTCTCGCCCCGGCGTACGGCGATGAGCTGGCCCTCCTTGACCAGCTGCCGCACCCGGGTCACCTCGACGTCGAGCATCTCGGCGATGTCCGGAAGGGTGAGCCAGGCGGGGACGAGAGCATCAATCTTTGCGTCAATCTCGGTCACGCCTTCAAGACTGCCATCCCGGACTGACAGTGGGTAGCCGGGCTGCCCCCTGCGGGCTACGCGGTCGCCGCCTTCAGCGGCAGCGCGGGGTCCTCGAGCAGCCCGGCGTCCATCGCCGTACCGGCCTCGATCAGCCTTCTGCCCTGGGCCAGGTCCCGCGGCCGCCCCACGGCGAGCAGGGCGACCAGACGGCCCTCGCGCAGCCAGCACACGCTCCACGCGGGGCCGGCCGGGTCGCCGCGCCGGACCACCGTGTCGGCGGCGGCGTAGTGGCCGGCGTACTGCACGAAGCGGCCGAACTGCTCGGACCAGAAGTACGGCACCGGGTCGTAGACCACGGGAGGCTCGTCGGTGGCGTCGCCGATGATGTTCGCCGCGACCGTGCGCGGGCCCTGGAGGGCGTTGTCCCAGTGGTGGACCAGCAGGCGCTCGCCGTACCGTCCCGACGGGAAGGAGGCGCAGTCGCCGACCGCGTACACGTCGGGGGCGGAGGTGCGCAGATGGGCGTCGGCGAGGACCTCGTCGTGCTCGCCGAGGGCGATGCCGGAGCCGGTAAGCCATCGCGTGGCGGGGCGGGCGCCGATGCCGACCACGACCGCGCCCGCGGGCAGCCGCGTGCCGTCGTCGAGCACCACCGCGCCGGGCTCGACGCGCTCCACGCGTGCGTGCGTGCGCAGCCGGGCGCCGCTGTCGGCGTACCAGGCGGACATCGGGGCGGCCACGTCGGCGGGCAGCGCGCCGGCCAGCGGGCGGTCGGCGGCCTCGACGACCGTGACCGCGCAGCCCGCCTCGCGCGCGGCCGTGGCGAACTCCGCGCCGATCCAGCCGGCACCGACGACCACCACGTCGTGCTGCCGGGCGAGCACGGGGCGCAGCCGCTCGGCGTCGTCGAGGGTGCGCAGCAGGTGCACGCCGGGCACGCCCTCCGTGCCCGGCAGCCGGATCGGTTCGGCGCCGGTGGCGAGGACGAGCACGTCGTACGGCACGGGGCCCTCGTCGGTGTCCAGCTCGCGGTCTTCCGGCCGGGCGCCCAGCACCTCGCGGCCGAGCCGCAGCCCGATGCCGAGCGCCTCGAAGTCGACGTCGAAGGCCGAGCCCTCGGCCTTGCCCAGCAGAACGGCCTTGGACAACGGGGGCCGGTCGTAGGGCTGATGGGGCTCCGCGCCGAGCACGGTGACCGTGCCGGTGAAGCCCTGCTCCCGCAGGGCGACCGCGGTCTGTACCCCGGCCATGCCCGCGCCGACGACGACCACCCGCCGCTCCGCCGCCGACGTGCCTCGTTGCTGCGTCTGCTCGCTCACCTGATCACCATAGACTCGTGAAAGCTGTCGCCTACCCGCATAGGTGTCACGCCATACCCGGGTGACCAGCGTCGTACCCCGCATCATCGGTCGTCGCCTGCCGTGGCCTGCCGCCCTCGGACGGCCACAGACGGCCCAGCCAGGGGCGCATCGCGCGGGCGTCGGCTTGTCGCACCGTCCTCCGCGCGGGACTTGCCCATATCCAGCGTCATCCCGAGCTCTTCGACGGCTGCCTCACCGAGACCGGACCGGCCATCACCCCACACCGACCGGCCCCAACCCGAGAGGCTCAGCAACTACCTTCAAGGGTGGGAGAGTTGAGAGCCGGAAAGTGCTTCTCTCCGCTCTCGTCGAACCGTCAGTTCCTCGACGGACGCTCGAGGTTCCGAGATGCCTTCAAGGCTGTCGAGGGTGATGTCACCGCCTGCGGTCGCGAGTTCGGCTCCCTCGGTCCTGCCCGAGGTGACGCCGACGCCCGAAGCGCCACCCTCAAGTCCTGTGCGGACGTCCTCGGGGGAGTCTCCGATGATCACGGTGTCGGCGCGGGTGAAGACCGTTCCGTGTGCGGCTCGGGCGCGTTGCTGCGGGAGGCCGACGAGGGAGGTCCGGACCGGCAACCGCGGCGCGGTCGTCGGGGTGATCCGCGAGCAGGACGCGGAAGAGGCGGTGCGCCCGCCTCGTCCGGTGACGGTCTTGCCGGTGCGCGAGGAGCCGCGGCTGTTTGGCGAACAAGTGTCATGGCCTCAATGCGCCATCTCCATGATCTGGTTCAGCGTCAACTCCTGATCTGAGTATGGCCCCGGCCCACACACCGGTGCGGAGCCGCTCTTGGATGTCTGCGCTTTCGAGGAGCTGGTACAGGGGATGGGATCGAGATCGAGGACCGCGGCCGTGGTCGCGGCCACCGCGGTGGCGATGGTCGCCGCCGGGCTGCCGGCGGCGGCCGGGCAGGAGCCGAGCGCCGGCACCGGGCATTCGATGGCGCCGTCGGCGGCCGCGTTCGCGCAGCGTACCGTCACGCTGATCAGCGGCGACCGGGTCGGCTTCACGGGCAGCGGGAACGGGCTGCAGGTCAGCGGGGTGACCCCGGGCGCCGGGCGGGGGAACATCGCCTTCACCAGGGCCAGGATCGACGACCACGAATACGTGGTCCCCGTCGACGCCACCCAGGCCCTGGCCGACGGGCGGGTGGACCGGCAGCTCTTCGATGTCACCGCGCTTGTCGCGCAGGGCTTCGACGACGCCGCCCGGGCGGACATCCCGCTGATCACCACCGCGCAGGCGGCTCCCGCGCTGCGCGGGTCGGCCGGGCGGGAGGCGTTCCCCGGGCTGGGACTGACGTCTCGTACGGTGCGCAAGTCCGAGGCGTCCACGGCCTGGCGGGGATTCCTCGCCGCCGCGTCGGGCACCTCCCGCGCCGCGTCCGGGAAGCTCTGGCTCGACGCGAAGGTCAAGGCGAGTCTCGACCGATCCGTCGCGATGATCGGCGCACCCGTCGCCTGGCGCAAAGGCCTCGACGGCAAGGGCGTGAAGGTCGCGGTGCTGGACACCGGATACGACCCGACCCATCCCGACCTGAAGAACAAGGTCATCGCGGAGAAGAACTTCTCCTGGGACGAGACTGTCACCGACCGCAATGGCCACGGTACGCACGTCGCGTCGACCATCGCCGGGAGCGGAGCGGCCTCGCAGGGGCGGTACAAGGGCGTCGCACCGGGGGCCGGACTCGTCATCGGCAAAGTCCTCGACTCCAGCGGGACCGGCGATATCAGCGGCATCCTGGCCGGCATGGAGTGGGCGGCCGCCGAACACGCCGACATCGTCTCGATGAGCCTGGGTTCCAGCCTGCCGAGCGACGGCAGCGATCCGCTGTCGCAGGCGGTGGAGACCCTGTCCCGCGACGGTGGGCCGCTGTTCGTCGTCGCGGCCGGAAACGAGGGCAGGCCGCACAGCATCGGCGCGCCCGCCGCCGCGCCCAGCGCCCTGACCGTCGGGTCGATCACCAAGCAGGGCGGGATGTCGCCGTTCTCGTCCCAGGGGCCCGCGGTGACCGACGGCGGCGTCAAGCCCGAGATCACCGCGCCCGGCAGTGCGATCACCGCCGCCCGCGCCGCGGGCACCCTGGGCGCGGTCGCGAACAGCCAGTACTACGCGACGCTCAGCGGCACGTCCATGGCGACCCCGCACGTGTCCGGCGCGGCCGCCATCCTCAAGCAGCGGCACCCCGGTTGGGACGCCCAGCGCCTCAAGGCGGCTCTCGTCGGCACGGCCGTCCCGGTCGACGGAGCGGGGGTGTACGAGCAGGGCGCGGGCCGCGCGGACGTGCCCGGCGCGCTCTCGTCCCGGATCACCGCCTCCCCGCCCGCGGTGTCGGCCGCACCGGTCTGGCCGTACGGCGGCAGCCCGGCCCGCACGGTGACCTACCGCAACGACGGAGGCAAGGACGTCCGGCTGAGCCTGTCCCTCAGCGGGACCGCACCCGTCTCGGTCGCCCCGCGCCAACTGACCGTCCCGGCCGGCGGCACCGCCGAGGTGACCGTTCGGATCGACACGCGCCGGTTGTCCGCGGGCGCCCACAGCGCGTGGATCACCGCTCGCGGCAGTGACGGCAGCGCGGTCCGTACCCCTGTCGGCATCGATGCCGAGGCGCCGACCGCCACGTTGACCCTCGAGCCCGCCGCCCTGCGGCCCGGGGTCGAGACGGCGTACACGAACCTGGTGGTGCAGAACGAGAAGACCGGCCAGGCGCAGTTGGTCGGCCTCACCACGGCCCCCGAGGAACTCCGGCTGCCGCTCGGCGACTACCGGGTGTTCGGCGGGGTGTGGGAGTACGTCCGCCACGGCAGGGCGAGCGTGCCGGAGAGGTCCGTGTCCGTCGCCCGGCGCGTCACCCTCTCCGGCGACCGGACGCTGAAGACCGACGTGTCCGCGGCGAAGCCCGTCACCATGGGCATCGACGACCCGAAGATGCGGATCAGCGAGCAGGGGTCGGCGACCGGGCTGGTCTCGTCGACCGGCGCGGGCGCCCCGGTCGGGCTGGCAGCGCCGATCTACGCCGGTGCCTACACCTCTTACGCCGTCGGCAGCCCCCGGATACCCGGGCTGACGTACTTCTCGGCCGCAGCCTGGGAGCAGCCGTACGTCCTGGCCACGACCGTCGGGGGCACAGGCGCCCCGGTGGACGTTCCGGTGTGGCTCGTGTCCTGGCAGCGGATGGATTGGAACGTGGAGGCGCAGGTCACCGACGCCGGCTACGGCGCGGACCTGACAGGGCTGCGGCTCAAGGACCGGATCGTGCTCCTCGAGACGGACTGGAGCCTGCCCTGGGAAGAGCAGACGCGGCGGTACGAGGCCGTCAAGGCGGAGCATCCGGCGGCGATCCTGCTGGCGGGCTCGGCGTCGATCGACCCTGCCGACCCGACGCTGGGCACCGGCGACCAGGGGGTGGCACTGCTGCGTGAGCGGCTGGCCGAGGGCGAGCTGACCCTTCGGATCAGCGGCGCGCGCAACGGTGACCGCAGCTACTTCACGTTCCACACTCATGGCGACGGAGTGCCGGCCGGTGCGCACTGGCAGGACCGGCGCCGGGACCTGGCCCGCGTGGACCACGGTTTCCGTACCACCGGATACCCGAACGACCCCAAGGGGATCTACGGGTGGGCCACGTACAACGGTCTGCAACTGGCCCAGCAGTGGACGCTGTTCCGGGCACCGCACCGGATGACGGCGTACTACACACCCGACGTCCCGTGGACGACGGCCACGTTCGAGTACGCGACGGACGCCGGGGCGCTCGGAGCGCAGTACACCAACCCGACGGTCTACCGCCGGGGGCGCACGGTGACCGACAACTGGCTCACGGGGCCCTTCAATCCGTCGCTGTCGGCGAACGGACCCGACGGCCGGGCACAGGCGACCCGCGACGGGGACAAGCTGCGCCTTGCGCTGCCGATGTTCTCGGACGCGGCGGGCCACCGGTCGGAGCCCGCGCGGTCGGTGGAGTCCGGCGAGACGGTGCTGCGCGACGCCTCGGGCAGGGTGCTCGACCGCAACGACGTGCCGGGTCAGGGTGTTTTCGACGTGCCCGCGCGTGGGCAGTGGTACGAACTCGCCTCCTCCGCGCATCGCGACGCCGCGGAGTGGGCGCTCGGCACGCACGTGACGGACACCTGGCGGTTCCGCTCGGAGCACACCGGCGGTGAGCGCCCGCTGCCGTTGCTCGACACGCGCTACGACATGGCCGGGCTGGACGGTGACAACTCGGTGCCCGAGGGGTCGGAGTTCACCTTCGGCCTCGGCATCGACCGCCCGGGGGCGGGCGGCGGCGCCGACGGCGAGCGGGTGTCGGTGCAGTACTCCACGGACGACGGCGCCACCTGGCAGCCGGCGAAGGTGCGGGGCCGGGACGGGGACCGGCGGGTGACCGTACCCGCCATGGACACCGGCTGGGTCTCGCTGAAGGTGACGGCCTCGGACCGTACCGGCGCGTCCGTCACGGAGACGGTCACCCGGGCCTATCGGGTGGGCTGCCCCGAGTACTGGTGCGCCTTCGCCCCGGCATGGCCGCACTGGCCGGCCGGATAGTCCGCAAGCCGATGCGACGACGGTGCGGGCCGGGCCTCGGGGGCCCCGGCCCGCACCGTCGTGCCGTGCCGGTGCTTGCCGAAGCCGAAGCCGAAGCCGATGCCTCCGCCCGACGACCGAGCGGCCGTGCGCACGCACCCGGCGGCGCTCTGGCCACCGGTCAGGCGACCTGCTCCGCAACCGGCTCGGTCAGCTGCTCGACGACGCTCGTCCCGCTGCCCGGCTGCGACTCCCACTCCCAGGCCTCCTCCAGGCGTACCCGGCCGTCGGGCAGCTCGACGACCGTGGACACACAGTGCCCGGACGAGGTGCTCCCGTCGTGCTTGAGCTGCACGTACCGGAAGTCCAGCCGGTCACCTGACCGAGTGCCCACCAGCCGTCCGCGCACGACGTCACCGCCCGCGTACTCCGCCCAGATCGCGCCGTCCTTCTCGTGGTACGCGAACCGGGTACGCGTACCCACCTGACCTGGGGCCTGGTCCGCCACCGGGGCGAGGACGAGTCCGTCGAGCGAGCGGGCCATGGGCGGAGGCTCCCTTACTGAGACTTACGGCAGCGGGCTAGGGTGGAAAACGTAAAGCACTCGCGGGAGCCCGGACGCACCGGGCTGAGAGGGAGGCTGGCGGCCTCCGACCGTACGAACCTGATCCGGGTCATGCCGGCGAAGGGAGGGGCTGGACGCCCATGTCGCCTACGCGTACGTCAGACGTCCTCGTCGTGGGGGGCGGAATCATCGGACTCGTGACGGCGTGGCGGGCCGCGCAGCGCGGGTTCGCCACGGCCGTCGTGGATCCCGAGCCCGGCGGCGGGGCCGCGCAGGTGGCGGCCGGGATGCTGGCCGCCGTCACGGAGCTGCACTTCGGCGAGCAGACCCTGCTCGGCCTGAACCTCGCCTCGGCCCGCCGCTACCCGGACTTCGCGGCCGAGCTCACCGAGCTCACCGGCCAGGACCTCGGCTACCGCCGCTGCGGCACGCTCGCCGTGGCGCTGGACGCCGACGACCGCGCGCATCTGCGCGAACTGCACGTCCTGCAACGGCAGTCGGGCCTGGACTCCGAGTGGCTGTCCGGGCGGGAGTGCCGGCGCCTGGAGCCGATGCTCGCGCCGGGCGTGCGTGGCGGGCTCCGGGTCGACGGCGACCACCAGATCGACCCGCGGCGGCTGGCGGCCGCCCTGGTGACCGCGTGCGGACGGGCCGGTGTGGTCTTCCACCGGGAGTGGGCCGAGCGGCTGGACGTCGCGCGGGAGCGGGCGGCGGGGATCGTCACCCGCGAGGGCACGACGCTGGGCGCGGAGCAGGTGGTGCTCGCGGCCGGCAGCCTCAGCGGGCGGCTCGCGGGCGTCCCGCCGGACGTACGGCCGCCCGTGCGGCCCGTGAAGGGGCAGGTGGTCCGGCTGGCGGTGCCACGGCGGTACGCGCCCTTCCTGAGCCGGACCGTACGGGCCGTGGTGCGCGGCAGCCAGGTCTACCTGGTGCCGCGGGAGAACGGCGAACTGGTCCTCGGGGCGACGAGCGAGGAACTGGGCTGGGACACCACGGTGACGGCGGGGGGCGTGTACGAGCTGCTGCGCGACGCGCACGAGCTGATGCCGGGCATCACGGAGCTGCCCCTCACCGAGACCCGGGCCGGGCTGCGCCCCGCCTCCCCCGACAACGCGCCCCTGCTGGGCCCGACCGCGCTGGACGGGCTGCTGCTGGCCACCGGGCACCACCGCAACGGCGTGCTGCTCACGCCGGTCACCGGTGAGGTGCTGGCGCATGCGCTGGCCACCGGTTCGCTGCCGGCCGAGGCACGTCCCTTCACCCCCGCGCGGTTCGCCGCCGCCGTACTCACGGAGCAGCCCGCATGAACACCTCCCTCACCATTTCCGTCAACGGGGAGCCCCGGGAGATCACGCCCGGCACGGCTCTCGACACCCTCGTCCGGACACTCACCGCGGCGCCGTCCGGCGTGGCCGCCGCGCTCAACGAGACCGTCGTCCCGCGCGGGCAGTGGCCGGCCACGGCCCTGTCCGAGGGCGACCGCGTCGAAGTCCTCACCGCCGTCCAGGGGGGCTGACCCATGGCCGACGATCCCTTCGTCATCGGCGCTACGTCCTTCTCGTCCCGGCTGATCATGGGTACGGGCGGTGCGCCCAGCCTCGACGTGCTGGAACGGGCGCTGGTCGCCTCCGGCACGGAGTTGACGACGGTCGCGATGCGGCGGGTGGACCCGTCCGTACACGGGTCCGTGCTGTCGGTGCTGGAGCGGCTCGGGATCCGGGTGCTGCCGAACACGGCGGGCTGCTTCACCGCGGGCGAGGCCGTGCTGACGGCACGGCTGGCGCGGGAGGCGCTCGGTACCGACCTGGTCAAGCTGGAGGTCATCGCGGACGAGCGGACGCTGCTGCCGGATCCGATCGAGCTGCTGGACGCGGCGGAGACGCTGGTGGACGACGGGTTCACGGTGCTGCCGTACACGAACGACGATCCCGTGCTGGCCCGGAAGCTGGAGGACGTGGGGTGCGCGGCGGTCATGCCGCTGGGGTCGCCGATCGGGTCGGGGCTCGGGATCAGGAACCCGCACAACTTCCAGCTGATCGTCGAGCACGCGCGGGTGCCGGTGATTCTCGACGCGGGGGCCGGTACGGCTTCGGACGTGGCGTTGGCGATGGAGCTGGGATGTGCCGGTGTGATGCTCGCCTCGGCGGTGACGCGGGCGCGGGAGCCGGTGCTGATGGCTGCCGCCATGCGCAGCGGGGTGGAGGCGGGGAGGCTGGCCCGGCGGGCCGGACGGATTCCACCGCGGCACTTCGCGCAGGCGTCGTCGCCGGTGTCCGGACTGGCCACGCTGGACCCGGAACGCCCGGCCTTCTAGACCTGTCCTCCACCCGCACACCGCCCCGTTTCCACCGTTTCCGGCCGACCGGAAACGGTGGGCGCGGGAGCGGATCGGGGCACCCGGACGGTCGTGGAAAGCGTCACAGGTCGGCTGCAGTACCGGGCCGATATCGGCTGAGGCGGGTGGTCCGTCCGCGGTGGCTCGTAGACTCACCTGGTGGATACGACCCTTAAGGACCCCCTCGTCGGGCAGATGCTCGACGGCCGGTATCGCGTCGACGCGCGGATCGCCGTCGGTGGGATGGCCACGGTCTACCGGGCCGTGGACACCCGTCTGGACCGCGTCCTCGCGCTCAAGGTGATGCACCCGACGCTCGCGGTCGACGGTTCCTTCGTCGAGCGGTTCATCCGCGAGGCCAAGTCCGTCGCCCGGCTCGCCCACCCCAATGTCGTTCAGGTGTTCGACCAAGGGAACGACGGGTCGTATGTGTACCTGGCGATGGAGTACGTCGCCGGCTGCACCCTGCGCGACGTGCTGCGCGAGCGCGGGGCGCTGCAGCCGCGCGCCGCCCTGGACATCCTGGAGCCGGTGCTGGCCGCGCTGGGCGCCGCCCACCGGGCCGGGTTCGTGCACCGCGACATGAAGCCCGAGAACGTCCTGATAGGGGACGACGGACGGGTCAAGGTCGCCGACTTCGGTCTGGTGCGGGCCGTGGACACGGTCACCAACACCACGGGGACCGTGCTGGGCACCGTCTCCTACCTGGCCCCCGAGCAGATAGAGCAGGGCACCGCCGATCCGCGTGTCGACGTCTACGCGTGCGGTGTCGTCCTGTACGAGATGCTGACCGGCGACCGGCCGCACGAGGGGGACTCCCCCGCCATCGTGCTCTACAAGCACCTGCACGAGGACGTGCCGCCGCCCTCGACCGTCGTGCCGGGGCTGCCGTACGCGCTGGACGCGCTGGTCGCGACGGCCACCGCGCGCACCCCGGACGTGCGGCCGTACGACGCCGTGGAACTGCTCTCCCAGGTCCGCCGGACGCGTGACGCGCTGAGCCCGGCCCAGCTGGACGCGGTACCGCCGCAGGCGGCCGCGTCGGCGCACGACATCGCCGAGGACCGCACGAGCGTCATCCCGCGCGCCCTGACCGTGCTGCGGCCGCTGCCCGTCAACGAGGACGAGGGGCCCGAGGCCGGGTTCCACCGCACCAGCGTGCTGGAGAGCCCGGCTCCGCTCCCGCCGCGCCGGCGGTCCGCCGGGGCCCGGCGGCGGCTCGCCACGATCGTCGCCGCCGTCCTGCTGGTGTTCGGTGTCGGTGCGGGCGTCTGGTACATCAACTCCGGCCAGTTCACCAAGGTCCCACCGCTGCTGGCGAAGACCGAGGACCAGGCCAGGGCCCGGCTGGAGGCGGCCGGGCTGGAGGTCGGCACCGTCCGGCAGGCCTACAGCGACACCGTGAGGCGCGGCACGGTCATCGGCACGGACCCGGCGCCGGGCGAGCGGATCCGCGACCACGACGCCGTGACGCTCACCCTCTCCAAGGGCCCGGAGACCGTGAAGGTGCCGGACCTGTCGGGTTACCGGCTCGACAAGGCGAGGGCCGCGCTGAAGGCCGAGGGGCTGGAGCCGGGTCTCGTCACCCGGGAGTTCAGCGACGACGTCCCCCGGGGCTTCGTCGTCGCCACGTCCCCGGAGTCGGGCACGACCCGGCACGCGGGTTCGGTGATCGCCCTCACCCTCAGCAAGGGCACTCCGGTGGATGTGCCGGACGTCACCGGGGAGGACGTGGCGGACGCCAGGGCCGACCTGACGGAGGCGGGCCTGAAGGTGAAGATCGCCGCTGAGCGGGTCACCTCCGAGTACGACGCCGGACAGGTCGCGAGGCAGAGCCCGGACGCCGACGGCGAGGCGGCCGAGGGCGACACGGTGACACTGACGGTGTCCAAGGGGCCGGAGATGGTCGAGGTCCCGGACGTGGTCGGCGCCGGGGTGGACGAGGCCAGGCAGCTGCTGGAGTCCTCCGGCTTCACGGTCGAGGAGGACCGGGGCCTGCTCGGTCTGTTCGGCGACACCGTCAAGCGGCAGTCGGTGGACGGCGGCGACACGGCACCCAAGGGCTCGACGATCACGATCACCATCCGGTGACCGGGAGTCGCGGGACAGGCCGTCGGACGGCGGACCGCCGGACCTCCGGTGCCGGGGCGCACCCGCCCGCATGACACCCTGAACGGGTGAAGAACGAGCAGTCCGGCCCCTCCCGCAACCCCGTCGGCGGTCACGTCCCCGTGGCCGGCGGCCTCAACTCGGTGGGGCTGACCTACGCCCGCGACCTGGGGGCGGAGACCGTGCAGGTCTTCGTCGCCAACCCGCGCGGCTGGGCCACACCCCCCGGCAACCCGCGGCAGGACGAGGAGTTCCGCGCGGCGTGCGCGGCGGAGTCGATCCCGGCGTACGTACACGCCCCGTACCTGATCAACTTCGGCTCGCACACCGAGGCGACCGTGCAGAAGTCGGTGGAGTCGCTGCGGCACTCGCTGCGGCGCGGGCGGGAGATCGGCGCGCTCGGCGTGGTCGTGCACACCGGGAGCGCGACCGGCGGGCGTGAGCGGTCCGTGGCCCTGAAGCAGGTGCGCGAGCACCTGTTGCCGCTGCTCGACGAACTCACCCACGACGACGACCCGTACCTGCTGCTGGAGTCCACCGCCGGCCAGGGTGCCTCGCTCTGTTCCCGGACCTGGGACTTCGGGCCGTACTTCGAGGCGCTGGACGCCCACCCGAAGCTGGGCGTGTGCCTGGACACCTGCCACATCTTCGCGGCGGGCCACGACCTGACCGGCCCGAGCGGCATGCACCAGACCCTCGATCTGCTGGTGGACACCGTCGGCGAGGGCCGGCTGCGGCTGATCCACGCCAACGACTCCAAGGACGTGGCCGGCGCGCACAAGGACCGGCACGAGAACATCGGCGCCGGTCACATCGGCGAAGACCCGTTCCGGGCGCTGCTGACGCACCCCGCGACCGCGGGCGTCCCGCTGATCATCGAGACGCCGGGCGGCAAGGAGGGACACGCGGCGGACGTGGCGCGGCTGAAGAAACTCCGTGATTCCTGACCCACTGACGGAATACCCCTAGGGGGTATACGGTTCTTGCTGCACGCGGCAACCGCACACCGGCATCGGGGGCACGCATGCAGCACGAGGCACACGCACACGCGCACGAGGGGACGGCCGACGGAACCGCGGGCGCCACCTGGTCGATGGCCGCCCAGGCCACCCTGCACTGTCTGACCGGGTGCGCCATCGGCGAGGTGCTCGGCATGGTGATCGGCACCGCGCTGGGCTGGGGAAACGTGTCGACCACGGTCCTGGCGATCGTCCTGGCGTTCGTCTTCGGTTACTCGCTCACCCTGCGTGGAGTGCTGAAGGCCGGTGTCGGCTTCCGGGCCGCCTTCCGGGTGGCACTCGCCGCGGACACCCTGTCGATCGCCGTGATGGAGCTGATCGACAACGGCGTGATCGCGCTGTGGCCGGACGCGATGGACGCGGAGCTGGGCGACCCGCTCTTCTGGGGATCGCTGGCGATCTCCCTGGTGATCGCCTTCGTCGTCACGACACCCGTCAACAAGTGGATGATCGGCCGCGGCAAGGGGCACGCGGTGGTGCACCGGTACCACCGGCACTGACCACTCAGAGTTCGGGGCCGTCCCCGGGCTTCTCCTGGTAGGAGTAGCGCTGCTCGCGCCAGGGGTCGCCGACGTTGTGGTAGCCGCGCTCCTCCCAGAAGCCGCGGCGGTCGGCGGTCATGTACTCCACGCCGCGCACCCACTTGGGGCCCTTCCAGGCGTACAGGTGGGGGACGACCAGGCGGAGCGGGAAGCCGTGTTCCGCCGTTAGCAGTTCGCCGTCCTTGTGGGTGGCGAAGATGGTGCGCTCGGCGGCGAAGTCCGCCAGCCGGAGGTTGGAGCTGAAGCCGTACTCCGCCCACACCATCACATGGGTGACCGCCGCTGCGGGCGGGGCGATCTCCAGGATGGTGCGCGCGGGGATGCCACCCCACTCGGCGCCGAGCATGCTGAACTTCGTGACGCAGTGCAGATCCGCCACCACGGAGGCGTACGGCAGGGCCGTGAGCTCCTCGTGGTTCCAGCAGCGCTTGTCGCCGTCGGCGGTGGCCCCGAAGACCCTGAACTCCCAGCGCTCGGGCCGGAACTTGGGCACCGGCCCGTAGTGCGTGACCGGCCAGCCGCGCTGGAGTCGCTGTCCCGGCGGAAGCTCGGTCCGTACCGCTGCTCCTGATTCCCGCTCCACCGGCTGACCCATGTCTCCATCCTGACAGACCTCGGGCAGTGCATCGGACCAGGGACTACCGAAACGGGCAACTGGTACTAAGCATGCACTAACTTACTAAGTACGCACTTACTGGACGATCTTCGACACCGGTGAAATCATGCGCCCGCAACCTCCCCCGTTCCCCACCGTGGAAGGAGCCTCTGCGATGCAGGGCGACCCCGAGGTCATCGAGTTCCTGAACGAGCAGCTCACCGGCGAGCTCACCGCGATCAACCAGTACTTCCTGCACGCGAAGATGCAGGAGAACTTCGGCTGGACGAAGCTCGCGAAGTACACGCGGCACGAGTCGTTCGACGAGATGAAGCACGCGGAGGTGCTGACCGACCGGATTCTGTTCCTGGAGGGTCTGCCGAACTACCAGCGGCTGTTCCACGTGCGGGTGGGACAGACGGTCAAGGAGATGTTCGAGGCCGACCGGCAGGTGGAGGTCGAGGCGATCGACCGCCTCAAGCGCGGGATCAAGGTGATGCGCGAGAAGGGCGACATCACGTCCGCGAACATCTTCGAGGACATCCTCGCCGACGAGGAGCACCACATCGACTACCTCGACACCCAGCTGGAGCTGGTGGAGAAGCTCGGTGAGGCGCTCTACCTCGCGCAGCTGATCGAACAGCCGGAGAGCTAGGGCCGGGCAGGCCCCTAGGCCGCCTCTTCCAGGCCGGGCAGCCCGGACAGTTCGGCGAGCACCGGCATACCCTCGTCGGCCAGCTCACGCCGCGGGCACGCGCCCCGGCCGAGGAGAGCCTGGATCCGGCGCACGCACGACCCGCAGTCCGTGCCCGCCTTGCAGGCGGAGGCTATCTGGCGAGGGGTGCAGGCACCGTTCTCCGCGTGCTGCTTGACCTGCGCCTCGGTCACACCGAAGCAGCTGCACACGAACACGCGAAGTCACCTCCCGACAGGGTCACTGGTCTGGGGCCAAAGGTCTTGCCGAACCGAATTACCGAAGCCCGATGATCGGTGAGGCTAACCTAACCTTACCCGCCACACAGGAACCATAAAAGTCGGGTGGGGCGTGGATCCGATGTGATCCACGCCCCACTTCACGCTCCGGTGACCGACCGCACCGTCACTGTGACCGGTACATCTCCGCGACCAGGAACGCCAGGTCGAGCGACTGGCTGCGGTTCAGACGCGGGTCGCAGGCCGTCTCGTAGCGCTGGTGCAGGTCGTCGACGAAGATCTCGTCGCCGCCGCCCACGCACTCGGTGACGTCGTCACCGGTGAGCTCCACATGGATGCCGCCCGGGTGGGTGCCCAGGCCCTTGTGGACCTCGAAGAAGCCCTTGACCTCGTCGAGCACGTCGTCGAAGCGGCGGGTCTTGTGGCCGGAGGCCGCCTCGTACGTGTTGCCGTGCATCGGGTCGGTGATCCAGGCGACGGACGCGCCGGAGGCGGTCACCTTCTCGACCAGCTCGGGCAGCTTGTCGCGGACCTTGTCCGCGCCCATCCGCACGATGAAGGTGAGGCGGCCCGGCTCGCGGTCCGGGTCGAGCCGCTCGATGTACTGCAGCGCCTCCTCGGCCGTGGTGGTCGGGCCGAGCTTGACGCCGATCGGGTTGCGGATCCTCGACGCGAACTCGATGTGCGCGTGGTCCAGCTGCCGGGTGCGCTCGCCGACCCACACCATGTGCGCCGAGACGTCGTACAGCTGTCCGGTGCGGGAGTCGACCCGGGTCAGGGCGGACTCGTAGTCGAGCAGCAGCGCCTCGTGCGAGGAGAAGAACTCGACCGTCTTGAACTCCTCCGGGTCCGTGCCGCAGGCCCGCATGAAGTTCAGCGCGTTGTCGATCTCGCGCGCCAGTTGCTCGTAGCGCTGCCCGGACGGGGACGACTTCACGAAGTCCTGGTTCCAGGCGTGCACCTGCCGCAGGTCGGCGTAACCGCCGGTGGCGAAGGCGCGCACCAGGTTGAGCGTGGAGGCGGAGGCGTTGTACATCCGCTTCAGGCGCTCGGGGTCCGGGATGCGGGCCTCTTCGGTGAACTCGAAGCCGTTGACCGAGTCGCCCCGGTAGGTGGGCAGCGTCACGCCGTCGCGGGTCTCGGTGCCCTTGGAGCGCGGCTTGGAGTACTGGCCGGCGATGCGGCCCACCTTCACCACGGGCACCGAGGCGGCGTACGTCAGCACGGCGCCCATCTGGAGCAGGGTCTTGAGCTTGTTGCGGATGTGGTCGGCCGACACCGCGTCGAAGGCCTCGGCGCAGTCGCCGCCCTGGAGGAGGAACGCCTCTCCCTTGGCGACGGCCGCCATCCGGGCGCGCAGCTGGTCGCACTCGCCCGCGAAGACGAGCGGCGGATACGACTCGAGGTCCGCGATCACTGCGCGCAGAGCCTCGGTGTCGGGGTACTCGGGCTGCTGCGCCGCGGGCAGGTCTCGCCAGGTGTTGCCAGCGCTGGCGCTGGTCTTAGCGTTCACGGTCACACCCCCAACATTACGGGGTCGTGTCGAGTCGTTTTCGTCCGGCTCGACAGGTGAGACGTCGTCTCGCGGATCGGTCCGCCCGCCGGGCGGGCATGGGGTAGGGTGCCAGACATGTTCGCGCCTTCTCCCGGGATCTCGACCCGGAACTGGTGGTGGACCGCTCATCCGGCGGCCCACTGACTGCGCGTACGCAAGACTTTCGCGAAGGCCGCCCGAGGGCGGCCTTCGGCGTTTTCCGCCCGCGCCGGGCCGTTCCTCCCACCTCGAAGGACACGGACCCATGCGCCTGCTCGACCTGCTCGACGACCCCCGCCCGTTCGCCCTGCTGCGCCGCCGCGCCCCCGGCCACGACGACGCGGTCGTGGAGGTGCTGCTCGGACCGGTCGACACGTACGACCGGCTCGCCGACCTCCCCGCCGAGGGCCTGGCCCTCATCCCCTTCCGCCAGATCCGTGAGCGCGGCTTCGACGTACGCGACGACGGCACGCCGCTGGCGTTCCTGACCCCCGAGGAGACGTACGCCGTCCCGCTCGCCGACGCCCTGGCCCAGCTGCCGGGACACGAGGTACGGGTCGAGGAGGGCGGCTTCGACGTCGAGGACGAGGAGTACGCGCGGATCGTCGGGCGGGTGCTGCGCGACGAGATCGGGCGGGGCGAGGGCGCGAACTTCGTGATCCGGCGGACCTACACCGGTGAGCTCCCCGGGTTCGGCCGCGCGGACGCCCTCGCGCTGTTCCGCCGGCTGCTGGCGGGCGAGCGGGGCGCGTACTGGACCTTCGTGGTGCACACCGGGGAACGCACACTGGTCGGCGCCAGCCCGGAGGTGCACGTCCGGATGTCCGGCGGCACGGTGGTGATGAACCCGATCAGCGGAACGTACCGCTACCCGGACGGGGGACCCACGCCGGAGCACCTGCTGGACTTCCTCGCCGACGGCAAGGAGATCGAGGAGCTGTCGATGGTCGTCGACGAGGAGCTCAAGATGATGTGCACCGTCGGCGACCGGGGCGGGGTCGTCGTCGGCCCGCGGCTGAAGGAGATGGCGCACCTCGCGCACACCGAGTACGAGCTGCGCGGCCGCTCCTCGCTGGATGTGCGGGAGGTCCTGAAGGAGACCATGTTCGCGGCCACCGTCACCGGCTCTCCCGTGCAGAACGCCTGCCGGGTCATCGAGCGGTACGAGCCGCTCGGGCCGGACGGGGTCGCACGCGGCTACTACGCGGGGGCCCTGGCACTGCTCGGCCGGGACGCCGGCGGGGCCCAGACCCTCGACTCCCCCATCCTCATCCGCACCGCCGACATCGACCCGGCCGGGCGGCTGCGGGTGGCGGTCGGCGCCACGCTCGTGCGCGGCTCCGACCCGGCGAGCGAGGTCGCGGAGACCCACGCCAAGGCGGCGGGGGTGCTGGCGGCGCTGGGGGTGCGTCCGTCCCGGCCACGCGGGGAGCGCTCGCGGCCCCGGCTGGCGGACGATCCCCGGGTGCGGGCCGCGCTGGACGGGCGGCGGGCCTCGCTGGCGCCGTTCTGGCTGCGGATGCAGGAGCGGACGGCGGAGCTGGACGGGCACGCCCTGGTCGTCGACGGGGAGGACACCTTCACGGCGATGCTCGCGCACCTGCTGCGGTCGGGCGGGCTGGACGTGACCGTCCGGCGCTACGACGAGCCAGGACTGCGGGAGGCGGTGCTCGCGCACGAGGGGCCGGTCGTCCTCGGGCCCGGCCCCGGCGATCCCTCGGACCTCACCGACCCCAAGATGCGGTTCCTGCGGGAGCTGACCGCGCGGGTGCTCCGGGAGCACCGGCACGGCGTCCTCGGGGTCTGCCTCGGGCACGAGCTGATCGCGGCCGAGCTGGGGCTGGAGATCGTCCGCAAGGAGGTGCCTTACCAGGGGGCCCAGACGGAGATCGACCTGTTCGGGCGGCCCGAGACCGTGGGCTTCTACAACAGCTTCGTGGCGCGCTGCGACGACGACGCGCTCGCGGAGCTGGCCGCGCGGGGCGTGACGGTCAGCCGTGGCGCGAACGGAGAGGTGCACGCCCTGCGCGGACCCGGCCGTACCGGGGACGCGCCCATGAACGCGGTCGCCGGCGTCCAGTTCCACCCCGAGTCGGTGCTGACGCTGAACGGCCCCGCCGTCGTCCGGGAGCTGGTCGGTCAGCTGCGCGGCGCGAGCACGTTCCGCGAGCGGCGGCCGGCCGTGTAGTCGAGGACGAGCCGCTCGATCAGGGGCTTCTCGTCCGTCTGGACGCCGAAGGCGAGGATCTCCACGACCGCTCCCGTTTCGCTGGGTTATGGGCCGAATGCACGGCCCATAACCCGGTATCGCCGGTTCGGTCGATTGAGCCGGTTCAGGCAGTTCGATCGGTCAGTTCGTTCTCGTCCCGTTCGTTCTCGTCCGGTTCGTTCTCGTCCCGTTCGTTCTCGTCCGGTTCGTTCTCGTCCGGTTCGTTCTCGTCCGGTTCGTTCTCGTCCGGTTCGTTCTCGTCCGGTTCGGTTCGGTTCGTTCGGTTCAGCCGAAGAACACGCCGACTTCCTCGTACAGCTTGGGGTCCACCGTCTTCAGCTTGGCCGTGGCCTCCGCGATCGGGACGCGGACGATGTCCGTGCCGCGCAGCGCGACCATCTTGCCGAAGTCGCCGTCGTGGACGGCCTCGATGGCGTGCAGCCCGAAGCGGGTGGCGAGCCAGCGGTCGAAGGCGCTCGGGGTGCCGCCGCGCTGGACGTGCCCCAGCACGGTGGTGCGGGCCTCCTTGCCCGTGCGCTTCTCGATCTCCTTGGCGAGCCACTCGCCGACGCCGGACAGCCGGACGTGTCCGAAGGAGTCGAGCGACTGGTCCTTGAGGACCATGTCCCCGTCCTTCGGCATGGCGCCCTCCGCCACGACCACGATCGGCGCGTACGACGCCTTGAAGCGGGAGGTGACCCAGGCGCACACCTGGTCGACGTCGAAGCGCTGCTCCGGGATGAGGATGACGTTGGCGCCGCCGGCCAGACCGGAGTGCACGGCGATCCAGCCCGCGTGACGGCCCATCACCTCGCAGACGAGGACGCGCATGTGCGACTCGGCGGTGGTGTGCAGACGGTCGATCGCCTCGGTCGCGATCCCCACGGCGGTGTCGAAGCCGAAGGTGTAGTCGGTCGCGGACAGGTCGTTGTCGATGGTCTTCGGCACGCCGACGCACGGCACGCCGTAGTCGTCGGACAGCCGGGCGGCGACGCCGAGGGTGTCCTCGCCGCCGATCGCCACGAGCGCCCCCACCTCGTGCTTGGCGAGGTTGTCCTTGATACGGCGGATACCGTCCTCCACCTTCAGCGGGTTGGTCCGCGAGGAGCCGAGGATCGTGCCGCCGCGGGGCAGGATGCCGCGCACCGCGGGGATGTCGAGGCGGACGGTGTCCCCTTCGAGGGGCCCCCGCCAGCCGTCCTTGAAGCCGACGAACGCATAGTCGTACTCCTGTACGCCCTTGCGCACGATGCCCCGGATGACGGCGTTGAGCCCGGGGCAGTCACCGCCTCCGGTCAGTACTCCGACCCGCATGGAAATGTCCCTTCGCCGGGTTGCCTGGTGAGGGTCACGGTAATAGTGATCCAGGTCACTTCGGCATGGGTGGGAAAGGCAATTCCGGTGAATTGTCGGGCGGTTTGTTTACGTGTGGGGTCCGCTCATCGGCTTTACGCGTCGGCAGCGCCCGTCCCGACCGTCGTCGGCCCGACGGCCATTCGTCGTCGGGCCTGCGGCTACTCGTCGTCGAGCCCGCGGCTACTCGTCGTCGAGCCCGCGCTCTATCGCGTACCGCACCAGTTCCACCCGGTTGTGCAACTGGAGCTTGCCCAGGGTGTTCTGGACGTGGTTCTGGACCGTGCGGTGGGAGATGACCAGACGCTCGGCGATCTGCTTGTAGCTCAGACCCTTGGCGACCAGCCGCAGCACCTCGGTCTCGCGGTCGGTGAGCCGGGGCGCGTCGGGCCCGTCGGCGCCGGCCGAGGGCGCGGGCTCGGCGGCGAGGCGGCGGTACTCGCCGAGGACCAGACCGGCCAGGCCGGGTGTGAAGACCGGGTCGCCCACGGCCGTCCGGCGCACGGCGTCCAGCAGTTCCTCCGTCGACGCCGACTTCAGCAGATAGCCGGTCGCGCCGGACTTCACCGCCTCCAGCACGTCGGCGTGCTCGCCGCTCGCGGACAGCACCAGCACCCGCAGTGCCGGGTCGGCGGCGACGACCTCCTTGCAGACCTGGACGCCGGGCTTCGCGGGCAGGTTCAGGTCGAGGACCAGGACGTCGGGCACGGCCGCCTTCGCGCGGCGCACCGCCTGCTCGCCGTCGCCCGCGGTGGCGACCACCTCGAAGCCGGCCTCGTCCAGGTCGCGGGCCACGGCGTCGCGCCACATGGGGTGGTCGTCGACGACCATGACCCTGATCGGTCCCTGCTGTTCACTCATCGCTGCTGCTCCGCCTTCCCCCGCGTCCGCGTCACGTCGTCGCGTCGTTCTTCGTGTTCTTCGTGTTCTTCGTGTTCTTCGTGCTGGTCGTGCTGGTCGTGTTCTTCGCGTCGGTCGTGTTCTTCGCGCCGGTCGTGTTCTTCGTCGCGTCCTTCGGCACCGTCAGCTCCACCTCCGTGCCCTGCCCCGGTGTGGAGCACAGCTCTGCGCTGCCGCCCAGGTCGCGCAGTCGTCCCCGGATCGACAGGGCCACGCCGAGCCGGCCCTCGCCCTCGGCCTGCGCGAGCCGGCCCTCGGGGATGCCGGGCCCGTCGTCCCGGACGGTCACGACGACCGAGCCGGGCTCGTCCTCGACCAGGATCCAGGCCCGCGCGTCCGGCCCGGCGTGTCCGCGTACGTTGTCCAGGGCCGCCCCGACGGCCGCGGCCAGCTCCTTAGCGACGGCCGGGGCCAGCAGCACCGGGGCACCGGGCTCGGCGAGGCTGACCCGGGCGGCGGCGTAGCGGGCGAGCAGCGCGCGCAGGTCCACCGGGCCGTCGTCCTCGGATTCGTCGACCGCGTGGACCAGCGCCCCGTCGGCGGCGTCCCGCGACACCCGGGACACCGGGACCATGCCGCCCGAGACCAGGGTGCGCAGCGCCACCTCCTGCTCCCCCGCCATCCGGCCCAGCTCGGCCGCCTCGCCGCCGATGACCGCGCCGCGCCTCTGGACCATCGCCAGCACCTGGAGCACGCCGTCGTGGATGTCGCGGGCGAGCCGCTCCCGCTCCCTGGTCGCGGCCTCGATCTCCAAGGCGCGGGCGAGGGTGCGCTCGGAGGCGCGGGCGACCTCGACGACGTAGCCGATGGCGATGGAGGCGACCCAGACGAGGATCACGTTGTGGACGGTGTCGCGGGCCGGAGTGCCGCGCTCGACGAGGTTCACGGCGGCCACCAGGGTGGAGGCGCCGGCCGCCCAGCGCCAGCCGCCCTTGACGGCGAAGGCCAGGACGGATCCCGCGGTCCATATCGACGGCAGGGTCGGGCCCCCGTCGAGGATCCGCGCGTGGGAGTCGGCGACCGGCGTGAGCAGGATGCCGGTGAGCGCGACCGCGAGGTCCAGGGCGAGGAATCGTTTCGTGCAGCTCGCCGCGTTCGCGACCTTCGGCAGGGTGGCCAGGGTCCATCCGCACAGGACGACGTAGTAGGCGATGGCCACCCAGGGGCGGACGAAACCGTCGTAGGCGGTGGCGAATAAACCGACCGCGTACAGCATGGTCAGCACCCGGTAGGCGGTGAGCGCGCGCCACAGCGGCTGCTCGACGGACATCCTCATGACTCTGACGCGCTTGGCCAATCCCCCCACGCCCCACCCCCGGGAAGTCGTGCCCGGGCTCTAGGTCTGCGGCTTGTGCTCCGGCTTGTGCTCCGACCTGTCCTTCTCGGCCTGTTCCCTGACGGCCTGCGCGAGCGCGGCCTTGGCCGCCTTCTCCGCCGCCTTCTCCGCTTCCTTCTCCGCCTTCGCCGCGTCCGAGAGCTGCCGCTTGGCGGCCGTCGCGTAGATGTCGACGTACTCCTGGCCGGACAGCCGCATGATCTCGTACATGACCTCGTCGGTCACCGCGCGGAGTACGAAACGGTCGTGCTCCATGCCCTGGTAGCGGCTGAAGTCCAGCGGCTTGCCGATCCGGATGCCGGGCCGCATCACCTTCGGCATGACCTTCCCGGGCGGCTGGATCTTCTCCGTGTCGATCATGGCGACCGGGATGACGGGCGCTCCGGTGGCGAGCGCCACGCGCGCGAGGCCGCCGGGCTTGCCGCGGTAGAGGCGGCCGTCGGGCGAGCGCGTGCCCTCCGGGTAGATACCGAACAGCTCGCCGCTCTCCAGCACCTCTATACCGCTCTTGATGGCGGCCTCACCGGCGCCGCGCGCGCCGGAGCGGTCCACCGGGAGCTGGCCGACGCCCTTGAAGAAGGCGGCCGTCAGCCGGCCCTTCACCCCGGGCGTGGTGAAGTACTCGGCCTTCGCGATGAAGGTCACCTTGCGGTCGAGGACGGCGGGCAGGAAGAACGAGTCCGAGAAGGACAGGTGGTTGCTCGCAAGGATCGCCGGGCCCTCGGCGGGTACGTTCTCCAGGCCTTCCACCCAAGGCCTGAAGATCATCTTCAGCGGCCCGCCGATGGAAACCTTCATCGCGCCGTACAACAACCGAGTGCCTCCTGTTTGTGTCGCTCAGACCTTAACCCGGAGTGCCGTCAATGAGCCCGACGGCCCTGGTCGGTGTCAGTGCGGTCGCGTACGGTGAACCACACCCGGAAGAGTTCACGACCCTGACATGAACAGGAGACCGAAGGTGCCGGTCCTTCCTGGAGCCGAGCCGTACCGCCATGAGGGCGGGGAGGTCGGTGTCCTCCTCTGCCACGGTTTCACCGGTTCCCCGCAGTCGCTGCGCCCCTGGGCGGAATACCTCGCCGAGCGCGCGCTGACCGTGTCGCTGCCCCTGCTGCCGGGACACGGCACCCGCTGGGAGGACCTCCAGCTCACCGGCTGGCAGGACTGGTACGCGGAGGTCGACCGGGAGCTGCGCGCCCTGCGCGACCGCTGTGCCCGGGTGTTCGTGGCCGGCCTGTCCATGGGCGGGGCGCTGGCCCTGCGGCTCGCCGCCCGGCACGGGGACGGCGTCGCCGGCGTGATCGTCGTCAACCCCGCGAACAAGGTCCACGGCCTGTCCGCGTACGCCCTCCCGGTCGCCCGTCACCTCGTCAGGACGACCAGGGGAATCGCCGACGACATCGCGAAGGACGGCGCCGCGGAGATCGGCTACGACCGGGTGCCGCTGCACGCGGCCCACTCCCTGCGGACCTTCCTCGGGCTGGTCGACGGCGAGCTGGCGCAGGTCACCCAGCCGCTGCTGCTCCTGCGCAGTCCGCAGGACCACGTCGTGCCCCCGGCCGACTCCGCCCGCGTGCTGAGTCGGGTGTCCTCGACGGACGTGACGGAGGTCAAGCTGGAACAGAGCTACCACGTGGCGACGTTGGACCACGACGCGGACCGTGTCTTCGAGGAGAGCTACGCATTCATCGGCCGGCTCGCACCCAGTGTCGGTAAGGAAGGGACGGCCGCAGGTGGCTGAGCACGACTCGGACCGCGAGGACCGCGAGGAGCGGGAGGACCGCGGGGGCCACGACGTGCCCGTGGAGCACGAGCCGGAGGACTCGGGCGTCGCCTTCGACGAGGAGGCCGCGTGGGCGGCGATCGTCGCGGGATACGGCACGGAGCCGCCGGACCCGCCGGGCGCCAAGCCCTTCAAGAAGGTCGAGGACCTGGCCCTGCTCGAGGCCGAGCCGAACGACGAACAGCCGGAGGAGAAGCAGCCCGCCAAGCCGCTCGGCAGCTCGGTCTCCTACGCGCCCGGCCTCGGGCCGCGCGACTACACCGCGCCGGAGGCGGCCGAGGAGGACCTCGGGGAGGACGACGAGGGTCACTTCGTGCCGCCCGAGCCGCCGCCCCTGCCCACCACGGACACGACCTCCCGGTTCGCGTGGCTGGGAGTGGTCGGCGGCCCGATCCTGCTCCTGGTGGCGGTCCTGCTCGGCTGGGACATGACCTGGTGGCTGACGACGCTCGGCATCGGCGGCTTCCTGGGCGGCTTCGCCACGCTCGTGGTGCGGATGAGGACGGACGACGAGGACGAGGGCGACCCGGGCCGGGGCGCGGTGGTCTGAGCGGGCCGAGCCGGCCGGGCCCGCCGAGCGGGCCGAGCCGGCCGAGCCCCGGCCGGCCTCAGCTCGCGGGCACGTACAGGGCGGCCAGCACCGGCAGGTGATCGGTGGCCGCCCGCAGGTCGGTCCCGGTCACGCCGGGCTGCCCCAACGGCACCCCGCAGCCCAGCACCCGCACCCCCTTCGTCGCGAAGAGCGCGTCGATGCGCTGGTGCGGGTCGGTGGGCGTGGAGGTGTACTCCCCGCCCCAGGGCGCGGTGGCCCAGCAGTCCTGGAGGCCCTCGGACAGCCGCCGGAAGGTGCGGCCCCCGGGGCGTTCGTTGAGGTCACCGCCCGCGACCGCGTGCTCCACGCCCAGCCCGGTGAGCCGGTCGAGGAGCAGTCCGCCCTGGTCGTAGCGCTCGTCCTGCTGAAGGCTGAGGTGGCAGCTCAGGACCCCGAGCCGGGCACCGCCGAACCGTACGACGGCCGTCGCGAAGCCCCGTCGGTGCAGTCCGGGGGTGAGCGGCAGCAGCACGTCCTCGGTCCGTTCGACGGTCGCGCGCAGCGAGCAGAGGATCGCGGGCCCCGCGGCCGTGCCGCCGCCGGAGAGGATCACCAGTCCGGACGCGGTGGCGAGGCGGGCCAGTTTCTTGCGCCAGCGGAAGAACCGCGGCGCCTCCTGGACGAGGACCAGGTCGGGGGCGCAGGCGCCGATCACCCGGGCCAGCGCGCCGGTGTCGTCGCGCATCGAGCGGATGTTGTAGGACAGGACTCGGACAACGGCCGAACCGTCCGGCTCGGTACGGGAGTTGGGCAGCAGCGCAGAGGTCGCCATGCCGATCAAGATACGCCGTGGCGTCCCGTACGTCCGGGTAGGGCGCCGCCCGGTCCGACGGTGCCCGGCGCACCCCGCACGACAGTGCCCGGAGTGCCGGGCGCGACGGCACCCGCGGCGCGACAGCGCCCGCCGTCCCGGACGCGGGCTCGGCGGGCGCTGTCGACAAGAACGGGGATCACATGATCGGGTCGGGCTCCCGGGCCAGGTCGGCCGCGCCCACCAGGCCGGCCTTGTTGCCGAGCTGGGCCGCGATCACGTCGGCGACCGGACGCCAGTTGCCGCCGACCAGCCAGCGCTTGTACGACTTGCGGATCGGGTCGAGGACCAGCTCGCCCTCGTCCGAGAGGCCGCCGCCGACGATGAACGCGGAGGGGTCGAAGAGCGAGGCCAGGTCGGCGAGGCCCGCGCCGGCCCAGCGGGCCAGCTCGCGGTAGGAGTCGACGGCGACCGGGTCGCCCTGCCGGGCGGCCATGGAGATGTGCTTGCCCTCGATGCCGTCGGGGGTGCCGTCACCCAGGGACAGCAGCAGGTCGGCGTGCTCGGGGGTGGCGTTGGCGCGCTGCTTGGCGTATCTCACCAGGGCGCGGCCGGACGCGTACTGCTCCCAGCAGCCCTGGGAGCCGCAGCCGCACAGCAGGCCGTCCGGCACCATGCGGATGTGGCCGAACTCGGCGGCCACGCCGAAGTGCCCGCGGCGCAGCTTGTTGCCGATGATGATGCCGCCGCCGAGGCCGGTGCCGAGGGTGATGCAGATGACGTTGCGGTGGCCCTTGCCGGCGCCGAACTTGTACTCGCCCCAGGCCGCGGCGTTCGCGTCGTTCTCCACGACGACCGGGAGGCCGACGCGGGCCTCGACCTCGTCCTTCAGCGGCTCCTGGCGCCAGTCGATGTTCGGCGCGAAGTAGACCGTCGAGCGCTGACGGTTGACATAGCCGGCGGCACCGATGCCCACGCCGACGATCTCGTGCCCCACGCGTGCGCCTTCGACGGCAGCGGCGATCGCGTCGACGATGCCCTCGGGCGTGCCCGGGGTCGGCACCTGGTGGGTCGAGAGGATGTTGCCTTCCTCGTCGACCACGCCGGCCGCGATCTTCGTGCCGCCGATATCGACGCCGATGGTGAGTCCCATGAATCCCTCAGTTTCGGTCGAGCCCCGCTACGGCCAACCGTACCCGAGGGGTCTTCAGTCCAAGTCGATGCGTTCCCCGGGGCCGCCCTCGTCACCGCGGTCACGGCGGTCGCCGAGGTCCTTGAGGTCGTCGTCGAGGTCCGCGGACCGGCCCGTCCAGCGCTGTTCCTGGGCCTGGACGGCGGAGCGGTAGGCGGCGAGCAGTTCGCCGCCGGCCGCGGCGAGGTGGTCGAAGACGTCCGGATTGCGCTCTATCACGGGCTCGACGGCGGCCTTGGCCTGCTGCACGACCTGGCGCACCACCTGCTGCGCGGCCGGCCCGGCGACCGCCCCGAACAACGGGGACTGGAGGCCGGACAGCTTGTCGGCGACCGCGTCGACGAGCTTGCGCAGCTCCTCGGCGGCCGAGCCCTGAGGCCGGCCGTAGTCGGTGCGGCGGCGGGCCCGCTCGGCCTCGAGGTCCTCGGCACAGGCCTTGGCCCAGGCGTCGTCGTCGGTCGCCCGGACCCCCGGGTTCTCGGCTTCGCTCATGACGGACTCCTGACTACGGTTCGTCCCTACGACGTTACCCGAACGGCGGTATCTCCTTCACCTGGCCCGCGGCCACAGCGCGGGGTCCGGGGCGAACCGGACACGCAGCTCCCCGTCACGCAGGGCGGCGCCGTCGACGGTGCAGCGGCGCAGGGCCGAGGGCAGGGCGACGATCCGGCGGAACTGTCCGGCCGTGACGACGAGTTCGTCACCGCGCCGGACGAGGTCGAGCTCGTCCCGTATCGCGCCGGGCAGCGGGAGGTGCCAGACGAGCACCCCGTCCGCGGCGAGCCGGTCGGTCACGGGCCACTCGACCGGGGCGGGCGCCGGGTTGACGCCGGGGGCGTCGAGGGCGGCCAGGTCGTCGGCGCCGTGCGGGTCGCGGCCCAGGTGGGCGACCGGGTGCACGACGTGCGACTCCTGCCAGTCGGCGAGCGCCTTGCGCTGCTGGGCGACGAGTCCGGCGAGCCAGGGGTCCCCGGCGGTCTCGGGCAGGACACGGTTGGCGACGAGGCACTCCACGGGCAGGCCGCGCAGGGCGAGACCGAGCTCGGCGGCGTGTACCGCCTCGGCGCCGGCCGGTCCGGGCTCGCCGACCAGGCGTACGGCCGTGTCCCGGTGCGCGAGGACGGCCTCCACCGCGGCGAGCTCCACGTCCCACCGGGTGGCCGTCTCGTACAGCGCCTCGCTGGGCATCGGGACGCCCGCGAGCCGGCCGAGGACCGGGCGCAGGGCGCGGGCGGCCTGCCGTTCGGGCGGAAGCAGGCGGCGCAGATAGCGGCGCAGTTCCTCGGGCAGCGCGAGCAGGGCGAGGGCCTGCGGGGTGGCGGGCAGGTCGACGACGAGCAGGTCATGGGTCTGCGAGAGCGAGGCGTCGCGCAGCGCGCGGAGCAGGTTGAGCTCCTCCGTGCCGGGCAGCGGGGTGAGCTCCTCGGCGTCGAGACGGGAGGCGCCGAGGAGGTCGAGGACGGAGGAGACGCGGTCCTGGAAGGCCGCGAGGTCGTCACGGAATCCGGCGACGGCGTCGGGGCGCCAGACGGTGAGCTGGGGGGTGACCCGCACCGGGGTGCCGCCGGTCGCCGTGCCCAGGGCCGTACCGAGGGTGTCGGTGCGGTCGGCGCCGAGCAGCAGGGTCCTGGTGCCCTCGCGTGCCGCGCGCAGGGCGGTGGCGGCGGCGACGGTCGTACGACCGGAACCGCCCGGGCCCGTGATCAGGATGGTGCGCATGGGGGTGAACGGTACCTCCGCGCGCCGGCCGCGCGTTCCGCTACTTCCCGCCCGACTCGACCCGCTTCTTCAGTCCCGCCAGCGCCCGGTCGATGATGACCTTCTCCGCCTTACGCTTGATCATGCCGAGCATCGGGATCTTGACGTCGACGGTGAGCAGGTAGGTCACCTCGGTCCCGCCGCCGCCCGCGGGCTTCAGCACGTAGGAGCCGTCGAGCGAGCGCAGCATCTGGGACTTGACCAGGGTCCAGGAGACCTCGTTCGCGCCGGTCCAGGTGTACGCCAGCGTCTGGTCGTCCTTGATCGCTCCGGCGTCCATGACGAGACGGACCTGCTCGGCGCGGCCCTGGTCGTCGGTCTTGAGGACCTCCGCCTCCTTCACCTCGCCGGTCCAGTCCGGGTAGCGGGCGAAGTCGGCGATCACTCCCATCACATCGGCCGGTGCCGCCTCGATGGTGATGCTCGAGCTGGTGTGTTCCGCCATCGCCGTGGCTCCTCCAGATGCGGGCCGGTAAGACGTCGTGGTGCGTGCTGCTGCGCAGGTGTGTGCAGCGTGAAGGCTACCGCGCACACGACGGGCCGATGTCACCCCACCTGCGCCCTCTCACCATTCCAGCGCCCACGGCCGCCCGGACCCGGCGAAGTGCCCGACATTCACGCACTCCGTCGCCCCGATCCGCATCCGTCGGACCAGTGGCTGGTGGACGTGGCCGAACAGCGAGTAGCGGGGGCGCGTGCGCCGGATCGCGTCCAGCAGGGCGCGGCTGCCGCGCTCGAAGCGGCGCGCGACGGTGTCGTAGACCAGTTCGGGCACCTCGGGCGGAATGTGGGTGCACAGCACGTCCACCTCGCCCACCGCCTCGATCTTCGCCGCGTACTCCTCGTCGCTGATCTCGTAAGGGGTCCGCATCGGCGTCCTGAGGCCGCCGCCGACGAAGCCGAAGACCCGGCCGCCGATCTCCACCCGCTGCGCGTCGAGGACGGTCGTGCCCGGTCCGGCGTACTCCTGCCAGAGGGACGGCATGTCGACATTGCCGTAGGTGGCGTACGTCGGTGTCGGGAACGCGGCGAACAACTCGGCGTACTGCTTGCGGATCGCGGTCTCGATCACGACCGACCGGTCGGAGCCGACCCCCGCCCACAGCCGGGCGCCGAGTTCCCGTGCCTCCTCGAAGCGGCGGGCGGTGCGCAGTTCCACGAGGCGGTCGGCGTTCTCGACGCCGAACAGGTCGGGGAAGATGCCGCGCGAGTGGTCGGCGTAGTCGAGGAAGAGGACCAGGTCGCCGAGGCAGATCAACGCGTCGGCGCCGTCGCCCGCTCTGGCCAGGTCACGGGCGTTGCCATGCACGTCGCTGACCACATGGACGCGGGTCCTCCGGTTACCGGCTGATGTGGGTGCCATGTCGATCAAGGGTAGGCGTGTGCGGCATATGTGAACAGTGGCGGCGGGACCTGCGGTTACTGGCTAGTCAGTTAATGCGTGGACTACTGTGCGCGAAGGAACACCAATCTGTGTGACGCAGCGAACATCTCGCCGGGACCCCCTGTCGAAGAAGCCATACCGGCGGGTAACGTCCGGGCAGTCCAGTCGTACTCAGGAATTCAACCAGCGGGCCTCCACCCGCCGGCGACGCCCGGGTACCTGCCCGAGCCTTGGACCGCACCGTCGCATCACACAACGTCGTGGCGCCGGCGCCCTATGAGGAGCAGCAGTCTTGCGCGAGTTCAGCCTTCCGGCTTTGTACGAGGTCCCTGCGGACGGCAATCTCACCGACATCGTCCGGAGAAACGCCG
>NZ_JBHWCC010000052.1:0-63861 GCF_042735715.1 Streptomyces sp. NPDC059582
CCCTCTCGGGCTTTCCTCCGGGCGCTTCCCTTCGGTCTTGCGTTTCCGACTCTATCAGATCTTTCCGACCCGATTTCCTCGGTGCTTTCCAGGTTTCCGCTTCCGCGTTTCCCTTTCCGGCGATTCCGACTCTATCAGTGTTTTTCCGTCTCTCTGACCACCGTCCTGCAGGCATGCAGAAGATGACCCCGAGATAGGATCTGACAAGTTGGGTTCCGCTGAGCAAGGGCACCAAGTGGCGCCGCTCGTTCTCAAGCAGGGGTACGACTGTACACGGGGCCGCGGAGCGGGTGCAAATCGATTCGGGATGTGGTCTAGACCATGATTCGGGAGCTCTCGTGCGGAACCGGCACTTCATATGACATACCCTGCTGCCCAGTGCGCCGTTCGATACCAGCAGTGACGGCCCCTATGCAGCTCCATCTCCGGGAGGCTTCCCATGACCACCGTGACGTCCCCTATCGCAGGACGCGCCATCGGACTGGCAGCTGTGCCGGATCCCGTCTTCTCCGGGGCCATGGTCGGTCCGGGGACCGCCATCGACCCCGCGCGTGAGCCTTCGGAGGCGGTCGCTCCGGTGGACGGAGTCATCGTTTCCCTTCACCCGCACGCGTTCGTCGTCGTCGACGAGAGCGGTCACGGGGTCCTCACCCACCTCGGGATCGACACCGTGCAGCTCAACGGCGAGGGATTCGAACTCCTCGTCAACAAGGGAGACACCGTGACGCGCGGCCAGGCCGTGATCCGCTGGAACCCGGGCGCCGTCGAGGCCGCCGGCAAGTCCCCGATCTGCCCGATCGTGGCCCTGGAGGCCACAGCCGAGGCGCTCTCCGAGCTCCGTGACGACGGCGACGTCAAGGCCGGCGACAGCCTCTTCCTCTGGAGCTGACGTCAGTGCCGTCTTATGACGGCGCGCAGGACAACCACCGCGGCGGCGGGACCCGCCGCACTATCGGAGACGGGTGAGATGGAGACAACGCTGCGAGGCGTCGGCGTGAGCCACGGTGTGGCGATCGGCGAGGTTCGGCACATGGGAACGGCGGTGCTCGAACCGCCGGCCAAGCAGATCCGGGCGGAAGAGGCGGAGCGCGAGCAGGGACGGGCCCGACAGGCCGTCGAGGCGGTGGCCGCCGACCTGATGGCGCGCGGCAATCTGGCGGGCGGCGAAGCCCAGGCGGTGCTCGAGGCGCAGGCCCTGATGGCCCAGGACCCCGAGCTGATGGCGGATGTGGACCGGCGGGTAGCCGTCGGCAGCACCGCCGAGCGGGCGGTGTACGACGCCTTCGCTTCCTACCGCGAGCTGCTCGCGAACGCCGGGGAGTACCTGGCCGGTCGAGTGGCCGACCTCGACGACGTGCGGAATCGTATCGTCGCCCGGCTTCTTGGGGTGCCCATGCCGGGTGTCCCGGACAGCGACGAGCCGTACGTCCTGGTCGCGCGTGACCTCGCCCCGGCCGACACGGCACTGCTGGACCCGACGCTGGTGCTCGGCTTCGTCACGGAGGAGGGCGGGCCGACCAGCCACAGCGCGATCCTCGCGCGAGCGTTGGGTGTTCCGGCCGTGGTGGCGCTGCCCGGTGCCGGGGAGCTGGCCGAGGGAACGCTGATCGCCGTCGACGGCAGCACCGGCGAGATCTTCGTGAATCCGAGCGATGAGAAGAAGGCGCAGTTGCGCGCGGCGGCCGCCGAGCGCAAGGCCGCACTGGCGGCCTCGAGCGGGCCCGGTGCCACCGCCGACGGTCACAAGGTGCCGCTGCTGGCGAATGTCGGAGGCCCGTCCGACGTGCCGGCCGCTGTCGCGGCCGGTGCCGAGGGTGTCGGCCTGTTCCGGACCGAGTTCCTCTTCCTGGACGACAGCAAGAACGCTCCCTCCGAGGAGAAGCAGATCGAGGCCTATCGGCAGGTCCTCGAGGCGTTTCCCGAGGGACGGGTCGTCGTCCGTGTGCTGGACGCGGGTGCGGACAAGCCGCTGGACTTCCTGACCCCGGCCGACGAACCGAACCCGGCGCTCGGCGTGCGCGGTCTTCGGACCCTGCTGGACCATCCCGATGTGCTGCGCACCCAGCTCACCGCGCTGGCGAAGGCGGCCGAGGGCTTGCCCGTCTACCTCGAGGTGATGGCCCCGATGGTGGCGGACCGTGCCGACGCCAAGGCGTTCGCCGACGCCTGTCGCGAGGCCGGACTGCGGGCGAAGTTCGGTGCGATGGTGGAGATTCCCTCGGCCGCGCTGCGGGCGCGTTCGATTCTTCAGGAGGTCGAGTTCCTGTCGCTGGGGACGAACGATCTCGCGCAGTACACGTTCGCCGCCGACCGTCAGGTGGGCGCGGTGTCCCGGCTCCAGGACCCGTGGCAGCCCGCGCTGCTCGACCTGGTCGCGTTGTCCGCGGAGTCGGCGACGGCCGAGGGCAAGAGCTGTGGTGTCTGCGGTGAGGCGGCGTCCGACCCGCTGCTCGCCTGTGTGCTGACCGGTCTGGGTGTCACCTCCCTTTCCATGGGTGCGGCGTCGATTCCCTACGTCCGCGCGGCTCTGGCGAAGTACACGCTGGCCCAGTGCGAGCGGGCCGCCGCGGCGGCGCGGGCCGCGGACAGCGCCGAGGAGGCGCGCGAGGCGGCTCGGGCGGTGCTGTCCGGCGAGTAGCCGGACCGCACCGTCCGCCGGCTCTTGTCGAGGGGCGCTCCACCCGTGGGTGGGGCGCCCCCGCTGTGTTCAGTGGTGGTGGCCCGGCTTCGGCTCCTCGTCTCCGAGGTCGGGTGGTTCGCAGTAGTCGACGCCGGACTCCGGGGAGATGATGTCGCCGTTCTCGACGTCCGTGCAGTAGGCGTCGAACACCTCGCCCGCGGTGAGGGGTGCGAGACCGTCGCCACGCAGTCGCCAGCCGTAGATCCGGTCGGGGCTGCCGGGTGCGCTGGTCCTCATGACGAGTCCGCCGGGGCTGTGGGTGGCGATTCCGAGGGCCAGGACCGTCGTGAATTCGAGTGCTTCCGCCTCGTCGAGACTTGTGGTGCCGTCGATGTCGTCGTCGGCGTGGAGTACGGCGGCGAGTGGTTCCGGTGTGCCCGAGACGCTGCACACGAGGTGTCGGTCGCCGGGTGGGGCGGTGTCGAGGATGCGGGCCAGGAGGTTCGAGGCGTTGGTGAAGGCGGCGCGGCCGATGTCCTCGCCGCAGGACGCGCAGGCGCCGAGGCGGGCGAGGAGTGTCGTCGCGTACTCCCAGGTGGCCTGCCGGACGGCTTCGTCGACGAGGTCCGGCACAAGGTCGCTGAGGGGCTGGCCCTCGTAGGCCACGGTGGGGCCTGTGGCCGCGAGTTCGGCGGTGAAGCGTGTGCGGCTCGACGGGGTGTCGGGGTCGAGGCCGCCGGCCGTGCAGTACTCGGCGTACTCCTGTGGGTCGAAGAGGGCGATCGTGGTGTGGTTGCCCTCGGCCGCGCGGGTCTTGAGGAGTGTCTCGACCTGTTCGAGGTAGGTCGTGTGGTCGTCGAAGGTGAAGCTGCGGTAGTGCCGCATGGCGTGGAAGTCGTGTTCGTCGGTCAACAGGCCGATGGTGCCCGCGATTTCGCGGCGCAGGACGCGTCGCATGGTCCGGTGGTCGGTGTGCGCCATGTTTCCCCCTGTGCACGGTCGATCAATGCTCACTCACAGTAACCGGCGGCACTGACAGCGGGAGTCCGGCGAGGGGATCCAGGACTACCTGGCGTCTGATCATGCAGGTCAGAGCGCCGATGCGTGGCGGCCTGCGCCGGACTTCGCCGTGACGCTCGGCGCAGTCCGGCGCGGCTACGGAAGGTGACCGGCCGTCCGAAGGCCGGTCAGGCGCGTTTGCGGGCCAGGTCCTCGTAGAAGTGCAGCAGGTCCAGGTTGTCGATGGAACCGGGGTTGACCGCCTTCTCCAGCGGAGTGCCCTGGAGCAGGCGCTTGACCGGGACCTCGATGCGCTTTCCGGTCAGAGTGTGGGGGATTCCCGGGACCTCGACGACCTCGTCGGGGACGTGGCGTGGTGAGAGCTGTTCCCTGATGGTCTGCTTGATGCGCTCCAGGAGGGCGTCGTCGAGCGCCGCGCCGGGGGCGAGGTGTACGAAGAGGGGCATCCAGTAGCCGCCGTCGGGCTGTTCGACGCCGATGACGAGGGATTCCTTGATCTCGGGGAGTCGTTCGACGGCTTCGTAGATGTCGGCCGAGCCCATCCGGACACCTTGGCGGTTGAGGGTGGAGTCGGAGCGGCCGTGGATCACGACGGAGCCGCGGGAGGTGACCGTGATCCAGTCGCCGTGGCGCCACACGCCGGGATAGGTGTCGAAGTAGCTGTCGTGGTAGCGACTGCCGTCGGGGTCGTTCCAGAAGCGGATCGGCATCGACGGCATGGGGTTGGTGACGACGAGCTCGCCGACCTCGTCGACGACGGGCCGGCCGTTCGGGTCCCAGGACTGCAGGTCGGTGCCGAGGCCGGGTGCCTGGAGTTCCCCGACGTACACGGGGAGGGTGGGTACGGCTCCCGCGAAGCAGGAGCAGACGTCCGTGCCTCCGCTGACCGAGGCGATCCAGAGGTCGTCGCGCACCTCGTCGTGCAGCCACCGGAACCCGTCGGGCGGCAGGGGCGAGCCGGTCGTGGCGACGCACCGCACGCGGGAGAGGTCGAAGTCCCGCGCCGGATGGACGCCCGCCTTGCGGCACGCCATGACGTACGCGGCCGAGGTTCCGTAGAGGGTGGCTCCGGTGCGTTCGGCCACCCGCCACTGGGCACCGGTGTCCGGGTAACCGGGGCTGCCGTCGTAGAGGACGATCGTCGTGCCGGTCAGCAGGCCGGAGACGAGGAAGTTCCACATCATCCAACCGGTCGAGGTGTACCAGAAGAAGCGGTCCTCGGGGCCCAGGTCGCAGTGCAGGCCGAGCTGTTTGAGGTGCTCGACCAGGATGCCGCCCTGGGACTGGACGATGGCTTTGGGCAGGCCTGTCGTACCGGAGGAGTACAGCACCCAGAGGGGGTGGTCGAAGGGGACCTGCTCGAAGACGGGGTCCACGTCCGCGGCGGTCAGAGCCGACCACTCCAGCGCCCCTTCGGGGGCCTCGGTGCCGAGGAGGGGGATGTGGACGACGGCACGCAGGGTCGGCAGCTCGCCTCGCAGTTCGGCGACGGTCTCGCGGCGGTCGTGCTGCTTGCCTCCGTAGCGGTAGCCGTCGACGGTGAACAGGACCACGGGTTCGACCTGCTGGAAGCGGTCCAGGACGCTGCGGGCGCCGAAGTCGGGGGCACAGGACGTCCAGACGCCGCCCACGGCGGCCGTCGCCAGAAGCGCGACGACGGCCTCCGGGATGTTGGGGAGGTATCCGCTGACGCGGTCTCCCGGGCGTACGCCCAGCGCGCGCAGCTCGGCGGCCAGGGAACCGACCTGGCGGCGCAGTTCGGTCCAGCTCACCGGGCGCGGCTCGTGGGTCTCGTCGACGTACAGGAGCGCCGGTTCGTCCGAGCGGGTGGCGCTCGCGCGCAGAGCGTGCTCGGCGTAGTTCAG
The DNA here is from genome assembly GCF_042735715.1 of Streptomyces sp. NPDC059582. NCBI lineage: Bacteria > Bacillati > Actinomycetota > Actinomycetes > Kitasatosporales > Streptomycetaceae > Streptomyces > Streptomyces sp. NPDC059582. Next base: position 5,506 of record NZ_JBHWCC010000052.1, read on the forward strand.
CGTCGCCCCGGGGAACCACTGCGCGCCGGGCATCGACCGATCGCCCAGCACGCGCGCGTAGGGCGTCGAAAACCGTACGTCGAACCACTCCGTGAGGGCCTGCCAGAACGTCTCCAGCTCGTCGACGGACCAGCGGTGCAGCGCCGGGTAACCGCCCTCGGCCGGGCCTGCGTATCGTTCCGCCGCCCAGGTCTGGAACCTTGTGACCTGGGCCTTGGCCATATGATCCGGATCGGGCTGCCAGAGAGGCTGGGGGTTCACGGTCGACATGGGGCGGCTCCCGGACTGTGCGCGTCGTGTGCGTCGGTCGCGCACGGGCTGGGGGTGTGCGCGTGACGCGGCTGACACGGACGATGCCATGTGATCGACTTCTGCACCAGGGTGCGCCGCACATAGTCCGTGCCATGAAGGTGTGGTCCCGTCACGGGTGAACGGAAGTTGAACGGCACGCATGCGTGGGGCAGTCAATGGCAGGGTGAGCAGCATGGACGGTCGTGACCTGGTGCGTTCGGTGAAAGCGGTCGGCTCCGCGGGGGCGACCCAGAGGTTGCGCACGGTCCGGGCCGCGTGGCGCAGGAGGCGTGCCGACGCCGCCGCGCTGCCGTCGCGGGGCGCCGAGCGTGCCCGGGTGCCCGGTGCCGTCCAGGGCGCGGAGCCGGGGCCTGGGGGTGGCACGGTCCGGTTCAGCCGTTCCGAGCTGCGGATTCTCGTCGCCGTCAACGGTGCGGTCTTCTGGGGGTGGGACGGGGCGGGTCCCGAGCCGTCGTACGCGCTGGCTGGGCGTTGTCCGGATCCCGATCCGCGGGCGGTGCTGGAGCCGGACAAGGACGGCGGCTGGCGGGTCGTGGCCGAGCGGGTGACGGTCGCCGTCTCGCGGCACGGCGCGGTCGAGGTGCGCACGCCGGGAGGCGTGACCCTGCGCCGCGACCTGCCGCCCCGCTGGTGGGAGCCCGTCGGCGGCGGCCCGGCGCGCTGGATGCAACGGTCCGAGGTGTCCGCCGACGCGCGGTTCTTCGGGCTCGGGGGGCGGTCGTCGGGTCCCCGCCTGGGGGACGGAACGTACCGTCTGTGGAACACCGATCCCGGTCGTCCCTTCACGCCCGGCGACGATCCCCTGCACCTGACCATGCCGGTGCAGCTCGTGGTGGCCGACGCGGCCACACATCTGGTGTTCCACGACACGTCGTGGGACGGCACGGTGGCCCTGCGGGAGGGCGAGGAGGGCGCCGGTTCCGGACACGACCGGGCCGGCCGGTGCGAACTGCGCGTGGACGGCGGTCCGCTGCGCTGCTGGGTGATGGTGGGCACCCCCGCGCGCGTGCTGCTCGCCTGGGCCTCGCTCACCGGTGCGCCCGCGCTGCCGCCGGCGTGGGCTCTCGGTCACCAGCACGTCCGCCGGGGTTTCGGCGACGAGCAGGAGCTGAGACGGGCCGTCGCCGGATACCGGGAGCACGGTCTGCCGCTCGACGCCGTCCACCTCGACGGCGCCCACTTCGACGGACACCAGGGGTTCACCGTCGACCCCGGCCGCTTTCCCAAGCTGCCGGCGTTCGCCAAGGAACTGCGCCGGGAGGGAATCCGTCTGGTGTCGGTCGTCGATCCCGCGGTCAATGTCGCGCCTGGGAACGCCGTCTACGACAGCGGGGAAGCCCTGGGTGCCTTCGTCCGGGACGCCTGCGGGGAACTCGTCCACGGGGTGGCACGGCCAGGGGAGGCGGTGTACCCGGACTTCACCCACGCGCGCGTGCGCAAGTGGTGGGGCGGTCTGTACGCGGAGCGGCTGGCGGAGGGCTTCGCGGGGTTCTGGCACGACATGAACGAGCCGACCTCGTTCACGGCCTTCGGGGAGTCGACGCTGCCGCGGTCGGCCCGGCACTCGCTCGACGAGCGGGGCGGTGACCACCGCGAGGCGCACAACGTCTACGCGCTGTGCATGGCCAGGGCCGCGTACGAGGGGTTGCGCGAACTGGCTCCCCAGGAGCGCCCGTTCGTCGTCTCCCGCTCGGGATGGGCCGGCATGCAGCGGTTCGGGGGCGCGTGGTCGGGCGGGGTGGCCACGGGCTGGGCCGGGCTGCGGACCTCGCTGTCGCTGGTCATGGGGCTGGGGCTGTGCGGAGTGCCGTACTCGGGGCCGGACGTGGGCGGCCGCGACGGGACCGGTTCGCCCGAGCTGTATCTGCGCTGGTTCCAGCTGGGCTCGTATCTGCCGTTGTTCCGCACGCAGGCGGGCCCGCGCGCGGGACGCCGGGAGCCGTGGGAGTTCGGCGCCGACACGTTGGAGCACGCGCGCGTGGCGCTCGCGGAGCGCCGGCGGCTGCTGCCGTACTTCATGACGCTGGCACATCTGGCCCGGCGTACCGGAGCGCCGTATGTGCGGCCGCTGTGGTGGAGCGCCCCCGAGGACCGCGTACTGCGTGACTGCGGCGACGCGTTCCTTCTGGGTGACTGCCTCCTGGTGGCGCCGGTGCTCGATCCGGGCGCGGACCGGCGTGCGGTGCAACTGCCGCGGGGGCTCTGGTACGACACGGCGACGGAGCAGGCCTACGAAGGGCCCGGCCAGGTGCTCGTCGACGCCCCCGTGGCACGTATACCGGTGCTCGCGCGCGCTGGTGCCGTCATCCCCGTGCGCGGCGAGGACGGCTGCCTCGAACTGGAGGTGTGGGCACCGGCCCTGGGACGCACGGGAGGCGGCCTGGTGGTCCAGGACGGGGGCGACGGCTGGGACGAGCCGGAGATCGAGCGCTACACGGCCCGCTGGGAGGGCCGCCGCGTGGTGGTCGAGCGGGAGGGTGAGGACGGCGTGCGCGAGCCGTCCCACCCGGTGCGCGTGCGAGGGCTCGCCGGGCGCGGGGCTCAGACGTAACGGCCCTCGAAGAACGCGCGCACGGCCAGCGTGTGCAGGGGGAAGGCGAGCTCCTCCGGCCTGCGCAGGAGATGCCAGCCCTCCGTCTCGTCCGTGGCGGCGGACTCCGGAAGGCGGTCGGCCGGATATTCCGGGAGGAGGCCGAACAGCAGCAGGTGGCCGTCGGGAGAGCTCATCGCGTCGGCGAGCCGCACCTCGCGGCTCACGGCGTCGATGCCGGTCTCCTCCTTGAGTTCGCGGACGACGGCGTGGCGCCAGTCCTCACGGTCGTCCAGGTAGCCGCCCGGCAACGCGATACCCCCACGCGCGGGAGCGATGGTGCGGGTGATGACGACCAGCGCGGTGCCTTTCGTGTCGTACACGGGCTGGAGCGCGACCGCCACGGGAAGCGGATTACGGTAGGCCACGGTGCCGCAGACCTGGCAAGTGCGGGGCCAGCCGGAGATGCCCTCTCCGAAGGGCGATCCGCAGCTCGAACAGTGTGAGCCGGGCGCGGAGTTGGGAGCGGAGTGTTGGGTTTCGGACACGCGGCGGACTGTATCCGATCACGTAGTTGACGTCTTCCCCGGGCTCCTCGGTGGTGCCCGGCGAGCGACTTGGCGGGCACCGGGAAGCCGAATCGGGCGGCAGGAGCCGAGTGCGTGAGGGAAGCCGTCGTATGCGGTCCTGCCCAATTCCGTTGTCCCGTGGCACACTCCTGACGTGCCGTCAGTTTCGTTGCAGGGGAGGCATCGTGGAGCGTGCACGGACACCCGTGGTTCCGGGGTGGTTCACGGGCGGCGCGCAGGACTTCAGGCTTCTCGGCACCCGCTGCGCGGCCTGCGCCTGTGTCTTCTTCCCCCGCGAGGACACCCACTGCCGCAACCCCGGGTGTCCCGGCGGCGAGCTCGCGGAGGTGCCGCTGTCGCGGCGCGGGCGCGTCTGGTCGTACACGGACAGCAGATACCGGCCACCGTCACCGTATGTGACCGACCCGGAACTTCCTTGGGAGCCGTACGCGTTGATCGCTGTGGAGCTGGAGTCCGAGCGGATCGTGGTGCTGGGACAGGCGGCTCCCGGGGTCACCGTCGCCGATCTGACGGTGGGCATGGAGGTGGAGGTCGTCCCCGGAGTGCTGCACGAGGACACGGAGACGACCTGGACGACCTGGCAGTGGCGGCCGACGGGGGTGTGACGGCATGGCGGACGACGTGGCGGTGCTCGGCGCGGGGATGCACCCGTGGGGCAAGTGGGGACGCGGCTTCGTGGAGTACGGCATGGTGGCGGCTCGCGCGGCCCTCGCCGACGCCGGTCTGGAGTGGCGGGACATAGGCTCGATCGTGGGCGCGAACACGGTCCGCGGCGGCTATCCGGGATATGTGGCGGGGGCGACGTTCGCGAAGGCGCTGGGCTGGCAGGGTGCCCAGGTCACCAGTGTGTACGCGGCCTGCGCGTCCGGGGCGCAGGCCGTGAACACCGCGCGGGCGCAGATCCTCGCGGGCCTGGCGGACGTCGTGCTCGTGGTGGGGGCGGACGCCGCGCCGAAGGGGTTCTTCCGGCCGGCGGGCGGAGACCGGCCCGACGATCCCGACTGGCTGCGCTTCCGGGTGCTCGGGGCGACGAATCCGGTGTACTTCGGGCTGTACGCGCGCAGGCGCATGGCCGTGCACGGGGACACACCCGAGGACTTCGCCCAGGTGAAGGTGAAGAACGCGGCGATGGGATCGCTGAATCCGTACGCGCGCTACCGCGCGCGGGTCACCGCCGAGGAGGTCGCCGCCTCCGCCGTGGTGGCCGATCCGCTACGGCTGCTCGACATCTGCGCGACCTCGGACGGCGGGGCGGCTCTGGTGCTGTCCAGCATGGACTTCGCGCGTCGGAACGGGTCGAGAGAACCGGTGCGGATCCGGGCGGTGTCGACGCTGACGCCCCGGTACCCCAGCGCGGTACTCGACCTTCCGGACATCGCCACGGACTCGGCCGCGGCGGTGGAACCGGCCGTCGAGTCGTTCCGTGCGTCGATCGGCCTGGCCGCCTACGAGGAGGCCGGCCTCGGACCCGAGGACCTGTCCCTGGCCGAGGTCTACGACCTGTCCACCGCTCTGGAGTTGCAGTGGTACGAGGATCTGGGGCTGTGCGGCGAGGGCGAAGCCGTGAAGTTGCTGCGCGAGGGCGCGACGGGACCGGGCGGGCGCATACCCGTGAACGCGAGCGGGGGGCTGGCCTCCTTCGGGGAGGCGGTTCCCGCCCAGGCGATCGCCCAGGTGTGCGAGCTGACCTGGCAGTTGAGGGGGGCCGCGGGCGAGCGCCAGGTCGTGGGGGCGCGCGTGGGGATCAGCGCCAACCAAGGACTGTTCGGGCACGGGTCGGCGGTGATCGCCGTACGCTGAGCGAAGGAGGCCCGGGAGGCGGCTGCCGCCGGGGGCGGTGGTCACGGTCGCGCGGACCGGCTTCCGCACGCTGTGTGATCACCTCGGAATCCTGCGTGAACGTCTTATGAACTGGGCCTGAGCGCTCTCCGGTAGGGCCATCATGCTTCCCGTGCCCTCCTGGACGGATACTCTCCGTTTCGCTTTCCAACCGGTGATCAACCTCTCGACCGGCGGGGTCGCGGGGCTGGAGATCCTTGCCCGACCGGAGACCGGCGACATCCTGGCCGAGGCCCGTCGTGACCCCGAACTCGACGGCAGGCTGGCGGTGTTGGCGGTCCGTGCGGCGACGCGCAAGGAGACGCTGCTGCCGCTGCACGTGAACGTGTTCGCCGGCACCCTGGCCGACCTCGGCGGGCTCACCCCGCTGCACGAAGCGGTGCGCCAGGCGGGCCGACTGCCCTGGGAGGTGACCGTCGACGTCGGACCGCCGTTCACGCATGTGCCGCAGCGCGCGCTCCTGGAGGCGGTGAACACCCTGCGGGCGCAGGGTTTCCGGATCAGTGCGGACGGTGTGGGCGACGGGGACGTACCCCTGCGGCTGCTCGCGGACATGGCACCCGACCTGGTGAAACTCGACGCGTCGCTGCTGGCGCGGCCGTCGGCGGTACGAGCGATGCGGACGCTGTGCGACGGGCTGGGCGCGCTGCTGTGCGTCGAGGCCGTGGAGACCGAGGTGCAGTACGGCACGGCGCTCTCGGCGGGCGCGCAACTGGCGCAGGGCGCGCTGTTCGCGCCGCCGTCCCGGCTGCCCGCGGTGGACGTATACGTTCCGCCGCGTTCCCCCGACGCCCTGCCCGACCCGCGGTCGGGCCCGTCGATCCGGGAGTTCGTGCGACCGGCCGCACTGCTGCCCGTGACCGCGTCCGCGATCCAGGTACGCACGCTGCTGACCGGATCTCCGGAGGTGTCCGGGGTGCTGCTCGTGGACCGCGCCGGGGTCCCGGTCCGGTCCGTGCACCGGTCCAGGTTCCTGCTGTCGATGTCGGGACGGTACGGACATGCCCTGTACGCCGATCGACCGGCCGCGAAGCTGGGGGACCCGCCGCGCACGGTCGGCATCGACGCCACGGCGTGGGAGGTGCTCGACGTGGTGGCGGTCGGCGGTCAGGGCCGTACCTCGGACGATGTGGCCGTGGTCGACCACCACGGGCGATGCGTGGGCGTCGTACGGTTCGCGGACCTGGTCCGGGCGCTGGCCGAGTCCCGGGTCGAGGAGGCGGCCGGGCTCAATCCGCTGACGCGACTGCCCGGCTCCGACGCGATCACCTGGGAGGTCGACCGGCGGATCGCGGACGGGCGGACGTTCGCGCTCAGTTGGCTGGACGTGGACCACTTCAAGCAGGTCAACGACGGGGCCGGGTTCGCGGCGGGTGACGAATTGATCCGCTCGGTGGGACGGGCGTTGCAGGGGGCAGCGTCCGGGAGCACGCAGGTGGGGCACATCGGCGGGGACGACTTCCTGGTGCTCGCGGACCCGGAAGGGCTGGATCCGCTGGCCGCCTCCTTGCTGGACGCGCCCTGGTCCGCGGGCGGGCGTCTCGTCACGCTGTCCCTTGCCACGGTCATGTGCACTGCGGGCAGCGTGGCGGACCATCGGCAGGCGGCCGCCTGGCTGGCGCCGCTGAAGAAGACCGCGAAGGCGTTGCACGGTGCGAGTTGGGTTCTGGGGCGTGCGGGGCTGCCGGGGCACGAGGTCCTGCGGGGTGAGGGTGCGACGCCGGCCGGAACGCAGTGGGCGGCGGCCGAACCGGGGACCGGCTGACCGGCTGACCGGCTGACCGGCTGACCGGCGGTGCAACGCCGGGGCTCGGACCGCGACCCGGGCCGGCCGCTCAAGGCTGAGTGGGGTGGGCGCACCCCCCGTCGCCGCAGGCCACGCGCGTGTCCACGGCAGGATGCGCCTGACGGGCCCCCACGCCCGGGGCGCGGTAGCCTGACTCTGAAGGTCGCTGCGCCACAGCGAGCTCACCGGGCGACGACGGGTTGAGGCGGCACGCTCCGCCGGGTCGGGCTCAACCGTTGCTGTCGGTGCGCTTGACGCTCCTTGGGTGCCGGTGAACACTTCCCGGTGTCAGTCGACATCGCCGTACATTCTCGGCGTATTCCGGCACTGCGCCGCGCGGGCCTCCGAGCCAAGGCTCGATCCCTCATGGGCGGTTCGACTGCGACGGCACGCTCGTCATGGACGCCGGGCGGGGCGCGGGACTCCCTGCCCGGCAGAAGTCGCCACGGGAAGCGCACCCCGCACGGAGCACCGGATCGATCCCCGGGGCTCGGCCTAGGAGCCGCCATGAGCAATGGAGACATATTCGTCGGCGAGACCATCGGAACAGCGATCCTGATCCTCTTCGGCGCCGGAGTCTGCGCCGCGGTCACCCTCAGATACTCCAAGGCACGGGCCTCGGGCTGGGTGGTGATCGCGTTCGGCTGGGGATTCGGCGTGCTGGCGGGCGCGTACACCGCCGCCCCGCTCTCCGGCGGGCAGCTCAACCCGGCCGTCACCATCGGCATCGCGGTCGACACCGGCAAGTGGGACAAGGTCTGGGTCTACCTGCTGGGCCAGATCGTCGGCGCGGTGCTGGGGGCCGTACTCGCCTATCTGGTCTATTTCGCGCAGTTCCAGGCGAACGTCCGGGAGAAGGGCGCCACCGAGGACACGGCGGACGGACCCACCCCGACGCTCGGCATCTTCTCCACGATTCCCGAGATCCGGAACCCGGTGGCCAACCTGGTCACGGAGGTCATCGCGACGGTCGCGCTCGTTCTGCCGATCCTCGCCTTCGGACTGGTCGGCGGGCTCGGCGAGTCCGGCACGCTGGTGCTGATCGTGTCGCTGCTCGTCGTCGGCATCGGTCTCTCGCTCGGCGGCCCGACCGGATATGCCATCAACCCGGCACGCGACCTCGGCCCCCGTGTCGTGCACACCTTCCTGCCGATCCCGAACAAGGGCACCTCCGACTGGGGCTATGCCTGGATCCCGGTCGTCGGTCCGCTGGTCGGCGGAGCACTGGCCGGTCTCATCTACAACGCAGCCTTCTGAACCGAGCTCAAGGGGTAGCCATGACCGACAACGCCGAGAAGTACGTCGCCGCGATCGACCAGGGCACCACGTCAAGCCGTTGCATCGTCTTCAACCAGGACGGCGCGATCGTCGCCGTCGACCAACGTGAACACCGCCAGATCTTCCCCAAACCCGGCTGGGTGGAGCACGACGCCACGGAGATCTGGGCCAAGGTGCAGGCGGTCGTCGCCGGGGCGCTCGCGAACGCCGGTCTGCGTGCCGACCAGCTCAGCGCGCTCGGTATCACCAACCAGCGTGAGACGACGGTGCTGTGGGACCGGGCCACGGGCAAGCCGGTGCACAACGCCATCGTGTGGCAGGACACCCGCACCGCCGCCCTGTGCCACGAACTGGGCGGCACGGACGGACAGGACCGCTTCCGCGAGCAGACCGGGCTGCCGTTGGCCAGCTATTTCTCCGGCCCGAAGGCCGCCTGGCTGCTCGACAACGTGCCGGGCCTCAGGGACCGCGCCGAGCGCGGCGAGATCGCCTTCGGCACGATCGACTCCTGGCTGATCTGGAACCTGACCGGTGGCACGGACGGCGGACAGCACGTCACCGACGTCACCAACGCCGGCCGCACCATGCTGATGAACCTCGAGACCCTTCAGTGGGATCCCTCCATCCTGTCCGCGATGAACGTGCCGGAAGCCGTCCTGCCCGAGATCAGGTCGTCCGCCGAGGTGTACGGAACCGGCGTCGGCCAACTCGCCGGTGTGCCGGTCGCCTCGGCGCTGGGCGATCAGCAGGCGGCTGTGTTCGGGCAGGCCTGCTATGACGTGGGAACGGCGAAGAACACGTACGGCACGGGCAGTTTCCTGTTGCTCAACACCGGCAACCGGCCGGTGCCGTCCAAGAACGGGCTGTTGACGACGATGGGTTACAAGATCGGCACCGAGGCGCCGGTCTACTGTCTGGAGGGCTCCATCGCGATAACGGGTGCGCTGGTGCAGTGGTTCCGCGACCAACTCGGCATCATCCGGACCTCCGACGAGATCGAGACACTGGCCGAGAGCGTCGAGGACAACGGCGGCGCGTACATCGTGCCCGCGTTCTCCGGACTGTTCGCCCCCTATTGGCGCTCCGACGCGCGCGGTGTCGTCACGGGCCTGACCCGGTACGTCACGAAGGCACATCTCGCGCGCGCGGTGCTGGAGGCGACGAGCTGGCAGACGCGCGAGGTCGTGGACGCCATGTTCCAGGACTCAGGGGTGCAGATCACGACCCTGAAGGTGGACGGCGGGATGACCAAGAACAACCTGCTCATGCAGCATCAGGCGGACGTGCTCGACGTGCCCGTGATCCGGCCCAAGGTCTCCGAGACGACCTGCCTGGGCGCCGCGTACGCGGCCGGCCTGGCGACGGGTGTGTGGAACGACCTCGACGAGCTCAAGGCGCACTGGCAGAAGGACGTCGAGTGGACGCCGTCCATGGACGCCTCGGTGCGCGACCGCGAGTACCACAACTGGCGCAAGGCGGTGGAGAAGAGCTTCGGCTGGATGGAGGAGGGCGACCACTAGACACACCCGCGTACACCGGCCGTACGGCACACGCGCGTGGGTGTACGCGCTGAGCAGCGGCCCGTACCCCGGTCGGCGGGGGTACGGGCCGCGCGCGTGCGGTCGGGGTGGCGAGGGCGCGCGCGGTCAGGTGGTGAGGGTCTGGCGGCGTTCCGCGGCGTACGCCATCGCGTGCTCCACCACGCCGATGAGGATGTCCTTGACCGACTCGCGCTCGCGGGCGTCGCACAGCAGCAGCGGCACGTCGTCGTCGAGGTCGAGGGCCCTGCGGACGTCCTCGGCCGGGTAACGGGAGGCTCCCTCGAAGCAGTTGACGCCGACGAGGAAGGGTATGGAGCGCCGCTCGAAGTAGTCGATGGCGGCGAAGCAGTCCTCCAGGCGGCGCGTGTCGGCGAGGACGACCGCGCCGAGCGCACCCTCGGAGAGTTCGTCCCACATGAACCAGAAGCGCTCCTGGCCCGGCGTGCCGAAAAGGTACAGGACCAGATCCTCGCGCAGGGTGATGCGCCCGAAGTCCATGGCGACGGTGGTGGTGTGTTTGCCCTCCACGCCGCTGACGTCGTCGACCGGGCGGCCGGCCTCGGTGAGCAGTTCCTCGGTGCGCAACGGCCTGATCTCGCTCACGGCGCCGACCAGCGTCGTCTTGCCCACGCCGAAGCCGCCGGCCACGAGGATCTTGAGCGTGACGGGCTCGACCGGGGGCTTGCCGCGCTCAGTACGCCCGAAGATCATCGATCTCTTCTCCTGCTTGATGGGGGTCAGCCGGCGGGGGGCCGTAGCCTCCGCCGCCGGGGGTTTCGACGACGAGTACGTCGCCGGGGTGGACGTCCGCCGAGTCGCTGCCGCGGAGTCGGACGACGGTGCCGTCCGCGCGTTCCACTCGGTTGGCGCCCAGGGCGCCGGGTTCGCCGCCGGCCATGCCGTACGGCGGCACCCTGCGGTGCTGGGACAGCGTGGAGACGGTCATGGGCTCGGTGAACCGGATGCGGCGCACGGCTCCGTCGCCGCCGCGCCAGCGTCCCGCACCGCCGCTGCCGGGCCGGACCGCGAACTCGTCGAGCCGGACGGGCAGCCGCCACTCCAGGACTTCGGGATCGGTCAGGCGGGAGTTGGTCATGTGGGTCTGGACGACGCTCGCGCCGGGAAAGCCCTCCCCCGCACCCGATCCGGAGGCGATCGTCTCGTAGTACTGGTGGCGTTCGTTGCCGAAGGTCACGTTGTTCATGGTGCCGGAGCCCTCCGCCTGCACGCCGAGCGCCGCGTAGAGGGCCCCGGTGATCGCCTGGGAGGTCTCCACGTTGCCCGCCACGACGGCGGCCGGCGGCTGCGGCGCGAGCATGGAGCCCGGCGGCACGACGATGTCCAGGGGCCGCAGGCAGCCGTCGTTGAGCGGGATGTCGTCGTCGACCAGGGTGCGGAACACGTACAGGACCGCCGCGTTGACCACGGCGAACGGCGCGTTGAAGTTGGTGGTGAGTTGCGCCGAGGTGCCGGTGAAGTCGACGGTGGCGGAGCGGCTTTCGCGGTCCACGCGCACGCGTACGCGGATGACGGCGCCCGAGTCGGTCTCATAGGCGTACTCGCCGTCGTCCAGGGCGTCGATGACTCGGCGCACCGCTTCCTCGGCGTTGTCCTGGACGTGGCTCATGTAGGCCTGCACGACGTCGAGGCCGAAGTTCTCGATCATGCGGCCGACTTCCTCGACGCCCTTGTGGTTGGCGGCGATCTGGGCCCGGAGGTCGGCGAGGTTGGTCTTCGGGTTGCGGGAGGGGTGGGGTGCCTCGGTGAGCAGGCGGAGGGTCTCCTGCTCACGGAAGCGGCCGTGCTCGGCGAGCTGCCAGTTGTCGAAGAGGACGCCCTCCTCCTCGATGGTGCGGCTGTCGGCCGGCATGGAACCCGGGGCGATGCCGCCGATCTCGGCGTGGTGGCCTCGAGAGGCGACGTAGAAGAGGATCCGGTCACCCTGCGTGGTGCCGGTTGTCCCGGTGCCGAAGACCGGGGTGATCACCGTGACGTCCGGCAGGTGGGTGCCGCCGTGGTACGGGTCGTTGACCGCGTAGGTGTCACCGGGCCGCATCGCGTCGCGCCGGCGGCGGATGACCTCCTTGACGCTCGTGCCCATGGAGCCCAGGTGGACGGGGATGTGCGGGGCGTTGGCGACCAGGTTTCCGTCCGGGTCGAACAGGGCGCAGGAGAAGTCCAGCCGCTCCTTGATGTTGACGGACTGGGCCGTGGACTCCAGGCGGGCGCCCATCTGTTCGGCGATCGACATGAAGAGGTTGTTGAAGACCTCGAGGAGAACCGGGTCGGCTTTCGTGTCGAGATCGGAACTCTGCGTGACCGCCGCGCGTTCCATGACCAGATGCCCGTCGTCGGTCGTCGCGGCCCGCCAGCCGTCGTCGACGACGGTCGTCGCACTGGCCTCGGTGATGATCGCGGGGCCGGTGACGGTCTCGCCGGGAGGCAGTCCCTCGCGGCGGTACAGGGGGACGTCGCGCCAGACGCCGCCGGTGTGCAGGCGGACCGTCTCGGGTGGGACGGGGTGGCCTTCGTAGGGGGCGAGGGCGGACAGATCAGGGGGTTCGGTGATGCCGGTGGCTTCGACGGAGAGCGCTTCGACGACGATCGGGCGGTCCAGAACGAAGGAGTACGTGGCGCGATGACGTTCTTCGAAGGCGTGGCTCATGGCGTCGGGCTCGGTCAGCTCGACGGTGAGGGTGGTGTCGGTGCCGTCGTAGCGGAGCTGGGCGCGACGGGTGATGCGGATGCGCTCGGGCGGGACGTCCTCGGCGAGGAGTTCGGCGCGGGCGGCGGTTTCGAGGTCGTCGGCCGTCTTGTGGACGCCGGGCATGGCGGCGGATTCCAGCGGTGCCTCGACGGACTGTTCGCGCATGGCCGTGGTGTCGGCCAGGCCGATGCCGAGCGCGGACAGGACACCGGCCATGGGCGGCACGAGGACCGTACGCATGCCGAGCGAGTCGGCGACCATGCAGGCGTGCTGACCGCCCGCGCCACCGAAGGTGGTCAGGGCGTAGCGGGTGACGTCGTGGCCCTTCTGGACCGAGATCCGTTTCACGGCGTTGGCGATGTTGGCCACGGCGATCTGGAGGTAGCCCTCGGCGACCTGCTCGGGGCTGCGGTCGTCGCCGGTCTGTTCGCGGATCTCGCGCGCGAGGGTGGTGAAGCGGTCGCGGACGAGCCCTGCGTCGAGGGGCTGGTCGCCGTCGGGGCCGAACACCTGGGGGAAGTGGGCGGGCTGGATGCGGCCGAGCATGACGTTGGCGTCGGTGACGGCGAGCGGGCCGCCGCCGCGGTAGCAGGCGGGGCCCGGGTCCGCGCCCGCCGAGTCCGGCCCCACGCGGTAGCGCGAGCCGTCGAAGTGCAGGACCGAACCGCCGCCGGCCGCGACGGTGTCGATGTCCAGCATGGGCGCGCGCAGCCGCACCCCCGCGATCTGGGTGGTGAAGACCCGTTCGTACTCGCCCGCGAAGTGCGAGACGTCGGTGGAGGTACCGCCCATGTCGAAGCCGATGACGCGGTCGAAACCGGCGAGCTGCGACATGCGGGCCATGCCGACGATGCCGCCCGCGGGGCCGGAGAGGATGGCGTCCTTGCCGCGGAACTGCCCGGCTTCGGTGAGTCCTCCGTTGGACTGCATGAACATCAGTCGTACGCCGTCGAGTTCGCCGGCCACGTGCTGGACGTAGCGGCGCAGCACGGGCGAGAGGTAGGCGTCGACGACGGCGGTGTCGCCTCGCGGGACGAGCTTCATCAGCGGGCTGACCTCGCTGGAGAGCGAGATCTGCGGGAAGCCGACGCGGGCGGCCAGCTCGCGGACGGCGTGTTCGTGCCCGGGGTGGAGGTGGCTGTGCATGCAGACCACCGCGACGGCCCGGATCCCGTCGTCGTAGGCCTGCCGGAGGGGGCCCACGAGGGAGTCCAGATCCGGGGTGCGCAGGACGGTGCCGTCGGCGGCGATGCGCTCGTCGATCTCGACGACACGTTCGTACAGCAGCTCGGGCAGTTCGATGCGGCGGGCGAAGATGCGGGGCCGGTTCTGGTAGGCGATGCGCAGGGCGTCGCGGAAGCCGCGGGTGATGATCAGCAGGGTGCGCTCGCCCTTGCGCTCCAGGAGTGCGTTGGTGGCGACCGTGGTCCCCATGCGCACGGACTCCACGGCCTCCCCCGAGCCGTCGAGCAGCTCGCGCACGCCCGCTACCGCCGCGTCGGCGTAGCGCGCGGGTTGGTCCGACAGCAGCTTGTGCGTCAACAGTCGGCCGTCCGGGCGCCGCGCGACGATGTCGGTGAAGGTACCGCCCCGGTCCACCCAGAACTGCCAGCCTGTCACGTCTTCACTCCGCTTCCGCGCTGCTCACAGCGCCCGGAGGCCGTTGATCACGTCGCGCAGAATACTCTCGTCCGGCAGTTCGGCCGGGGGGACGGGCCGGTTCACATGAACGAATTCCCCGGCGACCAGATCCCCGATGAGGACCCGCACCACTCCGATGGGCAGGTCGAGCCCGGCGGCGAGTTCGGCGACCGACTGCGGTGTGCCACGGCACAGCTCGACGATGTCCACGTGTTCCGGGGACAGGCTGTGGTCCACTTCCGGGTCGTCCCCGTGGGGCTCCGTGACGACCACCGCGATCAGATCGAGTCGGTGCTGAGCCGCACTGGCGGTGCGGCCGCGCGTCATGGCGTACGGGCGGACGACCGGTCCGGCGTCGTCGTCGAACCAGTGTCTTCTGCGCTGACCGTCTGTGCTCATGACATCTCACTACCCGCCCGAGGGCAGATCGGTGCGCGGGGCGGCGCCCAGATGTACGCCCACCCGCTTCACCAGCAGCGTCATCTCGTAGGCGACCTGGCCCACGTCCGAGTCGGCGTCCGCGAGGACGGCGAGGCAGCTGCCGTCGCCGGCGGCCGTCACGAACAGGAAGGCCTCGTCGAGTTCGACGACCGTCTGACGGACGCTGCCGGCCTCGAAGTGACGGCCCACGCCCTTGGCGAGGCTGTGGAAGCCCGAGGCGACGGCTGCGAGGTGCTCGCCGTCCTCGCGGGTGAGGTCCTTGGACACCCCGGTCGCGAGGCCGTCTCCGGAGAGCACGACGGCCTTGCGAATGCTCGCGACGCGGTCCACCAGCTCGTCGAGGAGCCAGTTCAGCTCGCCCTTGCCGGTCGTGCTGTCGTCGGTCGCCTTCGGTGCGGTCATCGACCGTCCCCCTTTGTCGTTCGTTGTGGTGCTGTGCCGCTGTGTGCGTCGTCGCCCGCGGCGTTCTCCTCGCGACCGCGTTGCCAGCCGCGCTGGAGCGAGGCCATGCGGCTGCGTACCTCGTCGGCGTCGCGCTCCGCGGGTTCCATGCGGTCCTCACGCCGCACCGGACTCTGTCTCAGCTGCGGAGCCAGGTTGGCCTGGCGTACGCGGCGGGGCAGCGCGCCGGTACCGGTTCCCGCCTCGTGAGGCGCGGTGCCGAGGGACGGAGCGGTGTCGTCCAGGCGGTTCGAAGGAACGGCGGCGGGCCGGTTGGCCCTCCTGGGGAGCGCCGGGGCGTCCGGCGACTCGTCCGAGGCGTGGGTCCGGGGGGCGGCGGGATCGGTGCGCTCGGTGCCCTGGTCGGCCACGCCGGTCCCGCGTCGCAGAGGCGTCGTGGCACCGCGGCGGCGGGTCGGCAGGGGGGCCGGGCCGTCCTGCTGCGAACCGCGCGGGCCGGGGAGTGCGGAGCGTTCCTCGTCCGCCTCCTCGCGTCGGGAGCGCTGCTCGGTGACCGGGCGGCCGTGGGAGCTGACCAGCTTGGGCGTGCTGCGGCGGGGCAGCGGGACGGGAGCGCTGAGGCGCTGGTCGGGGTCGATGCGATCGCCTCCGCCGTGTGGGTCGGGCAGCCGGTGGTGTCGCTCTTCGCCAGGTCCGCTCGGCCCGTCCTCCACGGGAGCGACCGTGCGGCGCGGACGGAACAGTCCGCCGCGTTCGCTGTCCTCGCTGTCGAGCACGCCCGGATAACCGTCCAGGGCGTCGAGATCGACGGGCGCCTCCAGTTCGACCGGCCCGTCCAGCAGCGAGGGCAGACCGGGAAGCTGCACGGGCAGCTGGGCGAGCGCGGCCCGTCGGCTCTCGGCGGGCGCCTCCTCCTTCGGCGGATGAGGCCGGTCGAGGCGGAAGCCGATGCCGTTGGTGTCGGGGACGTCGTCGGTGAGCAGGATGTCGGGGATGAAGACGACGGCGGTGGTGCCGCCGTAGGGGGACGGTTGCAGGGAGACCCGGACGTTCTGCCGCTGGGCGAGCCGGCTGACGACGAACAGGCCGAGCCGGTCGGTGTCGGACAGCTCGAACTCCGGGGTCTCGGCGAGCCGGAGGTTGGCGTCCAGCAGCGCTTCGGCGGCCATGCCGAGACCACGGTCGTGGATCTCCAGGGTGAAGCCGTTGGCGACCCGTTCGCCCAGAACCTGGACGGCGGTGTGCGGCGGCGAGAACACCGTGGCGTTCTCCAGGAGCTCGGCGACGAGGTGGGTGAGGTCGGTGACCGCCGGGCCGGTGATGGCCGTCCGGGGCAGCCTGCGGACCTCGATGCGTTCGTAGTCCTCGACCTCGGCGACGGCGGCGCGGACGATGTCCATGAGCTGGATGGGCTTGCGCCACTGCCGCGAGGGGGCCGCGCCGGAGAGGATCACCAGTCCCTCGGCGTGCCGCCGCATGCGGGTCGTGAGGTGGTCGAGGCGGAACAGGTCGGCGAGTTCCTCGGTGTCGTCGGTCCGGCGCTCCATGGTGTCGAGCAGCGTCAGCTGCTTGTGCAGGAGGACCTGGCTGCGGCGGGCGAGGTTGACGAAGACCTCGGAGACCCCGGACCGCAGTTGGGACTGTTTGACGGCGGCCTCGACGGCGGCCCGTTGCAGGGTGTTGAGGGCCTGGCCGACCTCACCGATCTCGTTCCTGTCGAACTCCAGGCGCGGTACTTCGGTCTCGACGTCGACCTGTTCCCCGGCAGACAGCCGACGCATCACGCTGGGCAGTCGCACACCGGACGCCTCGTGGGCCTCGAGGCGCAGTTGGCGCAGGTCACGGATGAGGCCGCGGCCGACGCGCACGGACAGGAAGAGCGAGAACAGCACGGCGATCAGTCCGAGGACGCCGACGGCGGCGGCCTGGACGATGACACCCATCGCGACCGGGCGAGCCCGGTCCTGGTAGCGGTCGCCGGCCTGGGCGTCGAGGGTCCCGAGTTCGTCGAGCACGCTGCCCGCCGCGGTGTCCCAGTTCTTGGCGGTGACGCCGCGGGGCATGCTGTCCGGCCTGGCCGCGATCACGGCCTGCTCGGCCGTCCGCAGCGGGGCGGTGGTGGCGTTCTTCCAGAACCGCTCGTAGCGGTCCCGCTCCGCGGTGGGCAACTGGGCGAGGCTGATGTCGTACACCGCGTCCCGCTGGGCCTCGAAGTCGGAGACGTCGCGGATCTCGTCGTGGGTGACCCGGCCGACGACCAGGGCGGAACCGAGCAGCGCGTCTTCCTGCGAGAGCAGTTCCCGGGCGCGGGCCACATTGACGAGTGCCCGGTACTGCTTGTCCATGTCGACGCTGTCGACCACGTCCAGGGTGGACAGAAGGGCGTAGCAGGGGTCGATCAGGCGGTTGTAGAGGTCGAGGGCCTGGGCCCGGGTGACGGTGCCCTCCTCGACGCTGCGGCGCAGGGAGTCGACGCCGTCGAAGGCGTCGAGGACGGCGGTGAGGGCCTCGGCGTCGTCCTGGTCGAGGACGTCACGCAGACCGGCGTCCCCTGCGTTGCCGCGGATCTCGGCGATGGCCCGGTCCGTCGCGGTCCGGGTGCGATGGAGCGCGGACAGGGCGTCGGAGGCCCGGGGGTCGGCCAGATAGACGAGGGTCTGGCGACGTTCCTGCTGGACGACGTGGACGGTGTCCTCGATCGGGTATCCGATCTTCTCCACCACCGACGACACGTTGAACAGCCGGTTCGCCTCGCGACCCGTGAGTACCGTGGCGAAACCCCAGACGGCGGTCAGGGACACCAGCGGCACGAGAAGCAGCGCCACGATCTTCCGACGGATCGACTTCCCGCGAAAGCGCATGGCCTCCCCCAGCTCGACCCCCGTACGGCAGGGGGTACACAGTGCGTCAACAAACGGCGCGAGCCTACTACTGACGCGCAGGTAACTCGAAGGGCCGTCCGGAGGCCGAACTTCCGTGCCCGCGGCAAGACATACGGAGTTGTCCGGTCATTGCGGGAGATTGCCTCCCCGGATCCGACCGTGTTCGAGAAGCCGGATCCGCCCTACGTCTTTGGCCAGTTGGCCAGAATTTTGCGCCTGTTGGGAATCTTCGGGCGAGTTCGCTCGTCTATCTCTACGGGAACCGGGGGCGGAATCGGCCACAGGAGCCGCATCTCGCACCCGGGCGGCGTAAAACAGCGCAAGCCGGGCAGCCACTGGGGAGTCGGGGTCTTCGGACCGAACACGCGGTCTGCTGGCGGTGGGGAGTGACACGGTGATGGGCACGGTGGAGCGGCACGAGGCGGCTCAGGAAAGCGCGGTGGCGCACGGGGTGGCACAACGGCGCCCCGAGGCACCAGATCGCGACATTCCGGCGGACGCACGCGAATCGGCGGACGGACGTGGGGGCGGACGCGGATCGGCGGACGGACGTGGGGGCGGACGCGGATCGGCGGACGGACGTGGGGGCGGACGCGGCTTTCCGGCAGGCGTGAGCGCGGGCCGGAGCACGGACGGGGGCACGGCGCGAGCGGCCGTGCCCAAGGCCCGCGGATCGGCGGAGGACGTGGCGCAGGAGCGACCTCGGTATCGCCCGTTGTGGGTCGAGGAGCCCGCCCGGCGGCGCCGGATGCCCGACCCGGTGCGTACGGCGGCCGTGCGCGCGGTGATCATCATCGCCGTGACGCTGATCCAGGCGATGACGGCCTTCCTGTGCACCATGGCCGGCTCGTGGCTGGCCTTCCCCATGGTGATCAGCAGTGTGGCCAGCACCGTGGCCGCCACGTGGGGTGCGCTCGACGTGTGGGTGACCCGCCAGGTGTGGAACCAGCGCAACGGAGTCGTGTCGGCCCCGAACAGCACCGCCCGGTCACTGCGCCGCGAACGCCGCCGGGCCCGGCGGCAGGCACGGACCACCGAGCGGGCCAACGAGCGGATACGCAGGGCCGGCGGTACCGGGCAGCTGTCGCACTCCTGACGTCACAGCCGCCCGCACCACATCCCGGCATCGCGCAGTCCCCCACGGCTTCAGAGCACGACCGATGCCACCCGGCCCTCCCCACGCAGCAGCTCGCGCCGTGCGCGCAAGAAGGGGCGCGGCCGGTCCACGGAGAGCACCGCGGTCGTCCGGCCGCCTCGTTCGTACCGGGCCAGGAAGCCGTCGTCGGCAGGTGTCCCATCGGCAAGGGCGCCCTCGGTGATGCGGACACTGTCGCCGTCCCGGCGCCGGCCGGCGAACTGGATACGGGCGCCGTACTGGTCCGACCAGAAGTACGGCACCGACCGCGAGGTCTCGACGGTTCGCCCGGCGAGCAGGTTGGCCACGGCGACGCGCGGCTGCTCCGTCGCGGAGGTCCAGTGCTCGGCTCGGATCCCGCCGACGCGGGCGACATCGCCGACGGCGACCACCTGGGGCAGTGCGGTCACACAGCCGTCGTCGCACCGGACGCCGTCCTCCAGGGCGAGCGTCGAGCCTGCCAGCCAGCCGGTGTTGGGGGTGGCGCCGATGCCGACGATCACAAGGTCGGCGGGGAGGGTACGGCCGTCGGAGAGTTCCACGCCGGTGACGGCGACCGGGCCCCGCAGCCCCCTTACGCCGGTGCCCGTGACCAGCTCCGTCCCGCCCCGGCGGTGCAGGGTGGCACACACGGCGGCCATCTCGGCGCCCAGTTGGGGCACGAGCGGAAGCGGGGCGACCTCGACGACCGTCACGCGGTGGCCGAGGGCGGCGCACGAGGAGGCGGTCTCGGCGCCGATGAAGCCGCCTCCGATGACGACGACCTGGCGCGGGCCGCGACCGAGTTCCGCGCGCAGGGCTCGGGCGTCGTCGAGGGTGCGCAGGGTGTGGACGCCGGTGAGGCCGTCACCCGGCAGGCGGCGGGCGCGGGCGCCGGTGGCGATGACGACACCGTCGGTGGAGACGGTA
Source organism: Streptomyces sp. NPDC059582 (assembly GCF_042735715.1). Classification (NCBI taxonomy): domain Bacteria; kingdom Bacillati; phylum Actinomycetota; class Actinomycetes; order Kitasatosporales; family Streptomycetaceae; genus Streptomyces; species Streptomyces sp. NPDC059582. The sequence goes on from NZ_JBHWCC010000052.1 coordinate 25,499, forward strand.
CGGCCGTCGTCGAGGAGCACGGCACGACCGCGGGCGTCGAGCCCCCCGGCCCGGACGCCGAGGACCCATTCGGCGTCGAGTCCGGCGGATTCCTCGCTGTCGGTGAGGGCGAGGTCGCCCTCGCTCGCACGGCCGGTGAGGAAGTCTTTGGAGAGGGGAGGGCGGTCATAGGGGTGGTGGGGTTCGTCGCCGACGATCACAAGTCGTCCGTCGAATCCCTGGGCGCGCAGTTCCCGGGCGGCGTACAGACCCGAGAGCGAGGCGCCGACGACGGTGACGGTCCTCATGCGGCGCTGCCCTCCTCCACGACGAGGTGCACGTGGATGACGCCGTCGTCGACGGTGACCCGGTGGGTGCGGACGGGGCGGCGGGCCGGCAGGCAGGCCGGCTGTCCGGTGCGGAGATCGAACGATGCGGCGTGCAGCGGGCATTCGACGAGGCAGCCCTCCAGCCACCCCTCGGAAAGGGAGGCGTCCTGGTGGGTGCAGGTGTCGTCGATGGCGTAGAGCTCGCCGTCGTCGGTGCGGAACACGGCGACGGGCGGGGTGGTCTCGATGCGGACGGACTCACCCTCGGGGAGGTCTTCAAGGCGGCAGACGGGAATCACGGGCCCCCCTCTCGGTCCCGGGACGCTCGGTCCGGGACCTGCTCGGTCCAGGCGGTCAGGGAGCTCGGACCTTCATCGGTCCGAGCGGTGAAAGCGGCACGGAGAAGCGGAGTACGGAGAACGGAAACAGCGGGCGGCAGGCGGCAGGCGGAAAGCACGGGAGCGGAGGTATGGAAGCGCGGCAGAGCAAAAGTGCGTGCGAGCGAAGCGGGCCGAAGCGACGGAGCGTCCTCGGTCCGGCTCGTGCGGACCCCTTCCGAGATCCGGACGCTTCGGTAACATGATGTTTCGTATGGCGCATGAAGAAGCGCTATGCGCAACAGAATCCGGGCGGGGCGACCGCCGCGTCAAGGGTTTCCCGCAGATGCGGCCCAAACAGGGCTGTCAGGTGGTGAGAGTCGAGCTATGACCCGCACGCAGAAGCAGTCCGACCGCGGCGCGGAGAACGAGGCGAACCAGGAGCGGCCCGGCGGCAGGGGCGCGGCGAGCGCCGTGCAGTCGGTGGACCGCGCCGTGAGCGTGCTGGAGATCCTCGCCCGGCACGGCGAGGCGGGCGTCACCGAGATCGCCGAGGAGTTGGACGTGCACAAGTCCACCGCGTTCCGGCTGCTCGGTGTCCTCGAGAACCGCGGTCTGGTGGCCCAGGCCAAGGACCGCGGGAAGTACTACCTGGGAGCCGGCGTACTACGCCTGGCGGGGGCGGCGGCAGTGCGGCTGGACATCTCGCAGGAGGGTGTCCCGGTGTGCCGGGAACTCGCCGACGAACTGGGCGAGACGGTGAACATCGCGGTCCTGGACGACGACGCGGCCGTCAACATCATGCAGGCTCGTGGCACCGCGTCCGTGACGGCGCAGAACTGGCTCGGCAGACGCACTCCGCTGCACGCCACCTCCAGCGGGAAGGTGCTGTTGGCGCACACGACGCCGACCCTGCGCGAAGGTCTGCTGGCACGCCCCCTGCCGCGTTTCACCGAGCGCACGATCACCGGTGCGTCGATGCTCCGCGGCGAACTGGAGGCCGTGGTCCAGGAGGGCTACGGAATCACCGTCGAGGAACTCGAACTCGGCCTGACCGCGGTGGCCGCGCCGGTCCGCTCCCACGACTGCAAGGTGATCGCCGCGATCAGCGTCTCGGGACCGGTGTACCGGTTGAACAGCGACCGTCTGCCGGAGCTGGCGAAGCGGACGGTGGCGGCGGGTGCCGAGCTGTCCCGCCGGATGGGGTACGGCTTCTGACGTAGGGGGCGTCCTACCCGAAGTACGGCGCGGGGCCGGGATCCGACCGGCCCCGCGCCGCTGTGTGTCCGTCAGGTTTCGTCCGCCCGGCTGCTTTTGCCAAGGGTTAACTCGCACCTCTTGACGGCCGCTTGATGGCGTTCTCAAGATGTTCCCCATCGCGCAACCGATCGTGCACTGCGCAACAGCAGAGGAGCTTGGTCGTGCCCCACGAGGTCCGTGCCGTAGTCGCTGTGAAGAAGGGCGCACCCGTCGAGGTGCAGACGATCGTCGTCCCCGACCCGGGTCCCGGAGAGGTCCTGGTCGCCGTACAGGCGTGCGGGGTCTGTCACACGGACCTGCACTACCGGGAGGGCGCGATCACGGACGACTTCCCGTTTCTGCTGGGCCATGAGGCGGCCGGCACGATCGAGGCGGTCGGCGAGGACGTCACCGGCCTCGTCCCCGGCGACTACGTCGTGCTGGCCTGGCGTGCCCCCTGCGGTTCCTGTCGCTCGTGTCGCCGCGGTCGGCCGTGGTACTGCTTCGACTCCCGCAACGCCACCCGGCCGATGACGCTCCTCGACGGCACCCCGCTCTCCGCCGCGCTCGGCATCGGCGCCTTCGCCGAGAAGACGCTGGTCGCCGCGGGCCAGGCGGTGAAGATCGACCCCGCCGCGCGCCCCGAGGCGGCCGGTCTCATCGGCTGCGGTGTCATGGCCGGTTACGGTGCCGCCGTCAACACCGGCAACGTCGGCCGCGGCGACACGGTCGCCGTCATCGGCTGCGGTGGCGTCGGGAACGCGGCCATCGCGGGCGCCTGTCTCAACGGCGCCATGAAGGTCATCGCCGTCGACATCGACGACCGGAAACTCGACCAGGCGGAGAAGTTCGGCGCCACGCACACCGTCAACTCCCGGGGCACGGACCCGGTCGAAGCGGTACGGGCCCTCACCGACGGTTTCGGCGTGGACATCGCGATCGACGCCGTGGGCCTCCCGGAGACCTTCAAGCAGGCCTTCCTCATGCGCGACCACGCGGGCGTGCTGGTCCAGGTCGGGGTCCCGTCCCCGGAGATGACGGTCGAACTCCCGCTGATCGACGTGTTCTCACGCGGCGGCGCGATCAAGCCGTCCTGGTACGGGGACTGCCTGCCGAGCCGCGACTTCCCGTTCCTCGTCGACCAGTACCTGTACGGGCTGCTGGACCTCAACGCCTTCGTGACCGAGACGATCGCCCTCGACCAGGTGGAGGAGGCGTTCGCCAAGATGCACCGCGCAGAGGTGCTGCGCTCGGTGGTGGTCCTGTGAGTCCGACTTCCCGCAACCCGGCTCCCTGACGAACCGCGGGGCCCCACCACCCATCCCCAGCACGACCCACAACCCCGCAACCCCACTTCACGACCCCACGACCCCACGACTTCACGACTTCACGACTTCACGACTTCACGACCCCACGACTTCACGACTTCACGGCCTCACCGCCCAACCGCCCGGCCGCCCAAACGCCGAGCCCCAGCGGCCCGGCCGCCCAGTCCCCGAAAGGCTCCGATCACACTTCCCAGCGCCTCACCCCACCCCGGCAAGGAGGGGCATGTCCAGCACCCCCGTACACCGTGCCCACGAGAACCGCCCCCCGTCCCCGCGCGTGATCGTCATCGGCGCCGGTATCGTCGGCTGCTCCCTGGCCGACGAGTTGACCGCCCGCGGCTGGACCGACGTCACGGTCCTCGAACAGGGCCCCCTGCCCGCCCCCGGCGGCTCCACCTCCCACGCGCCGGGCCTCGTCTTCCGGACCAGCCCGTCCAGGACGCTCGCGGAGTTCGCCAAGTACACGGTCGAGAAGTTCGGTGCCCTGGAGGTCGACGGCGTCCCCTGCTTCCACCGGGTCGGCGGCCTGGAACTGGCCACCACCCCCGAGCGCCTGGCCGAGCTGCACCGCCGGGCCGGTTACGCCGCCGCCTGGGGCATCCGAGGCGAGGTGGTGGACGCCGCCCGCTGCAAGGAACTCTGGCCGCTCATCGACGAGGCGACGGTCCTCGGCGGTTTCCACACCCCCGACGACGGCCTGGCCCGCGCGCTGCCCGCCTCGCGCGCCCAGGCGGACCGGGCCACCGCCCGCGGCGCCCGCTTCCTGGACCGTCACACGGTCACCGGGATCGAGCAGGAGCACGGCAGGGTCACCGCCGTGGTCACCGACCAGGGCACCTTCCCGGCCGACCACGTCGTCTCCGCGGCCGGTTTCTGGGGCCCGGTGATCGGCCGCATGGCCGGGGTGGACGTACCTCTCCAGCCGCTGGCCCACCAGTACGCGAAGACACCGAGGCTGCCCGAGCTGGCCGACGCCACCGCCGAGGCGTCGATGCCGATCCTCCGCTTCCAGGACCGGGACCTCTACTTCCGCGAGCACACCGACCGTATCGGCGTCGGTTCGTACGCCCACCGGCCGCTGCCCGTCGATCCGTTCGCGGTCCTGCCGTACGACGAGGCGCGCGCACAGCACAGGGACATGCCGTCCTCATATCCGTTCACCGCCGAGGACTGGGCACCGAGCTGGGACGACTGCCGTCGGCTGCTCCCCGCCCTGCGGGACGTCGACACAGCCGACGTCGAGGAGGGCTTCAACGGCGTCTTCTCCTTCACCCCCGACGGCATGCCGGTCCTCGGCGAGTCGCGCCGGCTGCGCGGCTTCTGGCTGGCCGAGGCCGTCTGGGTGACCCACTCCGCCGGGGTGGCGAGGGCCGTCGCCGAGTGGATGGTCGACGGGCGCCCGTCCCTGGACCTGCACGAATGCGACCTCACGCGGTTCGAGGAGGCGCAGTGCTCACCGGCGTACGTCCGTGAACGCGGCGCACAGCAGTTCGTGGAGGTGTACGACGTCCTCCACCCCCTCCAGCCGATGGAACAGCCACGCCCGCTCCGCGTGAGCCCGTTCTACCCCCGTCAGCAGGAGCTCGGCGCGTACTTCCTGGAAGGCGGTGGCTGGGAGCGCCCGCACTGGTACGAGGCGAACGCCCCGCTCGTCGACGCCCTCGGCCCGCTCCCCGAACGCGACGCCTGGTCGGCCCGCCACTGGTCGCCGATCGCGGCCGCCGAGGCGAGGGCCACACGCGAGAGGGTCGCCCTGTACGACATGACCCCCCTGCGGCGCCTGGAAGTCACCGGCCCCGGAGCCCTCGGCTTCCTGAACCGCATGACCACCAACAACCTCCGCAAGAAGCCCGGCGCGGTCACCTACACCCTCCTCCTGGACGAGACGGGCGGCATCCGCTCCGACCTCACCGTCGCCCGCCTCGCCCCCGACCGCTTCCAGGTCGGCGCCAACTCCCCCGCCGACCTGGACCGACTGCTGCGCCACGCCCCGGCGGACGTACAGGTCCGGGACATCACCTCCGGCACCTGCTGCGTCGGGGTCTGGGGCCCGCTGGCCCGCGACCTCGTGCAGCCGCTGACCCGCGACGACTTCTCGCACGAGGGCTTCGGCTACTTCCGCGCGAAGCAGACGTACGTCGGACACGTCCCGGTCACGGCGCTGCGCCTGTCGTACGTCGGCGAGCTGGGCTGGGAGCTGTACACCACTGCCGACCTGGGGCTGAGGCTCTGGGACACGCTGTGGGAGGCCGGCCAGGAGCACGGCGTGGTCGCGGCCGGGCGCTCGGCCTTCAACTCCCTGCGGCTGGAGAAGGGATACCGCTCCTGGGGCACCGACATGACCGACGAGCACCACCCGTTCGAGGCGGGCGTCGGCTTCGCCGTCCGCATGGACAAGGACGGCTTCGTCGGCCAGGAGGCCCTCCGCACCCTCCGGACCCACCCCGGACGATCCGGCGAACCGCGCCGGCTCACCCCCCTCCTGCTCGACGACCCCGCTGCCGTCGTCCTCGGCAAGGAGCCCGTGTACGCCCCCGCTCCCGGCTCCGCTCGGCCGAAAGACGCCCCCGCCGGGTACGTGACCAGCGCCGGTTACGGCTACACGCTGGGCCGCTGCGTCGCGTACGCCTGGCTGCCGGTGCTGGCCACCGGCACCGGTGTGCACATCGAGTACTTCGGCCAGAGGATCCCGGCCACCGTCGCCGACGAGCCGCTCTTCGACCCGAAGATGACCCGCATCCGCCGATAGGAGACGCGCATGTCCCCCACGTACGACGTGATCGTGATCGGTCTCGGCGGTATGGGCAGCGCCGCCGCGCACCATCTGTCCGCGCGCGGCGCCCAGGTGCTCGGTCTGGAGAAGTTCGGCCCGGTCCACAACCGGGGTTCCAGCCACGGCGGCTCCCGGATCACCCGGCAGTCCTACTTCGAGGACCCGGCGTACGTGCCGCTGCTGCTGCGCGCGTACGAGCTGTACGACGAGCTGGAGCGGGCGACCGGCCGGGAGATCGCCGTTCTCCGCGGCGGTGTGATGGTCGGCCGGCCCGACTCGCGGACCGTCGCAGGCTCGCTGCGCTCCGCGCGTCAGTGGGATCTGCCGCACGAGATGCTGGACGCGCGCGAGATCCGCCGCCGCTTCCCGACGCTGACGCCGAAGGACGACGAGGTGGCGCTCTTCGAGGAGAAGGCGGGGCTCGTCCGGCCCGAGAACACGGTCGCGGCCCATCTCCAGCTGGCCACCCGGCAGGACGCCGAGCTGCACTTCGAGGAGCCGATGACGCGCTGGGAGCCGTACCGGGACGGCGTCCGTGTGCACACGGCCGAGAACACCTACACGGCGTCCCAACTGGTCATCTGCCCGGGCGCGTGGGCACCGCGGCTGCTCACCGACCTCGGGGTGCCGTTCACCATCGAGCGGCAGGTCATGTACTGGTTCGAGCCCGAGGGCGGTGTCGAGCGGTTCCTGCCGGAGAACCATCCGATCTACGTCTGGGAGGCCGCGGACGGCGTCCAGGTCTACGGATTCCCGGCCATCGACGGCCCCGGCCTCGGCGCCAAGGTCGCCTTCTTCCGCAAGGGGCGGGTCACCACCCCGGAGACCATCGACCGGACGGTCCACGAGGAGGAGGTCCGGGCGATGGCCGACCACATGTCGGGCTGCATCCCGGACCTCCCCGGCACCTTCCTGAAGGCCGCCACCTGCATGTACTCCACCACCCCCGACGAGCACTTCGTCATCGCCCGCCATCCCGCGCACCCGGAGTCGGTGACCGTGGCCTGCGGGTTCTCCGGGCACGGCTTCAAGTTCGTGCCGGTGGTCGGGGAGATCCTCGCCGACCTCGCGCTGACCGGCTCCACCGAGCACCCCATCGGTCTGTTCGACCCCGCCCGCCTCGCCGCCGCGCCCGCCTGAGGAGCCCGCACGTGACGACGACCCCCGTCTCCCCGAGCCTGATCGCCACCCTCCCCGGGCGCTACTACACCGACCCGGAGATCTTCCGGCAGGAACAGGCACTTCTGTTCGAGTCGATGTGGTTCTGCGCCGTGCGTGGCGCCGACCTGGCCACGCCGGGCGCCTTCCGTACCGTCCAGGTGGGCCGCGAGAACGTCATCATCACCCGCACCCGCACCGGCGAGTTGCGCGCCTTCCTGAACGTCTGCCGGCACCGCGGGGCCCGGCTGTGCACGCAGGAGTCCGGCGAGGTCCGCCGCAACCTCCAGTGCCCGTACCACGCGTGGACCTACGACCTCGACGGCAGACTGGTCGCCGCGCCCAACCTGATCAAGATGCCGGACGTCGACCGGGTCGCGTACGGCCTGATCAAGGTAGCCCTGCGTGAGTGGCTCGGGTACGCCTGGGTGTCCCTGGCCGCCGAACCGCCGTCCTTCGAGGAGACCGTGCTGCACGCGGCCGTAGAACGGCTCGGCGACGCGGCGGCGATCGACCACTACGGCACCGAGCACCTCGCCCTCGGCAGACGGATCACCTACGACGTGCGGGCGAACTGGAAGCTGATCGTCGAGAACTTCATGGAGTGCTACCACTGCGCGACGATCCACCCCGAGCTCACCGACGTCCTGCCGGAGTTCACCGACGGCTACGCGGCCCAGTACTACGTCGGCCACGGCGCCGAGTTCGGTGACGGCGTCCGGGGCTTCACGGTCGACGGCAGCGAGGGCTTCGCCAGGCTGCCGGACGTCTCCGACGACCAGGACCGGCGCTACTACGCGATCACGGTGAAACCGACGGTCTTCATCAACCTCGTGCCGGACCACGTCATACTGCACCGCATGTTCCCGCTCGCGCAGGACCGCACGGTCGTCGAGTGCGACTGGCTGTACGCGCCGGAGGTCGTCGCGTCGGGCGCGGACGTGTCGAAGTCGGTGGAGCTGTTCCACCGGGTGAACGAACAGGACTTCGAGGCGTGCGAACGCACCCAGCCCGCCATGACCTCGCGGGCGTATCGCAACGGTGGTGTGCTGGTGCCGAACGAGCATCACCTCGGGATCTTCCACGAGTGGCTCATCGACCAGCTCGGAGGCGGCCATGCCGGACCTGTTCATTGACGGCGAGTGGCGGGGAGCTCTCGACGAGCGCACCCGCGAGATCCGCTGTCCCGCCGACGGCTCGCTGGTCGGGGTCGTGGACGAGGCCGGCGGCAAGGACACGGTGGAGGCGATCGCCGCCGCGCGGCGCGCCTTCGACACCGGGCCCTGGCCGCACACGTCCGCCGACGAGCGCGGCGCGCTCCTGCTGCGGGTCGCCGACCTCCTCGTACGCGACAAGGCCGCGCTGGCCCGCGCCGAGTCCCTCGACACCGGCAAGCGGCTGGTGGAGAGCGAGTACGACATCGACGACATCGCGAACTGCTTCCGCTACTTCGGCCGACTGGTCGCGAGCGAGACCGGCCGGGTCATCGACACCGGCACGGAAGGCGTCGACAGCAGGGTCGTGTACGAACCCGTCGGGGTCTGCGCGCTGATCACGCCCTGGAACTATCCGCTCCTGCAGACGGCGTGGAAGGTCGCCCCGGCGCTCGCGGCCGGCAACACCTTCGTGCTGAAGCCGAGCGAACTGACCCCGCACACCGCGATCCACCTCATGCGGCTGCTGAGCGAGGCAGGGCTGCCGCCGGGCGCGGGCAACCTGGTCCTGGGCGCCGGCCCGGAGGCGGGCGCCCCGCTCGGCGACCATCCGGACGTCGACCTGGTGTCCTTCACCGGCGGCCTCCAGACGGGCCGCCGACTGATGGCGGCCGCCTCCGGGACGGTGAAGAAGGTCGCCCTCGAACTCGGCGGCAAGAACCCCAACATCGTCTTCGCGGACGCCGACTTCGACACGGCCGTCGACATGGCGCTGACCGCCGTGTTCCTGCACTCCGGGCAGGTCTGCTCGGCGGGGGCGCGGCTGCTGGTCGAGGATCCGCTGCACGACCGGTTCGTGGACGAGGTCGTGCGGCGGGCCGCGGAGATCAGGCTCGGTGGGCCGTTCGACGAGCGGGCCCGGACCGGACCGCTGATCTCCGCCGCGCACCGGGCGAAGGTCGAGGCCTATGTGGCCCAAGGGCTGGCCGAGGGAGCCGTGCTGCGATGCGGTGGCGCCCGCCCGACGGGGGACGGGTTCGACGAGGGGTTCTACTACCTGCCCACCGTGCTGGACGAGTGCGCCGCCGGGATGTCCGTGGTCCAGGAGGAGTCCTTCGGTCCGGTCCTGACCGTCGAACGCTTCACCGGCGAGGACGAGGCCGTCCGGCTCGCCAACGACACCATCTACGGCCTCGCCGGCGCGGTCTGGACGAGCGACGAGGCGAGGGCCGCGCGTGTCGCGGCCCGGCTGCGGCTCGGCACGGTCTGGATCAACGACTACCACCCCTACGTCCCGCAGGCCGAGTGGGGCGGCTTCAAGCAGTCCGGCTTCGGACGCGAACTCGGGCCCTCGGGGCTCGCCGAGTACCGCGAGGCGAAGCACATCTGGCGCAACACCGCCCCCACGCCACAGGGGTGGTTCGCGTGAGCCGCCCGTAGAAGAGCAGCACCGGCGATCCAGGGACCCGCAGGAGAGCACCGCCGACCCAGGGACCCGCAGGAGAGCACCACCACCGACCCAGGCACCCGCAGAAGAGCACCACCACCGACCCAGGCACCCGCACGAGCCGCTCCATCCCTCCTTCCCCAGGCCCACCAGGAGTCCGCTCATGACGACGACCGAACGACCCTCGTCCGGAACGCACGGCCACGACGACGCCGAACTCGCCGAGTTCGGCTACCGGCCCGAACTCAAGCGCACCCTCGGCAACTTCCACACCTTCGCCGCCGGGATCAGCTACATCTCGATCCTGACCGGCACCTTCCAGCTGTTCTACTTCGGCTACGGCAGCGGCGGCCCCGCCTACTGGTGGTCGTGGCCGATGGTCTTCGTCGGCCAGTTCATGGTCGCCCTGTGCTTCGCGGAACTGGCCGCCCGCTACCCCGTCGCGGGCTCGGTCTACAACTGGTCCAAGAAGATAGGCAACCCGCACCTGGGCTGGCTCGCCGGCTGGATGATGCTGATCGCCTCGATCGTGACGATCTCGGCCGTGGCACTGGCCTACCAGCTGACGCTGCCGCAGATCTCCTCCGTCTTCCAGTTCGTGGGCGACGGCACCGGCAAGTACGACGTGGCGACGAACGCGGTCATCCTGGCCGCGGTGTTGATCCTGTTCACCACGCTGGTGAACGCCTTCGGCGTCAAGCTGATGGCCACCATCAACACGGCGGGCGTGTTCATCGAGCTGGTCGCCACGGTCGTACTGATCGTCCTGTTCGCGGTGCACATCACCCGCGGCCCGCAGGTGGTCATGGACACCCGGGGGACGGGGGCCGGTTACTCGACCGGCTACCTCGGCGCCTTCCTCGTGGCCTCGCTCGCGTCCGCGTACGTCATGTACGGCTTCGACACGGCCGCCTCGCTCGGCGAGGAGTCCCTGAACCCGTCCCGCAACGCGCCCCGCGCCATCATCCGCGCCATCGTCGCCTCCTTCGTCCTGGGCGGTCTGGTGCTGCTGCTCGCGCTGATGAGCGTCTCCAGCCTGAAGAGCGGCAAGCTGTCCACGGACGGTCTGCAGTACGTCGTGCTGGACGTGCTCGGCCCGACGGCCGGCAAGGCCATGCTGTGGTGCGTGCTGATCGCGGTCACGGTCTGCGCGCTGGCCGTGCACACGGCGGCGATCCGGCTGGCGTTCGCGATGTCCCGCGACAACAACCTGCCCGCCTCCGCGCTGCTGGCCAGGGTGAGCCCGCGCTTCCGGACCCCGGTGCTGCCGGCCGTGATCATCGGGATCCTGGCGCTGGCGATCCTCGTGGTCAACATCCGCCAGCCGCAGATCTTCACCGTCGTCACCAGCATCGGCATCGTCATGATCTACCTCGCCTACCTCGGCGTCACCGGCCCGATGCTGGTGGCCCGACTGCGCGGCAGATGGCAGCCGGCGGGCGACGGCAAGTTCTCGCTGGGCCGCTGGGGACTGCTGGTCAACATCGTCGCGGTGCTGTGGGGCGGTGCGATGACCCTCAACCTGATCTGGCCGCGCGCCGCGGTCTACAACGCGGCCGCCCCCTTCCACTGGTACCTGAAGTGGGGCGCGGTCCTGTTCGTCGTGGTCATCGCGGGCGGCGGCTACGCCTACTACTGGTTCGTCCAGCGCCACCGCACCGGCGTGCTCGCCGATCACCGGCTGGACGAAACCCCCGCCCCGCCCGCTCCCCTCGCCGCCCCGGCGGCCGACTGAGACACGGAGGCCCACGCTCATGAGCATCGATGAGTTCGACTACGTCGTGGTCGGCGGCGGCACCGCCGGCAACGTGGTGGCGGCGCGGCTCTCCGAGGATCCGTCGGTCACGGTGTGCGTCCTGGAGGCGGGCCCGAGCGATGTCGGCGACGACGACGTCCTCAGGCTCGAACGCTGGATGGGCCTGCTGGAGTCCGGCTACGACTGGGACTACCCGGTCGAGCCGCAGGCCAGCGGTAACAGCTTCATGCGGCACGCGCGGGCGAAGGTGCTCGGCGGCTGTTCGTCCCACAACTCCTGTATCGCCTTCTGGGCCCCGGCCGAGGACCTCGACGACTGGGCTGCCGGGGGCTGTACGGGCTGGAGCGCGGCCGACCTCTTCCCGCTGTACCGGCGGCTGGAGAACAACGACGCCCCCGGCGACCACCACGGCCGCACGGGACCGGTGAAGGTGCGCACGCTGAAGAGCGACGACCCGTGCGGCACCGCGCTGCTCCAGGCGTGCGCACAGGCCGGGATCCCGACGGTCGCGTTCAACACCGGCACGACGGTGGTGCGCGGCGCGAACTGGTTCCAGATCAACTCCGACGAGAACAACTTCCGCCAGTCGTCGTCCGTGGCCTACCTGCACCCCGTCATGGGCAAGCGGCCCAACCTGGAGGTCCGCACGGGGGTGCGGGCCAAGAGGCTGGTGCTGGAGGGGCGGCGCTGCGTCGGCGCCGAGTACCTGGACCCCGACCTGATCCACACCCGGACGGTCCGGGCCAGGCGCGAGGTGATCGTGTCGTGCGGCGCCATCGACTCCCCCAAGCTGCTGATGCTGTCCGGCATCGGGCCGGCCGCACACCTGCGCGAGGTCGGCGTCGAGGTGGCCGTGGACGCGGCGGGCGTCGGGGAGAACCTCCAGGACCACCCCGAGGGCGTGATCATGTGGGAGGCCGCCCAGCCGATGACCACCACGTCCAGCCAGTGGTGGGAGGCGGGCGTCTTCTACGACACCGAGCCCGGCCTGGACCGGCCGGACCTGATGTTCCACTACGGCTCCGTGCCGTTCGACATGAACACCGCCCGGCACGGCTACCCCACTTCCGAGAACGCCTTCTGCCTCACACCCAACGTGACGCGGGCGAAGTCGCGGGGCACGGTCCGGCTCCGGACCCGGGACCACCGCGACAAACCCCGGGTGGATCCGCGGTACTTCACCCACGAGCACGACGTGCGGGTGATGACGTACGGGCTACGTCTCGCCCGGCGGATCGCCGAGCAGCCCGCGCTGAGCGGCTGGGCGGGTGCCGAACTGGCCCCCGGCCCGGACGTGCGCACCGACGACGAGCTGCTCGACTACATCCACAAGACCCACAACACCGTCTACCACCCGTCCTGCACCGTGCGGATGGGTGCGGACGACGACGCCTCGGCCCCGCTCGACGCGCGGCTGCGGGTCAAGGGGGTCGAGGGCCTCAGGGTCGCCGACGGGTCGGTGATGCCGGATCTGGTCTCCGTCAATCCGTGCATCACGACGATGATGATCGGCGAGAAGTGCGCGGACCTGCTGAAGGAGGACGCGTGACGGTTACGCGGGCCGTTTGAACATCCGGGTCGCCGTGATCTCGCTGTGCACCGATGCGTCGTCGCCGGCCGGGGCCTGCTGCGGCAGCCCCGGCCGGAGGTGTTCCTCCACGCTGATGTACTTCAGGCCCGCGCGCAGGTCGGCGTCGTTGCGCAACCGGATGACCAGTGGGAACTCCGCGAGCGCCGTGGTGTCGAAGAGGCCGGTGGTGTAGAGGAGCTGGACGCCGAGCGCGTCGGACACCGCCCGCTGGAGCTCCAGCAGGTAGGTGGCGTTGGCGCGCCCGATGGGGTTGTCGAGGAAGAGCGTGCCGGCGTGCCGGTGCTTGTCGCGGCCCCGGTCGTTGGAGCGCAGGGCGGCCATGGTGCAGTACAGGGCGATGGCCGCCGTGAGCAGCTGGCCGCCGGAGAACACGTCGCCCATCTGGCCGACGGGGACGCGCTCGGCGCGCAGTACGGCATCGGGCTTGAGGATCTCGACGGCGACGCCCTTGGGCTGGAGGGCCGCGGCGACCCCGCGCAGCAGCAGGGACATGCCGTCCCGGCGCAGGTCGGAGTTCTTCTTGACGGCGGCCCGGGTCGCCTCGTCGACGACCTCGCCGAGCCGCTCGGTGAGCGTGGCCTGGTCGGGTTCCTCGAAGCGGATGCGCAGGAACTCCTGCCCGGACCACTCGCCGAGCCCCTCGGGCAGCCGGGAGAGCCGCTGGGCCGAGCGCAGGGTGGCGAGGGCGGACTCCACGAGTCCGCGCAGCCGGTCCACGATCGAGTCCCGGTTGCGCTCCAGCTGGGCCAGCTCGTCGGTGAGGACGCGGAGCCGGGGCGCGAAGGCGTCCGCCCACTTCTGGGCGTGTTCGGGCAGCGCGGCGGCGGGCAGTTCGCGGATCTGCTGCCGGGCCGGGGTGCGGACCTGTTCGTAGCGCGTGGCGTTGGCGTGCCGGACGAGGATGTCGCTCGCCTCGCGCACGGACGCCTCGGCGGCGGACAGGTCGGCGGCGCAGCCGCGCAGCGAGCGGCGGGACTCGGCGGCCGCCTGCCGGGCCTCCTCCAGGCTGCCGGGGTGCGGCTCGACCTCCTCCTGGTCCTCGTCGGACGCGTGCTCGCGCAGCAGGTCGCGCAGCATGGCGGCGGTCTCCTCGAAGCCGCCGACGGCGTCCTCGGCGGCCCGGTGGGCGTCCAGGAGTTCGGCGTGCGCCTCGCGGGCCTGGGACAACGCCTCGGTGCGGGAGGCGAGTTCCGCGGTGGCGGTCCGGCGCAGGGCCTGCGCGTGTTCGGCGTCGCGCGGCTGGAGCTCCTCGGGCAGTTCGGTGTGCGCCCCGCCGTCCTCGGGGGCGTGCCGCTCGGCCTCGCCGCGCAGCCGTCCGAGCTGCTCGCTCGCCTGCGACATCCGGGTCTCCAGGAGTGCCACCAGTTCCTCGGCGCGCGCGGCGGCTGCCTGCCGGGACGGTCCGTCGGAGCCGTCCGGCGACTGGAGCAGTTGCTCCGCGCGCGTGCGGACCTTGTTGCTCAGCCGGTCCAGCTCGGTCCGTGCCGCGCTCTCGTCGCTCTCCGCGCGGGCCTGCTCGGCGCGCAGGTCGGCGCCGACGCCGACCTTCTCGTACACCTGGGAGGCGGCCCGGTAGGCCTCGCGCAGCGCGGGCAGGGACGCCCTGGAGGCGTCCGGGTCGCCCTGCGGTACGTCGTCGGGGGCGCCGGCGATCTCGGCGCGCTCGGCGCGCAGCGCACGGGCCGTACGGCGGGTGTCGTCGGCGGCTCGCTGGGCGGCACGGCGGTCCTCGTCGGCGGCGCGGGCGCGCTCCAGACAGGTCTGGGCGCGGGCCTCCGACTCGGTGGCTTCGTCGGCGAGTTCACGCAGCTTGACCTGCCAGCCGGCCCGCTCGCGCAGCCGGAAGGCGAGGCCGGCGAGGGCGTCGGCGGCGCGCCGCGCCTTCTGCGCGGCCTCCTGCCGTTCGTCGCGCACCTGCGCGGCCTCGGCGGCGGTCTCTTCCGCCTCGGCACGCACGGTGCGCGCCTCGGCGAGTTCGGCCTCGGCCTCCTCGGCGAACGCGCGGGCGTCCCCGGCGGCCCGCTCCAGCTCCCCCAGCCGTCCGGCGGGGCAGCCGGTACGCCACGAGGCGAGCCGGGCGGCGAGCTCCCGGTCCTTGCCCAGCCGCGCGGCGAGCGCGCGGATCTCGTCGTCGCGCTCCGCCGCCCGCGCGCGCAGCGCCTGCCGCTCCTCGTCGGCGGCGTGCTCGTCGTGCATGGCCGGGTTCGGCGGTACGAGGAAGACGTCGCCGTCCGCCGAGTCCGCGGCCGGGGTGGGGGCGAGCAGGGCGGCCGCGGTGCCGACCGCCACGGCCGACCGGGGCAGCAGCGCGGCGTCGCCGAGCGCCTCCCGGGCCCGGCTGTGCGAGGCCGGTTCGGTGATGATCACGCCGTCGACCAGTTCGGGGCGGGCGGCCAGCACGCGCGCGTGGTCGGCGGGGTCGACGGCCTGGGCGAGGTACCGCCAGCCGGGCAGCGCGGGGATGCCGTGCTCACCGAGGAACTCCACGGTGGCCAGCACGTCCGGGCCGGGCGGCAGCAGTCCGCCGTCGCCGAGCGCGCCGAGGATACGGGAGTCGTCGGCGGCGGCCGTCCGCAGCTCGAAGAGCTGCCGTTCCGCGGCGGAGACGGCGTCGTCGAGGAGCTCGCGCAGTTCGTCGGCGAAGCGGTCGAGCTCGGCGGGGGCGAACGCGCCGCCGGGGCCCTGCGCGTCGGCGTCCCGCCGGGGCTGTGGGATCCCCCGGCGCGCGTCGCCGGTGGTCAGACTCAGCAGCTCCGCGAGCCGCTCCTCGTCCGCCAGTGCCTCGGCGATGCGCAGTTCGGCCTCGTGCGACCGTTCGGTGGCGGTCGCGGCGTCCGCGGCGCGGGCCGCGGTCAGTTCCGCGCGGGACTCCGCGGAAGCCGCCTCGCGCGCGTGTTCGGCGGCCCGGCGCGAGGTCTCCCGCGCGGTGTCCCAGGCCGTGACGGCGGTCTTCTCCGCGTCGCTGGCGGCAAGGGCCGCGCGCGCGGGGTCGGCGTCGGGCGCGCTGTCGTCCAGCCAGCCCGCGCGCACCGCCTCGGCCGTTTCCTGCTCGACCTCGGTGAGGCGCTGGCGCAGGTGCCCGATCTCGCTGCGGGCGCGCTGCGACTCGGTCGCGGCGGAGGTGGCGTCCCGGTGGGCCGTGTCGCTGACCTCCTGGAGCGCGGCGGACCGCTCCTCCTCCTCGTTGGCGAGGGTCTCGGCGCTCTCGGCGGCCGTGTGCAGGGCCCGTACGAGCTCTATGGCGGCCTTGGCGCGGGCGGCGAGCGCCGGGGCGGCGTCCCGCTCGGCCTCCTGGATCGCGGCGGACACCCGGGTGACCCGGTCGGCGGCCGCGCGGTGGCGCAGCACGGCCTCGGCGGCCTGCCAGGCCGAGTGCAGGGTGCGGGCCTCGGCGAGCTCGCGCTTCTGTGCGGCGGCGGACTTCTCGGCCACGGCGAGCGCCAACGACGCGTGTCGGTAGGCGAGTTCGGCGGCGACCAGGGCACTGCGCCCGCGTGCGCTCTCGGCGTGGGTGACGGCGTAGGCGGCGGCCGTGACCCGCTGGGCGAGGTCGGTGGCACGCGTGCGTTCCCGCGCGGCGCGGGCGGAGAGCCGGCGTGCCAGGGTGCGCGTGCGGCGCTCGGCCGCCGTGTGGATGTCACGCGCACGCGCGCGTGCCTCGGCGGCCTCGACGATCCGGCCGAGCAGGTCGACCGACCCGGCCGTGAAGTCCCGTTCGGCGATCAGCTCGGCGCGCCGGCCCAGCTTGTTGCCGAAGCCGCCGACGAGGTCGGCGAGTCCGTCGGTGTCGCGGGTGTCCGTGACGGCGCGCAGCAGCAGGTCGGTGAAGTCGGAGTCCTTCTTGACCGCGAACAGGCCCGCGGCCTCGCCCTCGTCGGCGTTCATCTCCCGCTGGTAGCGGAAGAGTTCGGGGTCGAGACCGAGGTCGCCGAGGTGCTCGATCCAGCGGTCGTGGATCTCCTCCCAGTGCACCTCCAGATACGGGTAGGCCTTGCCGGCCTCGGTGATGGCGTCCCTGAAGCCCTTCATGGTGCGTCGGCGCCCCTGTGCGCCGGACTGGCCCTCGACGGACGGCCGTACGGCGGTGGCCTCGGCGACCGGCAGGTTGTCCAGGCTCAGCCCGGGGCCGGGCCGGAACGAGTACCAGGCCTCGGCGAACTTCCGCGGGTCGTTGGAGACCTGGCGCCCGCGCCACTCGCTGACCTTGCCGACGACGACGCACTCGCCGGTCAGCACGTGCTGCCATTCCAGTGCCACGTGCCCGCAGTCGTCGGCGAGCAGGAACTTGCGCAGCACGCCGGAGCTGGCGCCGCCGAGCGTGTTGCGGTGGCCCGGAAGCATCACCGAGAAGATCAGTTTGAGCAGGACCGACTTGCCGCCGCCGTTCTCCAGGAAGAGCACTCCGGCGGGCGCGGGCCGGCGGGGCGGGCCGACGGGCTCGTCCTCGAAGAACTCCGCCTGGGTGGGCGCGGGATCGGGCACGGGCTCGCCCACGCCCCGCAGGTCAAGCATGGTGTCGGCGTAACGCGCACCGGCGGGTCCGATGGAGTAGAGGCGGACCCGGGACAGCTCGTACATGGCGGACTCTCGTAAGTCTTCGGCAGATCGGGGGATCGGACGGTTCGGGGGCTTCAGGAGTGGAACGGGAGCCCGGCGTCGGCCACCAGGTCCAGGTCGTCCGTCTCCTCGGCGGGCAGCAGGGTCGGTGTGCCGTCGGTGACCGGGACGACGCCCAGTTCGATCAGCTCGGCCATGGCCGCGCCGCCCGCCATGTCGCGCACCTGGAGCTGGTAGCGGGCCGTCGTGCGGTAGGTGCCGCCGTTGTCGTCGCCGGTGCGCTGGAGGAAGCCGGAGTCGGTGAGGAAGGCGGCGGCCTTGCCGACGATGCCGGTGGTGGAGCCGGCCAGCCGGCGTGCGTCCTTGGTGGCGCCGGTCGCGCTGCGTCTGGCCCAGATCCGCCAGGCGGTCTCCAGGCCGGGGGCGTCGGTGGCCGGGTCGGTGTTCTCGCCCTGTTCGTCGGCGCGCTCCTCCAGCCGACGGCAGGCCTGGCGGACGAAGGCGTCGACTCCGTTGACGCTGACCCGGCCGATGTAGCCGTCGTCGGCGAGGTCCTCGGGCCGCGGGAACGCCATGGCGGCGACGGCGAGGTGGGCCAGCCCGTGCAGGAACCGGTCGCCGGAGTCGGCGGACGTCCGCCGCGCGTAGTCGCCCATGCGAACGGCGAACACGGAGTCCTCGGCCGCGGTCACGGCCATCCCCGCGCGTGGGGACACCTCGAGGACGACGAGCCCGAGCCCGGCGGCCACGGCGTCGGCGAGCCGCGCGAACGGCGGATCCTCCCGGTAGCGCCGCAGCAGCTCCGTGTACTCCTGGTCGCGCGCGGGCTGGAGTTTGGGTTGCAGCCCGAAGGCGACGAGCCGCGCCGCGTCGGCGGCGTCGGCGGGGGTGACGGCGGCGGTCGCCGGCGCGGGACCGGCGTCCGGCTCACTCCACTCGACGTGCTCGGTCACGGTCGGGGCTCCTTGCTGCGCTGATGGTCGTTCGTAGGGTTCTCGGCCCGGCTCACGCCGCCTCCGTCCGGTCCGCGGCCATCCCGGCGGCGTCCAGGAGGGCGGTGCCGACGATCAGGTCGGCCCCGCCGAACTCCGGGTCGTCCAGTTCCGTCCCGTCGTCCACCGCGAACAGGAGCTTCTGCTCACCCTGGCGGTAGGCCGTGCCCACCGGCGGGCTGGCCGCGTGCACGGCCAGCAACGCCACCAGGTAGGGCAGTTCGGCATCGCGTCGGCGTGCTTCCGCGAGGAGGCCCGACAGCCGCCGCGGCGCGTCCGCCGGCAGGTCGAGCAGTTCCATCGCCGCCGCCAGCTGCCCCTCGCTGAACCGGCTGTCGTCCGGTGTGGCGATGAGCTCGGGCTCGGGCATCTCCGCCCCGAGGTGCTCACGCTCCAGCGGCGGCGTCAGCAGGATGTCGACCAGGTCCCCGACCCGGACCGACACCGGTGTGCGCAGGCCGGTGCCCCGGGCGAAGAACGCGTCGGTGACCCGGACCGCCTGCTCCAGCGGCAGCGGCAGGACCGGCGCGACGAGGTGGCCGTACAGGTCGATGCCGGACGTGGTCATCGGCGTGGCGAAGGCCTGCCGGTCCTGCTCCGCGCGGAAGAGCGGCCCGGCCTCCAGCAGTCGCGACTGCAACTGCGTGTGGCGCCGGATGCAGTCCTTCACGATGTCGACGAGTTCCGCGGCCCGCCGCTTCTGCTCGGGGTCCTCGGACTCGTCGCGCGCTCTGCGGATGTTCGTCAGGATCGCGTTCTCGTGGCGGTAGCGGTCGGCGACGTGGTCGAGGGCCTCGGCGATCATGTCCGGCACGGTGTTGAGCCAGTCCACGGCCCGTACGTTGCGCCGGGTCGCGTCGAGCGCCCTGCGCAGGGTCTCGGCGTACTGGACGGTCCGGTACCGGGCCTGCTCGGCGGCGAGCTGGGCGTCGGCGAGCCGGCCGCGGCTGATGAGCACCTCCAGCTTGACCTCGGCGGCGATCTGGGCGCTGGTGACGTCGGTGTCGAGGGCGCCGACGAGGACGTTCACGGCCTCGTCGGTGGTCCGCAGGTAGACGCTGCCGCCCGGGCCGGGAACCTCTTCGATCAGCTTGAAGTCGTAGTCGCGACGCACGTAGCTGCCGTCGGTGGCGAACATGCCGTACACGGCGCGGAAGCCGCGGTCGACGCTGCCGACGTTGATCAGGTTCTCCAGGACCCAGCGGGCCACGCGCTCGTGCTCGGCGGCGGACCGCCCCGGGGCCTGCGCGGCGATGCGCGGGATGAGCCTGGCCACTATCTGGTCGTGGTCGGCGCCCGTGTCGAAGTCCATGTTCAGGGTGACGAGGTCGATCACGGCGAGGGCGAGCTCCGCCATGCCGTACACCGAGTACTCACCCGCGAGGTTGGCCTTGCGCGCGTCGAGGTCGTGGATCGGCGCGGTGCAGGCGAGCGCGCGCAGCCGCCGCGCCAGCCCCTCGTCGGCGGCCGGCCCCGGTGCGGGGCGCGGCGCCGCGCTGAGCTGGGGCGGAACACGGTCCGTCGATGCAGGCGAAGTCACGGTGCACAGACTAGGTCCTCCGTATGACAACGACCCAAACGACGCAGATGCCCCCCGGGGTCGTGGTCGTCACACCGCCGTGGCGACGGCGTCCCGCCCGGCTACTCGCCCTCCCCGACCCGCCGCTGGTACACCTCGACGACCCGCTCCAGCGAATCCGCGAGATAGATCTGGAGCAGCTTCTCGGCGCCCTCCTTGTCCCGTGCCTGGAGGGCCTGGAGGATCTGGCGGTTGCGGGCGAGGTAGGGCTCGTGCAGCCGCCGGGGGTCGTCCACGACGTGGAAGGCCAGCCGCAGCTCCGCGAAGACGCTGCGCATCAGCTCGTCGGTGCGCTCGCTGCCGGCCAGGGCGACGAGTTCCCGGTGGAAGTGGATATTGGCCGTACCCACCGCTTTCCAGTCATCCTCCAGGGCCGCCGTCTGTCCCGCGGTGACCGCGGCGGCCAGGTCCTGCACCGCGTAAGGGGGCTCGCCGAGCCCGCGTACGACGGCGCACTCGACGAGGGCCCGGGTGCGGTAGATGTCCTCGACGTCCTCGACGGTCAGGACCCGGACGAAGACGCCCCGGTTGAGTTCGTGGACCAGCAGGCGTTCGTGGGTGAGCAGCCGGAACGCCTCGCGCAGTGTGTTGCGGGAGACGCCGAGCGCCCCGCCGATGCTGTCCTCCGACAGGCGGGTGCCCGGCGGGAAGTAGCCGTCGGCGATCCGGCTTCTGAGGATGTCGGAGACCCGTTCGGCGGTGCTGGTGCGCCCCAGGAGCGCGCGGTCGTCGGCCAGTCCCGTCAGCTGCTCTGCCATGCCCGGAATTCAATCGCAGATACAAGGACGAAACAACGGGGGTATTGAGGGATCGTTGAACGATCCTCTACGGTGCTACGCACGGTGCCGCCCCCGTCCCCAGGGCGACGCCCCCGCTCCCGCACGGCACGGCTCAGTCCCAGCACCCTCTGTCATCCCTCTGCGAGGTGCCCATGAGCACGACTCCCCCAGCTCGGTCCCTGACCCCCGAAAACCCCACCGCCACGGGCGAACGCCTCCCCGAGGACGGCGCGTTGGGCTGGCTGCACGCCCTCGGTCCGCGTGGCCGCCGCGCCTTCGGCGGCGCGTTCGGCGGCTATGCCCTGGACTCCTACGACTACTTCACGCTCCCGCTGAGCATGGTCGCGCTGGCGGCCTACTTCGGCCTGGACAGCGGTCAGACAGGCCTGTTCACCACCGTCACGCTGGTGGTCTCGGCGATCGGCGGCGCCCTCGCGGGGGTCTTCGCCGACCGGGTCGGCCGGGTCAAGGCGCTGATGATCACCGTGATCACGTACGCCGTGTTCACGGTCGCCTGCGGCTTCGCGCCCAACTACGAGACGCTGCTGGTCTTCCGGGCCCTCCAGGGACTCGGCTTCGGCGGCGAGTGGGCGGTCGGCGCGATCCTGGTCGCCGAGTACGCGAGCGCCAGGCACCGCGGCCGCACGCTCGGCGCGGTCCAGAGTTCGTGGGCCGTGGGCTGGGCGCTGGCCGCGGTCGTCTACACGCTGGTGTTCTCCTTTCTGGGCGACGACCTGGCCTGGCGCGTGATGTTCTGGACCGGCGCGCTGCCCGCGCTGCTCGTCGTGTGGGTCCGACGCCGGGTGCAGGACGCGCCCGAGGCGGCGGAGGCGCGGGAGAGGAACCCGCGGAAGGGGTCGTTCGCCGCGATCTTCAAGCCGGGCACGGCCGAGGCGCCGGGACTGCTGCGCACGACGGTCTTCGCGGGCCTGCTCTCCACGGGGGTCCAGGGCGGCTACTACACCCTCGCCACCTGGGTGCCGACCTACCTGAAGTCCGAGCGCGGGCTGTCGGTCGTCGGCACGGGCGGCTATCTGACCTTCCTGATCTCGGGTGCCTTCATCGGCTACCTCACCGGCGGCTACCTCACCGACCGGCTGGGCCGCCGGCGCAACATCTGGCTCTTCGCCCTCCTGTCGGCGGTGTGCATCCTGGCGTACGCCAACATCCCGGACGGCGCCAACACCCTGCTCCTGGTGCTCGGTTTCCCGCTCGGGTTCTGCATGTCGGCGATCTTCAGCGGCTTCGGCTCGTACCTGAGCGAGCTGTACCCGACCGAGGTGCGGGGCACGGGACAGGGCTTCACGTACAACACCGGCCGCGCCGTGGGGGCCGTCTTCCCCACCACCGTCGGCTTCCTGGCCGACAGCTGGGGCGTGGGCGGCGCGCTGGTCTTCGGCGCGATCGGCTACGGCCTGGCGGCACTCGCGCTGCTGGGGCTGCCGGAGACGCGCGGGAAGGAACTGGAGTGAACCGCACGCAGGACCGTCCCACGCCCGGCACGGTGGATCGCCCCCTGACCCTCGTCGACGAGTACGCCCACGCTTGGAGCCCGAGAACCGCCCGGACCCGCTTCCGTGAGGGCCTGTCCGGTCCGACGGCCGGGGTCGCGGCCGGCCACACCCAGGTCAACCTGATCTCGGTGCCCGCCGACTGGGCCTACGACATGCTGCTGTTCTGCCAGCGCAACCCCAAGCCCTGCCCCGTGCTGGACGTCACGGACGCGGGCGCGTGGACCACCGTCCTCGCGGACGGCGCCGACCTGCGCACCGACCTGCCGCGCTACCGGGTGTGGCGGGACGGCGAGCTGGTGGACGAGCCGACGGACGTGCGCGCGTACTGGCGCGACGACCTGGTGTCGTTCCTGATCGGCTGCAGCTTCACCTTCGAGTGGGCCCTGGCCGGGGCGGGCGTACCGGTCCGGCACATCGAGCAGGGGCGCAACGTCCCGATGTACGTGACCTCCCGGCAGTGCCGCCCGGCGGGACGGCTGCACGGCCCCCTGGTGGTGTCGATGCGCCCGGTGCCGCCGCAGCACCTGGCGGCCGCCATCCGGGAGAGCAGTCTGCTCCCGGCGGTGCACGGCAGCCCCGTCCACTGCGGCGACCCCGCGGGGCTCGGCATCCGCGACCTCGCCCGCCCCGACTTCGGTGACCCGGTGGACGCGGACCCGGACGACATCCCGGTGTTCTGGGCCTGCGGAGTGACCCCGCAGGCCGCCGTGATGGCCTCGCGCCCGCCGTTCGCCCTCACCCACGCCCCGGGACAGATGTTCCTCACCGACGCCCGCGACGAGCAGTACCGCGTGGCCTGAGCAGGAGAGACGAGGAAGCGATGACCTCCATCGATCTGAACGCCGACCTCGGCGAGGGCTTCGGCCGCTGGCGGCTGACCGACGACGAGCAGCTGTTGTCCGTCGTTTCCAGCGCCAATGTGGCGTGCGGCTTCCACGCCGGGGACGCGGTCACCATGCGGCGGGTGTGCGAACTGGCGGCCGAGCGCGGTGTGACGATCGGCGCCCAGGTCTCCTACCGGGACCTGGCCGGGTTCGGGCGACGCGCGATGGACGTGCCGCCTGCCGAGCTGGCCGCCGAAGTGGCGTACCAGATCGGCGCCCTGGAGGTCTTCGCCCGCGCGGCCGGCGCGCGCGTGGCGTACGTCAAGCCGCACGGCGCGCTCTACCACCGTGTCGTGCGCGACGAGGAGCAGGCCGGCGCCGTCGTGGACGGCGTGCTCCTCGCCGACGCGACGCTGCCGGTGCTCGGGCTGCCCGGCTCGCGCCTGCTGGAACTGGCCGCGAAGGCGGGACTGCCGGCGGTCACGGAGGCGTTCGCCGACCGCGCGTACACCGAGCAGGGCACGCTCGTGCCGCGCGGCCGGGACGGCGCCGTGGTCACCGACCCGGAGGCCGTGGTGGAGCGCTCGGTGGGCCTGGCCCGCTTCGGAGCGGTCACCGCCGACTCCGGGGCGCGGATCGAGGTACGCGCGCGTTCCCTGTGCCTGCACGGCGACACGCCCGGCGCGGTGGACCTGGCCCGGCGGGTCCGGCGGCACCTGGAGGCGGCGGGCGTCCGGGTGGAGGCCTTCGTATGAGGGCGCTGCCCGTCGGTGACGACGCCCTGCTCGTGGAGGTCTCGTCGGACGAGGAGGCCCAGGCCCTGCACGCCGAGCTGCAGCGCCGCCGGGCGCAGGGCCTGCTCGTGGTCCGCGAGATCGTCCCGGCGGCCCGCACGGTCCTGCTCGACGGCGTCGAGGCCCCGGCCCGGCTGGCGTCCGAACTGACCGCCGTCGAGGTGCCGTCCGCCGCTCCGCCCGCCGCGGACTCGGTCGACATCCCGGTGCGCTACGACGGCCCCGACCTCGCCGACGTCGCCTCCCACTGGGGCGTCGGCGCGGCGGAGGTGGCCCGCATCCACGCGGCCACCGAGTTCCGCGTCGCCTTCTGCGGCTTCGCCCCGGGCTTCGGCTATCTCACCGGTCTGCCCCCGCGCTACGACGTCCCGCGCCGGGCCACCCCGCGCACGGCGGTCCCGGCCGGCGCGGTGGCGTTGGCGGGCCCCTACACGGGCGTCTACCCGCGCGCGTCGCCCGGCGGCTGGCAACTGATCGGCAGCACGGACACGGTGCTGTGGGACCACGCGCGTGTGCCGGCCGCGCTGCTGTCACCCGGCACGCGCGTGCGCTTCGTCGCGGTGGGGGGCGCATGACGGACCGTGCGCTCTCCGTCGTACGGGCCGGGGCGCTGACGACCGTGCAGGACCGGGGGCGTCCGGGGCACGCCCATCTCGGCGTGCCCCGCTCGGGGGCGCTCGACGCGCCCGCGGCGGCGCTCGTCAACCGGCTGGTCGGCAATCCGCCGGAGGCCGCCGTGCTGGAGACCACGCTCGACGGCTGCGCGTTGCGCCCGCGTTCGACGGTCGCCGTGGCGGTCGGGGGCGCGCCCTGCCCGGTCACGGTGGACGGGCGGCCGGTCGCCTGGGGAGCGCCGGTGCGCGTCCCCGCGGGGGCCGTCCTGGAGGTGGGTGCGGCCACGTGCGGCATCCGCAGTTACGTGGGGGTCTCCGGTGGGGTCGCGGTCGAGCCGGTGCTCGGCAGCCGTTCCACGGATCTGCTGTCGGGCCTCGGCCCGCCGCCGCTCACGGACGACTCGGTGCTGCCCCTCGGCCCGGTCACCGGTCCGCACGCGCGCGTGGACGCCGCCCCGCAGCCGAGGCCGCCGACGGAACTCGTCCTGCGGGTGACGCTCGGCCCGCGCGACGACTGGTTCACGCCACAGGCGGTGGGGGCCTTCACGTCCCGCGTCTACCGGGTGTCGTCCGCGAGCAACCGCATCGGTCTGCGAACGGAGGGACCCACGCTCCAGCGGGCCCGTCCCGGCGAACTGCCCAGCGAGGGCATGGTCCTGGGCGCGGTCCAGGTCCCGCCGGACGGCCGCCCGGTGGTCTTCCTCGCCGATCACCCGACCACCGGGGGTTACCCGGTGATCGGGGTCGTGCGTGCCGCCGACCTCCCGTCGGCCGCGCAGGCCCGGCCCGGCATCCCGGTCCGGTTCGTGGCCGTGCGCCGCCGCTGAGGCCCTACGCGACGTCCGCCTGCTCCACCGCCGAGAGCGCGGCGAGCGCGGTGGACACCGCCGCCGTGGCCCGCAGGTCGAGCCGGGCGCTCGTCCCGCGGGCCCGATGACGCATCTCGTCGGCGGCGAGGGTGAGCAGCTGCGGCAGGAGGTCGGTGCACCGCCGGGCCACCCAGGCGGTGCCCGCGGTGGCCAGCCACAACAGGCTCGCCGACTTGGTCGGCGTCGGGAACTCGGGCTCGGGCGAGGGCTCGACGCCCGTCGCACGGCCCTTGTCCGCCAGCAGCGCGTGAAAGCGCGTGGCCAGCTGCCGGTGTCCCCGCTCGCCGGGGTGCAGCCGGTCCGCGCTCCACATGGCGCGGTCGGTGAGCCACGCGCCCTCGGCCGCGTGCAGGTGCAGCGCCCCGTATCGCTCGGACAGCGCGTGCACCACGGCGTTGACCGCCCGCTGCCGCCGAGCCAGCGGTCGGGCCAGGGCGCCCGGGAGCCGGAGCATCGCCCCGGGATCGGGCAGACACGCCGTGAGCAGGACCGCGCCCCGTGCGGTGAAGGCCGCGTACACCTTGTCGAGCCGTGCGGCGACGGCGTGGATGTCGAAGGTGCAGCGCAGGGTGTCGTTGACACCGATGACGACGGACACCACGTCCGGGTTCAGGGCGAGCCCGTCCGGCGTCTGCCGTTCCAGCACGTCCCGCGTCTGCGCCCCGCTGACCGCGAGGTTGGTGAACTCCACGGGCCCGGCGGCGAGCCCGCCGGCGAGCAGCGCGGCCCAGCCTCGCCACCCCTCTCCCACAGGGTCGCCCACCCCCTCGGTCAGCGAGTCCCCGAGTGCCACGAAGCGGACCGGTCTCATGCGGCACTCTCCGGCATCACAGGGCTCATCCGTACAGTCGGTGCCGGCGCGTCGTGCGCGGCCAGGAACGCCTCGACCGCGATGTTCCAGCCGAAGCACTCCGCACGCGCGCGTGCGGCCTCCCGTCGCTCCGCCTCGGTACGGGCGAGGAGTTCCTCCACCGCGTCCGCGAAGGCGTCGCCGTTGTCGGCGGCGGTGGCACCGGCCGACCCGATCACCTCGGGCAGCGCCGACGAGGCACTCGCCACCACCGGGGTGCCGCAGGCCATGGCCTCCAGCGCGGCGAGCCCGAACGTCTCGGCCGGCCCGGGGGCCAGACACACGTCGGCGGACGCCTGGAGCGCGCCCAGCAGCGCGCGGTCGGCGACGTGCCCGAGGAAGGTGACCGGCAGTCCGCGCTCCCGCGCGCGCTGTTCGAGGCGGGCCCGCAGGGGCCCGTCCCCGGCCACCACCAGCACCGTCCGCCGGCCGCGCCGCAGCAGCGCGTCCAGGGCGTCGAGTGCCGTGCCGGGCCGCTTCTCCACGGACAGCCGGGAGCACATCACCAGCAGCGTCTCGTCCTCGCGTGCGTGCCGGTCCCTCACCCCCGGGTCGCGCAGGGTGGGGTGCCGGTCCACCAGATCGACGCCCAGGGGGGCCCGTACGACGTTGCGGGCCCCGATCCGGATGAACTCGCGCTCGGCGAACTCGGTGGTGCACACCACGCGCGCGTAGGTGTGCGCCGTACGTACGTTGAGGGCGTCGGAGGCACGGCGGGCCGCTCCTTCCGACAGCCCCCAGGTGCGCAGGACCCCGTCGGCGGTCTCGTGGGAGACCATCACGGCGGGGACCCGGGCGCGCCGCGCCCACTTGCCGGTCCACCGCAGGGTGGTGCGGTCGGACACCTCCAGCCGGTCGGGTCCGAGCTCTTCGAGTAGCCGGGCCACCCGCCGCTTGTCGGTGAGCACGCGGTAGCCGCCGGTGCCGGGCAGCAGCGGTCCGGGCAGGGTGATCACCCGGCCCTGCTCGGTCTCGCGGTCGGTGTACCGCTCGCCGGGGACGATCAGGACGGGCTCGTGCCCCGCGTCCTTGAAGCCCTTGCCCAGCTCGCGCAGCGCGGTGCGCAGCCCGCCGGAGGCGGGGGCGACGAAGTTGGCCAGTCTGACGATGCGCAACCCGCTCATGCCGCCACCACCGGCTTCCGCTTCCGCGCGGCCAGGACGTCCTCGTAGTGCCCGATGAGCAGGTCACCGACGGCCGACCAGGTGCGTCCCTCGACCATCTCGTGTCCCGCGGCCCCGTAGGCGGCGCGCAGGGCGGGGTCGGCGGCCAGGGAGGCCACCGCGTCCCGTACGGCGTCGGCGTCGCGCGGCGGCACCAGGAGTCCGGTGCGGCCGTGGGCCACCAGGTCCAGCGGACCGCCCGCGGCGGGCGCCACGACGGGCACACCGCTGGCCATGGCCTCCTGCACGGTCTGGCAGAAGGTCTCGAAGGGGCCGGTGTGCACGAAGACGTCCAGGGAGGCGAAGATCCGGGCGAGGTCGTGGCCGGTCCGGCGGCCCAGGAAGACCGCGCCGGGCAGTGCCTCGCCGAGGCTGGTCCGGCTGGGCCCGTCGCCCACCACCACGACCCGCACGCCGTCCAGGCCACAGACACCGGACAGGAGCTCGATCTGCTTCTCGGGCGCGAGCCGCCCGACGTAGCCGACGATCACCTCGCCGTTCGGGGCGAGTTCGCGGCGCAGTGCCTCGTCGCGGTGCTCGGGGCGGAAGCGGGTGGTCTCCACACCGCGGGGCCACAGCTTCACCCGGGGCACCGCATGGGCCTCGAGGTCGTGCTGGGCCGAGGTGGACGGGGCGAGGGTGAGGTCGGCGGCGGCGTGGACGGAGCGGATGCGCCGCCAGGCCGCCGCCTCGCCCGCGCCCATGTAGGTGCGGGCGTATCCGGCGAGGTCGGTCTGGTAGACGGCGACGGCCGGGAGGCCGAGCCGGGCGGCGGCGGCCATGCCGCGGACGCCGAGGACGAAGGGGCTGGCCAGATGGACGATGTCGGCGCGGTGCTCGGTGATGGCCGCGGCGACGCGTCGGCTGGGGAGGGCGACGCGGACCTGCGGGTAGCCGGGGAGCGGAATGGAGGGGACTCGGACGACGGGGCACGGCGCCAGAGCGTCGGGCCCGTTCCCGGCGGCTGTGGCCGGGGCGACGACGATGGGAGCGTGACCGCGATCGACGAGGTGCCGGGCGGTCTGGAGCGCGCAGTGGGCCACGCCGTTCACATCGGGGGGAAAGGATTCGGTCACGATGACGACACGCATACGGGTGTTCTCGCCGTGCTGGACGTGGTCGCGTCAACGTGGATCTTTCCGGACGGGGAACGTCCCATTGACGTTGTGCTGCACGCCCGAGCAGGTCAGACCCCGTCCATGCCCGCCTGACCCGCGAGTCACCCGCTGTTCACACTGAGGGGATGTCCGGCCCGATCCGGCTCCGTACGGCTGTCTGGACCTCGTCCTCCTCGGCCGGGTCGGCGGCCAGCCTGCGCAGCCGTTCCACCACTCGCGCATCACCCGTCTCGGCGTGCCGGGCGGCGACCTCGCGGGTGGTCTCCTCGCAGTCCCACAGACACTCGACGGCGAAGCCGGTGGCGAAGGAGGGGTCGGTTGCGGCCAGCGCCCGGGCGCAGCGCCCCCGGAGGTGGGACGAGGCCGTCTCGCGGTAGATGTGGCGCAGGACGGGGGCCGCGCACGCGATGCCGAGCCGTCCGGTGCCGTCGACGAGGGTCCACAGGGTCGGTGCGTCGGGGCCTTCGCCGCGTACGGCCTCGCGCAGGGCGCCGAGGACCAGGTCGCTGTCCTGGGCGCTGCCACGACAGGCCAGCACGCGTCCGGCGGCGGACCCGAGCTGATCGGGCCGGCGGGCCCAGCCGCGCGCCCGCTCGACGGCGGCGGTACTGCGCATGCGTTCGAGGGCGTCGACGGCGGCCTCCACGACGGTCACCGAGCCGTTGGCCACGGCACCCTCGATCAGGCCGAGGGCGTCAGGATCGTCGCCGTCGGCGAGATAGCGCAGGGCGGTGCAGCGGGCTCCGTCGTCGCCGTCCCTCGCCGCCTGGATGATCTCGGGCCGGTCCTCGGGCCCAGCCACGGCGACGAGACAGCGAGCGGCCGGCACATGCAGCGCCGCACCGCGCTCGACGCCCTGCTGGGCCCACTCGAAGACGGCCCGCACGCTCCATCCCGGACGTGGTCCGGTCGGGCTGAGCTGGCGTTGCCAGCGGTCGAAGCAGCCGGCTTCCTGGGCGGCACGCACGCGCGTGGAGACGTATTCGCGCGGATCCTCCGCCCACAGCCGCCAGGGCCGGGGTTCGAAGGCGTCGCGGACCACGACGGCCAGTTCGGCCTCGCCCTCGGCGTCGGTCGCGAACCGCGCCAGCACGGGAGCCGCGAGGGCCCGCAGACCCGCGTCGTCGTCGCGCAGTGCCAGCTCGTCCAGGGCCCAGGCCCAGTTGGAGCCGGAGGCGGCGTATCTGCGCAGCAGTTCGAGGGCGTCCCGCCTGCCGTAGGAGGCGAGGTGGCCGAGCACGGCGAGGGCCAGCCCGGTGCGTGACTCCTCGGTGTCGAAGGCGTCCTCGACGTCGAAGAGGTGGGTCTCGATCTGGTCGAGGTCGCCACCGAGATCGAGGTAGAGGCGGGCGTAGTAGAGGGAGCGGTTCTCCACCTGCCAGTCGTGGCGGGGGTCGCGCAGCACACAGTGGTTCAGGGCCGCGAGCGCTTCGGCTCGCGGGGCGGTGAGCGCGTGCAGAGTGCCGTCGCCGCGCCCCCGCTGGAGCAGGCCGAGCAGCGTACCGCTGGGCGCTATGACCGGATCGAACATGGGAAACAGCCTCACATCAAGCGTCGACGCAACCGGGGACGTGCATTACCTGGCCGCGTGACAACACGTCGGGGCGCCCGCCGCTTCCTGCTTGCTGTAGACCATTTTCCTCTGCCTCTCGTCGGTGGGCCCATGCGGACCGCGTCACGGCCCGCGCGGTGCGGCAACACCTGCCCGGCCATCGCGTCCGTGAATCACGTCGTCATGATGACTCGGCAGTTCAGTCTGCCGCGACCGAAATTTCCGGCGGCCCCGTTCCGCCTCCCCCGTGCTCTGCGCTGTACCTGATCAGGAAGTCTCTTGCGCCTGCTCAGCGCGGTCGGTCGACGCGCGATCACAGCGGGATCGACACTTGGCCAACGCGCGCACAACGCGTGGGCAACACGCGCTCAACGCGCGGTCAACTCGCGCCGAACAGTTCGAGCAGCTCGGCCTTGCCGAACATACGGGCGGTGTCGACGGCCGAAGGAGTACCGGCGGACGGGTCGGCGCCACCTTCCAGCAGGGCCTTGATGACCTCCGTCTCGCCCTTGAAGACGGCCCCGGCGAGCGGGGTCTGACCCCGGTCGTTCACCCGGTCGGCCTGGGCCCCGCGGGCCAGCAGCGCGCGCACCGCCTCCGCGTGACCGTGATACGCGGCCAGCATGACCAGACAGTCACCCCGGTCGTTGGTGAGGTTGGCCGGGACGCCCGCGTCGACGTACGCCACGAGCTCCTCCGTGCGCCCCTGCCGAGCCAGATCGAAGATCTTGGTCGCCAGCTCCACGACCTCGGGGTCGGGGACATCAGCCATCGGCCGGACCGCCTCTCGCTACGCACGACGAACGTGGGGGACTGTTGCGGACTGCTGGGGAGCAATCGTACGGCCGCGAGCGATGCAGCCGTACGGGTGAATCGCCAGCGTACTGGCTCGGCACGCACATGACGGGGCCCGCCCGAGGCAAAGATCACCACACGACCCGTTCGACGCAACGCTCCTGATCAGGCAGCCCACCAGACCTCCCCCGTCAGGGGGAAAACAGACAAAATTCGCCCAGTTGCACCCTTTTTCGTATGGATACATCCTGTGATCCTGGAAGTACTCATGGTGACTGTCCCCACGAACCAGGAGAGCTCAAATGATCCTGTCCATGTCAGGTGTGGTCCTGCTCGGCATCGTCGTCTTCCTCTTCTTCCGCAAGGACGGCCTCAAGCCGTCGCACTGCCTGGCGTCCACACTGTTCGGCTTCTACCTGGCGAGCACCGCGATCGCGCCGAGCATCAAGGCCGGCGGCGAGAGCCTGGCGAGCCTCCTCGGCGGCATCAAGTTCTGACCCCGCCCCACCCGCCCGTACGCACCTCCAGGAGACAGCAGTGGTTCGGCGCCCCCTCCCCCGCATCCTGAGCAACGGCAGCGCACAGATCGCCCGGAGCCGGGAGCTGGCCCGGACGGCGGCCGACAGCGCCACCGATGTCCTCCACCCGCTCATCACGATCACGCGCGGGTTGCGCCGGCTGGCCTCGGCCGGACGGCGCAAGGTGGCCGAGACGCCCAAGGACAAGCGGGGGTCCCTGCTGTTCCTGACGGCGTCGGTCGTGCTGGTGGTGGCGCTTTTGCCGTACGGACCGCTGCTCGCCGCCATCACCCTGATGGCGGCGAGCGCCTGGCACGGCCGGGACCGCAGCCCGTCGGAGCCCGAGGGCCCCGACGAGACGCAGACCCAGCGGCTCCAGTCGCTGCACGAGGCCCTGGTCCCGTATTTCTCGACGGCCGATGACCCCGCTCCCCTGTACGCCCACGGCGGCGACTGGGAGAAGACCTTCCCGTCGTACGAGTTCGACGACGCGGGCCGCGTCACCCATCTGGTGATCCGCTACCCGGCGTACTTCACCGATGCCGAGGCCGAGTCCCGCACGCGGATCGAGCACCTCCTCACCGCGAAGTCGGGCCGCGGCCGCGAGTACCACTTCGCCTGGGACGAGGAGGGCAACCAGGTCACGGTCACGGTCCTCGGCCCGCTCCCCACCGACATCGCCGCCCAGCGCTTCGTCACGGCGCCGGGCGAGACGGTCCTCGGCTTCACCGACCCCACCCAGGTCCAGCGCACCCTCCCGCTCGCCTACGGCGAGGAGCGTCGTGACGTCCCGCCGGTCGTCTGGCGCACCGGCATCCGCTCCACCGAACCGCACCTGCTGGCAGTGGGTCAGCCCGGCAGCGGCACCTCCACCCTGCTGCGCTCCGTGGCGCTCCAGGCCCTCCAGTACGGCGACGTGCTGATCGTCGAGGGCGGCGGTACCGGCGAGTACGCCTGCCTGACCGGCCGGGACGGCGTCCTGGGGATCGAGTGCGGGCTGACCGGAGCGCTGGCCGGCCTCGAATGGGCGGCGCACGAGACGGAACGCCGCCTGATCTCCGCGAACCGGGCCCGCCAGGAGGGTCACCCGCCGCCGGAGGACACCAAGCGGCCCCTGTGGATCGTCCTCGACCGGCCGAGCGCGTTCACGCACCTGGCCGCCGCCGACGGCCGCACTGACCCCCAGTCCCTGCTCCAGGTCCCGCTGCGGCACGGCCGCGCGGCGAACGTGACGGTGGTCGTGGCCGAACAGTTCGACAGCCTGGACGCCCTCGACGACGCGGTACGGCAGCACACCCGCGCGCGTGTCGTCCTCGGTCAGGCGACGCCGCAGCAACTGGAAGCCGTCCTGGGCGCTCCCCCGCACACGACGGCCGCCGCGCACGTCCCGCCCGGCCGCGGGTACGCCCGCATGGGCGCGGGCCCGGTGCACCGCCTTCAGGTCCCGGCCACGCCGGACCCCTACGACGACGCGACCTCCGACACCCATCGGCAGGCCGTGCTGGATCTGCTGCCGCCGCGCTCGACGCCGGTGGATCCGCAGCCGGAGCCGACGGCGCAGTCGATTCCGCTGACCAAGGCGGTGGTCGTGGAGCAGGCGTGAACCGCAGGGACGCACGCCCGGCCGCGCGCCGCTACGCCACGAACGTACGCGGCGCCTCCGTCCCCGCGGACCCCCCGTTCTCCACCAGCCGCGCGGCGGCCGCCAGCCGTACCGCGGCCTCCTGCGCCACCGCGCCGCTCACGGTGAACGGCAGCCGCACATAGCCCTCGAAAGCCCCGTCCACCCCGAAGCGCGGCCCCGACGGCACCCGCACCCCGACCCGCTCACCCACCTCGGCGAGCCGCGACCCGGACAGCCCGCCGGCCCGCACCCACAGCGTGAGCCCGCCCCTGGGCACCTCGAACTCCCAGCTCGGCAGCTCCCGCCGGACCGCCGCCACCAGCGCGTCCCGGTTCTCCCGGGCCTGGATCCGGCGCAGCTCCGCGGCCTGCGCCCAGCCACCGGTGCTGAACAGCCAGTTCACGGCGAGCTGCTCCAGCACGGGGGTGCCGAGGTCGGCGTAGGCGCGCGCGGCGACCAGGCTGCGGATCACGTCAGGGGCCGCGCGGACCCAGCCGATGCGCATCCCCGCCCAGAAGGCCTTGCTGGCGGATCCGACGGTGATCACCGTGGACCCGGCGGGGTCGAACCCGCACACGGGCCGGGGCATCTCGACGTCCTCGTCCAGCCACAGCTCGGTCATCGTCTCGTCGGCGACGAGCACGGTGCCCGCCGAGCGGGCCGCCTCCACCAGCCGCCGCCGCTGGTCCTCGTCGGCCAGGGCGCCGGTCGGGTTGTGGAAGTCGGCGACGACGTAGGCGATGCGCGGCGCGGCCTCCCGCAGCACCTGGCGCCAGCGGTCCATGTCCCACCCGGTCAGCCCCTCGGCCATCGCCACGGGCACCAGCCGGGCGCCCGCCTCCCGCATCAGCTGGAGGATGTTGGCGTACGACGGCGACTCGACGGCGATGCGCTCGCCGCGGCCACCGAAGAGGTGACAGATCGCGTCGATGGCACCCATGGCACCGGTCGTCACCATGATCTGCTCGGGCATCGTCGGGATGCCGCGCGCGGTGTAGCGCTCGGCGATCATCGCGCGCAGCGCCGGCAGCCCGGCCGGATAGTCGCCGTGTGTGTGGGCGTACGGCGGCAGCTCCTCCAGCGCGCCCTGCACGGCCCGGGTGAGCCACGGCTCGGGCGCGGGCAGCGCGGCGCAGCCGAGGTCGATCACCGAGCCCAGCGCCTCGGGCGGCAGGGGTTCGAGTCCGCGCGCGGGCAGCGGGTTTCCGGCCGGTACGGCGGTCCAACTGCCCGCGCCGCGCCGGGACTCGAGGAAGCCCTCGCCGCGCAGCGCCTCGTAGGCGGTGGCGACCGTGGTGCGGCTGACGGCCAGGGAGAGGGCGAGTTCCCGCTCGGCGGGCAGTCGGGCGGCGACCGGGACCCGGCCCTCCAGCACCAGCAGACGGATGCCGTCGGCCAGCGCGCGATAGGCGGGCGGGCGGCGTGTGCCGGGGCCCGCCGGGCGGTCCTGCTGCGACTTCAGCAGCCGGGCCAGCTGAGCCGCACCCACCGCGGAGGTCCACTGCGGCATGATTACCAGTCCACCTTCACTGAATTGGCCATGGATGGCATTTGTTTCCCAGCCACAGAGTGGCATGCGGCAGGCCACCAACACCATAGGGGGACCCCTTGTCCACACCACGGCGTCTGGGACGGCGTCTGATCCAGCTGTACGCCGGTCTCGTGCTGTACGGCGCGAGTTCCGCGCTCCTCGTGCGCGCGGGCCTCGGCCTGGAGCCCTGGAACGTGCTGCACCAGGGGCTCGCGGAGCTCACGGGCCTGACGATCGGCGTCGTGTCGATCATCGTCGGGGCGGCAGTGCTGCTGCTGTGGATACCGATGCGCCAGCGCCCCGGCCTCGGCACGGTCTCCAACGTGTTCGTGGTCGGCATCGCCATGGACGGCACGCTCGCGCTGGTCCCCGACGCGCACGGGGCCGCCGTACGCGGCGCGCTGCTGCTGACCGGCATCCTGCTCAACGGCGCGGCCACCGGGCTCTACATCGCCGCCCGCTTCGGACCGGGGCCGCGCGACGGGCTGATGACGGGACTGCACCGCCGCACGGGCCGGTCGATCCGGCTGACGCGGACGACCGTCGAGGTGGCGGTCGTCGTCACCGGCTTCGCCCTGGGCGGGACCATCGGCGTGGGCACCGTCCTGTACGCGGTGTCGATCGGCCCGCTCGCCCAGCTCTTCCTGCGCGTGTTCGCCGTTCCGGCGGCATCGGACGGCAGCACGATGGTTGCCGCCGGGACACCCCGCGGCGCCATACTGCGTTCGTGACCACGCTCATACGCCACCCGTACCTGGACCACCCCGGTCCGATCGCCTTCGCGCACCGCGGCGGGGCCGCCGACGGCCTGGAGAACACCCTGGCGCAGTTCCGCCGCGCGGTCGAGACGGGCTACCGGTACATCGAGACCGACGTCCACGCCACGCGCGACGGAAAGCTCGTCGCCTTCCACGACACGACGCTGGACCGGGTGACCGACGGCGCGGGCCGGATAGCGGACCTGCGCTGGGACGACGTACGGCACGCGCGCGTGGGCGGCAAGGAGCCGGTGCCGCTGTTCGAGGAGCTCCTGGAGACCTTTCCCCAGGTGCGCTGGAACGTCGACATCAAGGCGGAGCCGGCGCTGCACCCGCTGCTGAACCTGATCGCCCGGACCGACTCCTGGGACCGGGTCTGCGTCGGCTCGTTCTCCGAGGCGCGCGTCGTGCGCGCGCAGCGGCTGGCCGGACCCCGGCTGGCTACTTCGTACGGCACCCGCGGGGTGCTCAACCTGCGGCTGCGCTCCTGGGGCGTGCCTGCCGCGCTGCGCGGCTCCGCCGTCGCCGCCCAGGTGCCGGAGACGCAGTCGGGCATCCACGTCGTGGACCGGCGCTTCGTGCGCGCCGCCCACGCGCGCGGGCTCCAGGTGCACGTGTGGACGATCAACGAGGCGGATCGGATGCACCGGCTCCTCGACCTGGGAGTCGATGGCATCATGACCGATCACATCGACACGTTGCGCGAGGTCCTGGAGGACCGGGGCGTCTGGGTCTGAGCCCCGAACGCCGGGCCTTTCTCTGCGCACACCACCTCCAGCGGAAAAGCGAGGGCACGGGTGGGCATCGACACCGTGCGGACGACGGCTGCCGACGAGGCCGCCGACCGGCGGCGCGAGCAGCGCGGCTGGTACTTCTACGACTGGGCGTGCTCCGTCTACTCGACGAGCGTGCTCACCGTGTTCCTGGGCCCCTATCTGACGTCGGTGGCGAAGGCGGCGGCGGACTCCGACGGGTACGTCCACCCGCTGGGCGTACCCGTGCGCGCCGGGTCGTTCTTCGCCTACTCGGTGTCCCTGTCGGTGATCGTGGCCGTCCTGGTGATGCCCATGGTCGGCGCCGCCGCCGACCGCACGGGCCGCAAGAAGCCCCTGCTGGGCGCGGCGGCCTACGTGGGGGCCGCCGCGACGACGGGCATGTTCTTCCTGGACGGCGACCGCTACCTGCTCGGCGGCGTCCTGCTGATCGTCGCCAACGCCGCGCAGTCCGTGGCGATGATGCTCTACAACTCCTACCTGCCACAGATCGCTCCGCCGGAGGAGCGCGACGCGGTCTCGTCCCGGGGCTGGGCGTTCGGCTACGCGGCGGGCGCGCTGGTCCTGGTCGTGAACCTGGTGCTGTACCTGGGCCATGACGCCTTCGGCGTCTCGGAGACCACCGCCGTACGCATCTGTCTGGCGTCGGCCGGCCTGTGGTGGGGCGCCTTCACCCTCATACCGCTGCGCCGGCTGCGCGACCGCCGCTCGGCGCCGCGCGAGGCCACGGCCGCCGGGCTGCGGCAGCTCGTGGCGACCGTCCGCGACATGCGCCGCCACCCGCTGACCCTGTCCTTCCTGCTGGCGTACCTCATCTACAACGACGGCATCCAGACGGTGATCTCGCAGGCGTCGGTCTACGGCTCCGAGGAACTGGGGCTCGAACAGTCCACGCTCATCGGCGCCGTGCTGCTGGTCCAGGTGCTGGCGGTGGCGGGCGCGCTGGCGATGGGCCGGCTGGCCCGCACGTACGGGGCCAAGCGGACGATTCTCGGCTCGCTGGTGGCCTGGACGGTCACCCTGGGCGCCGGGTACTTCCTGCCGGCCGGCGCACCCGTGGGGTTCTTCGCACTGGCGGCCGCGATCGGACTGGTGCTCGGCGGCAGCCAGGCGCTGTCCCGCTCCCTGTTCTCCCATCTCGTCCCGCCCGGCAAGGAGGCCGAGTACTTCTCGGCGTACGAGATGAGCGACCGGGGCATGAGCTGGCTGGGCCCCCTGGTGTTCGGGGTCACCTACCAGGTGACCGGAAGCTACCGGGACGCGATCATCTCCCTGGTGATCTTCTTCGTCCTCGGGTTCGCCCTGCTCGCCAGGGTCCCGGTACGCCGGGCGATCGGCGACGCGGGCAATCCCGTACCCGAGAAGATTTAGCGCTCAGGGCGAAAGGGCGGTAGTGTACGCGTTTGGCCTGCCAGGCGTACCGTTACTGCGCGTCAAAGATGCCGAAACGCTGGGTGACATCTGCTAGCAGATGTGACAAACCGGGCGCTGGTGGGTACAACAAGGGGCGGCTACGACGGCGACGCACGACCCGGAACGGGACCCGGAACGGGAATCTTTACCGCCGACCGGACGTTGACCGGATGACGACGACAGCGACACCTGTCCTGTGGGCGACAAGCCCGGGAGGCACGATTCATGAGTGAGCGAGCTCTTCGCGGCACGCGCCTCGTGGTGACCAGCTACGAGACGGACCGCGGCATCGACTTGGCTCCGCGCCAGGCCGTGGAGTACGCATGCGAGAAGGGGCATCGCTTCGAGATGCCCTTCTCGGTCGAGGCGGAGATTCCGCCGGAGTGGGAGTGCAAGGTCTGCGGGGCCACAGCACTCCTGGTGGACGGCGACGGCCCAGAAGAGAAAAAGGCCAAGCCCGCGCGTACACACTGGGACATGCTGATGGAGCGACGCACCCGCGAGGAACTCGAAGAGGTCCTCGAGGAGCGTCTGGCAGTTCTGCGGTCCGGGGCGATGAACCTGGCGGTTCATCCCCGCGACAGCCGCAAGTCCGCGTAGCCCCTGCGGGGGTCTGGGCGGATACACCGCACAAAGCGACACGACCGCGGGCGCCGCACGGGAATCTCCGTGCGG
>NZ_JBHWCC010000053.1:0-62574 GCF_042735715.1 Streptomyces sp. NPDC059582
GCCCGGTGCCGTCCGCGCGCCGCCCGTACCCGCGTCGGCCGCCCCACCGCCTTCACGCGCGGCCTCGCCCTCGCCGCCGCCCTGGCCCTCGTTCTCACCGCTCGCCGGATGCGTCGCGAGCCACCGCTGGATGGCGATCCGGGCGCCGGGCGTGTGCGCGTGGTCCAGCCACTCCCTGGACGGCTCGGAGGCCGGGTCCTGGCCCATGAGCAGTTGGACGGTGTCACCGTCCTTCAGGACCGTGCTGAGCCTCGCCAGACGGCCGTTGACGCGGGCTCCGATGCACGCGTGCGCGTCCTCGCCGTACTGCGCGTACGCGGCGTCCACGCAACTGGCTCCCTCGGGCAGGCCGAGCGTGCCGCCGTCGGGCCGGAAGACGGTGATCTCTCGGTCCTGGGCGAGGTCCTCACGCAGGGTGGACCAGAAGGTGTCGGGGTCGGGCGCGGCCTCCTGCCAGTCGAGGAGGCGGGAGAGCCAGCCGGGCCGGGTGGGGTCGACCCGCTCGCCGTCGCCGGCGGCCTGCTCCTCCGAAGGAGGAGCGTAGGGATTGCCGAGCGCGACGACACCCGCTTCGGCGACCTTGTGCATCTGGTGGGTGCGGATGAGGACTTCGGCGATCTGACCGTCCCCGCGGGCGACCGCGGTGTGCAGCGACTGATACAGGTTGAACTTGGGTACGGCGATGAAGTCCTTGAACTCCGAGACGACCGGCGTCAGACAGGTGTGCAGTTCACCGAGCACGGCGTAGCAGTCGGCGTCCTCGTTGACGAGGACCAGCAGCCGGCCGAAGTCGGCGCCGCGCAGCCTGCCGCGCTTGCGGGCGACGCGGTGCACGGAGACGAAGTGCCGGGGGCGGATGAGGACTTCGGCCTGGATGTCGGCCTCGCGCAGGACACCGCGTACCTCGTCGGCGATCTCGGCGAGCGGGTCGTCGGGGCGCGCCGCGTTGTCGACGATCAGTTCCCGGGTGTGCTGGTACTCCTCGGGATGGAGGATCGCGAAGACGAGGTCCTCCAGCTCGGTCTTGAGTGCCTGGACGCCGAGTCGTTCGGCGAGCGGGATGAGGACGTCCCGGGTGACCTTGGCGATGCGGGCCTGTTTCTCGGGCCGCATGACGCCGAGGGTGCGCATGTTGTGCAGCCGGTCGGCGAGCTTGATCGACATCACCCGGACGTCGCTGCCGGTGGCGACGAGCATCTTGCGGAAGGTCTCGGGCTCGGCGGCCGCGCCGTAGTCGACCTTCTCCAGTTTCGTGACGCCGTCGACGAGGTAGCGCACCTCCTCGCCGAACTCGTCTCGCACCTGGTCGAGCGTCACGTCGGTGTCCTCGACCGTGTCGTGCAGCAGCGAGGCCGTCAACGTCGTGGTCTCGGCGCCGAGTTCGGCGAGGATGAGGGTCACGGCGAGCGGGTGCGTGATGTACGGCTCGCCGCTCTTGCGCATCTGGCCGCGGTGCGAGGACTCGGCCAGCACGTAGGCGCGGCGCAGCGGTTCGAGGTCGGCGTCCGGGTAATGGGCACGGTGGGCCTCGACGACATGGCTGATCGCGTCGGGCAGCCGGTCGCGGGAGGCGGTGCCGAGCAGTGCGGCCCGGCCGAGGCGGCGCAGGTCGATCCGGGGGCGGGCCCTCCTGCGCGGCGCCGTGGGCGCCGTGGGAGCGGCGACTGTCGGCGTCACTGGGCCTGGGGTCACGGGGTTCGTGGCCTCCGCACTCATGGGCACCTCCGGCTGCGTGGACCGGCGGACGGGGTGCCCCATGGCGGACACGGCTCAGGGGATGGCGGACGATCCCCCGTCCGAGCCGGTGCTTGATGCTACCGAGCCCATCACGCGCGACCGACCGTCTCTCGCCGAGCGTGAAACGGATCACCCATTCGAGCGATGACGGAGAGGTTTACGGTTTCACGCCAAGGGAGTTGAGACCGGCCGTGGTTTCGCACGCACGTCTGGCGATCAGACGAACGCATCGCCCGCGCCCGGCCCCCGACGGCTGGGATGCCAAGCCTGCCGACCCTTCAGCGAGCCGCGTTTTCCAGCCACTCACGGTCGAACTCGCCCTCGGCGACGATCACCGCGGGACCGGTCATCTCGATCGCTCCGTCGGGCCGCTCGGTGATCACGAGCCGTCCGCCGGGCACGTCGACGGCGTAGGTCGCCGGAGTTCCGGTGACGGCCGGGTCGACGCCGTCCCTGCGGGCGGTCGCCACGGCGACGGCGCACGCGCCCGTGCCGCAGGAGCGGGTCTCGCCGACGCCACGCTCGTGCACCCGCATCGCCACATGGCGCGGGCCCCGGTCGGCGACGAACTCGACGTTCACCCCGTCCGGGTAGGCGGTGGCCGGGCGGAAGGGCGGCGGGGTGAAGAGGTCACCGGCGTGCGCGAGGTCGCCGACGAAGGCGACCGCGTGCGGGTTGCCCATGTTCACGTTCCGCGCGGGCCAGCTGCGCTCACCGACGGTCACCGTGACGTCCCCTTCGGGGAGGACCGCCTTGCCCATACCGACGGTGATGTCACCTGCGGCGAAGTCGCCGTCGGACCCGGTCTTGGCGATGTGCACGGTCTTCACGCCGCCGCGGGTGGCGACCGCGAGGTCACCTTCGGTGACGAGGCCCGCGTGCTGGAGATAGCGTGCGAACACCCGTACGCCGTTGCCGCACATCTCGACGACCGAGCCGTCGCCGTTGCGGTAGTCCATGAACCACTCCGCCTCGGCCGCCATCGCCCGCGCCTCCGGGTGGGCGGCGGAGCGCACCACGTGCAGCAGACCGTCTCCGCCGATGCCCGCGCGGCGGTCGCACAGGGCGGCGACGGCGGCCGGGGACAGGTCGAGGACGTTCTCGGGGTCGGGGACGATCACGAAGTCGTTCTCCGTGCCGTGACCCTTGAGGAAGGCGATCCGCGTGCTCATCCCTCGATCGTACGGGGTGGGCCCGACAAGCCCGACGTGGACGTGTGTCACCACTCTCGACGTCGAGGGGTTCGACAACCCCGACGTCGAGGGGTTCGAC
Organism: Streptomyces sp. NPDC059582; assembly: GCF_042735715.1. Taxonomy (NCBI): domain Bacteria; kingdom Bacillati; phylum Actinomycetota; class Actinomycetes; order Kitasatosporales; family Streptomycetaceae; genus Streptomyces; species Streptomyces sp. NPDC059582. The sequence goes on from NZ_JBHWCC010000053.1 coordinate 3,010, forward strand.
AACCCCGATGTCGAGAGGTACGACCATCCCGACGTGGACGGGAGGGTCAGCGCAGCCGGGCGACGCGCCAGACGGCGAGCACCCCGACCGCCGCGACCAGCACCACGTACATGAGGACCATGCGCCAGTCGGGCCTGCCTCCGGAACCCCGTGGCGGCAGTCCGGGCCAGGTGTATCCGACGCGGCGCGCGGCCATCATGCCCCAGCCGGCCGCGCACGAGCAGATCAGCAGGCCGAGCATGGCGATCACCGCGCCGCTGTCGCCGAAGTCGAAGGCCAGCGGGAAGGCGAACATCAGCGAGCCGGTCGCCGCGAGGGCCACGATGGGCGCGAGCTGCCAGATGCGCAGTCGGCGCTGCGGGCGCAGCTCGACCTCGACCTCGGGTCCGCCCGCGAACATCTCCTCGGGCTCGGGACCGTCGGCGGTCACGCCGTCCGGGATCTCGTCAGGTCCGTCGGGACTCAGTCGGTCCCCGTCCTGCTCCGCTGCACCGCTGTCGGTGGTGACGGGCTCGGTGCCTTGTGCGGTGTCGCGAGGGCCGGCCTCCATCGCCACGCGCCCTCCCAACTCGGACTCCACTTGGTCGATCGAAGCTCGATGATGGCATGGCCCAACAGGCCCGGATGACGGCCTGGGCGTCCCGATGCCATGACGTGATCAGGCTGTAACCGGTCGTTCGACCAACGCCAGCGCAAGGTGCGGAAGTTCTGTGAGGTCGGCCGCGGCCCCACTCAACCAGTGCACCCGCGGATCGCGCCTGAACCACGAATCCTGACGGCGCGCGAAGCGCTTGGTGGCACGGACGGTCTCCGCACGCGCCTCGTCCTGCGTGCACTCCCCCGCGAGCGCCGTGAGTACCTGCTGATAGCCGAGCGCGCGCGACGCCGTACGCCCCTCGCGCAGTCCCTGCGCCTCCAGCGCGCGGACCTCGTCCACGAGCCCCGCCTCCCACATCCGGTCGACCCGGCGCGCGATGCGCTCGTCGAGCTCGGGGCGGGCCACGTCGACGCCGATCTGCACGGTGTCGTAGACGGAATCGTGGCCGGGGAGGTTGGCCGTGAAGGGTTGGCCGGTGATCTCGATAACCTCCAGGGCCCGGACGATACGGCGGCCGTTGCCGGGCAGGATCGCCTGGGCGGCCTCGGGGTCGGCGGCGGCCAGGCGGGCGTGCAGCGCGCCGGAGCCGCGCAGGGTGAGCTCCTCCTCCAGCCGGGCCCTGACCTCGGGGTCGGTGCCGGGGAACTCCAGGTTGTCGACGGCCCCACGGACGTAGAGACCGGAGCCGCCGACCAGGATCGGCCAGCGCCCCAGGGCGAGCAGCGAGTCGATCCGTTCCCGGGCGAGCCGCTGGTACTCGGCGACCGAGGCGGTGACGGACACGTCCCAGACGTCCAGGAGGTGGTGCGGGACACCGGCCCGTTCCTCGGGCGTCAGCTTGGCGGTGCCGATGTCCATCCCTCGGTAGAGCTGCATGGAGTCGGCGTTGACGACCTCGCCGCCGAGCCGCTGGGCCAGGAAAACGCCCAGATCGGACTTTCCGGCCGCGGTGGGTCCGACGACGGCGATGACTCGGGGGGCGGGGGGTGCGCTGCTCACCGCCCCAGTCTCGCAAACCTCCGGGACTCCTCTCGAACGAGTTACGTGACGGCACTCGTTCGCCGTCGTTGCCCGTTGCGAGGTTCCGGCCGCCGATTCACCGAGGGCGGCGACCCGGGCGGCGCAATCGAACGCACCGGGTGACGCGGAATTTCGCCCGCACGAGTAACGTATGGAGTGGATATGGGCGTTTTTGCGCGGCTTCTTCGGAAGTCGAAAGCCACGGAGGAGACCACCGAGCAGGCCACCGAAGAGGCCGGCCACACGGCGGCTGCCACCGAGGAGCAGGTCGACGCTGTGGCGGCTGCATCCGAGGTGACGGTGGCGGAGACCGCCGCGGCGGCGGGGTCGGAGAAGGACCGGGACGCGGCGGAGTCGACGGCGTCGACGGAGGACGTCGTCGACACGGCTGAGGCGGACGGGGACGACAAAGTCACCGCGGCCGACGGTGTCGAGATCCCGAAGCAGCAGTCCGCCGAGGAAGCGGCCGACAGTGAGGTCGGTGAGGGCGCCCGCAGGTAACTGCCCGGCAGGGAAGGTGACCCATGGGTCTGATGGACAATTTGAAGGCCAAGCTCGCCCCGGCCAAGGACAAGGTCTCGGACCTCGCGCAGCAGCACGGGGACAAGATCCAGCATGGCCTGGACAGGGCCGCCAAGGCGGTCGACGAGAAGACCAAGGGCAAGTACAGCGACAAGATCCAGACGGGCACCGGCAAGGCCAAGGGCGCCATGGACCGCCTCGCTCACAAGGAAGGCCCGGAGGCGGGCGGCGGCAGTTTCGGCCCGGAAGCGGGCGGCGGCACCGTCGGCCCGGAGCGGGGCGGCGGCAGCGCCACCCCGCCGGGAACACCGCCACCGGGGTACTGAACAGCACGGCACGAGACAAGATGATCGGCGGACGGCCGGGGCGCTTCGGCGCTCGCGGCCGTCCGCCGTCATCCGCCGTCTTCCGCCGTCTTCCGCCGTCTTCCGTCGCCTTCCGCCGTCTTCCGTCGCCTTCCGCCGTCTCCGCCGTCACCAGCCCTGGTGACCGTCGGCCGTCCACGACCGGCGCAGCAGCCGTGGGCCCTACGTCCGGCCCCTACGGCGCCTGCCCCTCGGCCCCCTACGACCAGGCCGCGACCACGTACCCCACGCCGTACGGCGCGTCCTCGTACAGCAGCGTGCCGGTGAGACCCGCGTCCTCGGCCGCTCCGGCCAGCACCTGCCAGGTGGCCCGGCCGGAGGCCTTGAGTTCGTACGCCAGATCGACGTCCAGCGCCTTGAGGGCGGCGACGTCCGCCGCGCCCAGGGCACGCGCGGCCTCGGCGTCGAAGGGCTGCGCCCGCTCGTCGAGATAGCCCGGAGCCTTCAGCGTCCGGCAGGCGCTGGCGTCGCCCATCACCAGCAGCGCCACCCGGTCGGCTCCCGCGACGACATCCCGTCCGGATCGGATACACCGCTCGGCCGCCAGGGGTTCCCCCACGCCGAGTCCCTCGACCGGGGCGGCGGACCACGCGGTCCGCTCCAGCAGCCAAGCGGCCACCGCGAGGGAGGGCGGCAGGGCGCGCTCGGCGGGCGTTTCGCCCTCCCGGCCCGAGGTCGCGCCGTCCTGGACCGGCATCGCGACGCCCTGTCCGGGCGTCGCCTCGTCCTGGCTGACCGTCACTCCCTCCCGGCCCAGCGTCACGTCGAGATCGACGCCGAAGCCTCGGAACGACCCCCGCGCACCCTCCGGGTACGGGCCGCGCCCGCCCTGCTCGGCGGGCCCGACGACCACGAGCCGGTCGGGGCGGGCGGCGGCGAGCACTCCCAGGGCGTCCACGCAGGCGGCACGGGCGACGTCCAGCTCGGCCGCGGCGCCCGCGGCGACCTCGGGCACGAGCAAGGGCGGACAAGGGCAGACGGCGGCGGCGACAAGCATGACCCGCAGGGTAGCCGAGCGTTCGCCGACTGCCGGGCCCGAGCGGTCAGTCGCAGCCGCAGCCGCTGCCCGTGGCCACCGGCAGCGGGGCCGGCACGCCGATCTTGGGCAGGCCGAGCATGACGCCGGCCGACTTGGCCGCCTTCTCGACGTTGCGCTTCTCCCAGGCGTCCCCCGCGCGCGTGGAGCGCACGTCGAGGACCGCGCCCTCGGCGAGCAGGTGGTGCGGGGCGGCGTACGTGATCTCGACGGTGACGACGTCACCGGGGCGTACGTCCTGCTCGGGCTTGGTGAAGTGGACCAGGCGGTTGTCGGCGGCCCGGCCGGACAGCCGGTGGGTGGCGCCGTCCTTGCGGCCCTCGCCCTCGGCGACCATCAGCTCCAGGGTGCGGCCGACCTGCTTCTTGTTCTCCTCCCAGGAGATCTCCTCCTGGAGGGCGACGAGTCGCTCGTAGCGCGCCTGGACGACCTCCTTGGGGATCTGGTCGTCCATCGTCGCGGCCGGGGTACCGGGGCGCTTGGAGTACTGGAAGGTGAACGCCTGCGCGAACCGCGCCTCGCGCACCACGTGCATCGTCTGTTCGAAGTCCGCCTCGGTCTCGCCCGGGAAGCCCACGATGATGTCGGTGGTGATCGCGGCGTGCGGGATGGCCGCCCGCACCTTCTCGATGATCCCGAGGTAGCGCTCCTGACGGTAGGAGCGGCGCATCGCCTTCAGGACCGGGTCCGACCCGGACTGCAACGGCATGTGCAGCTGCGGCATGACATTCGGCGTCTCGGCCATGGCGGCGATGACGTCGTCCGTGAAGTCGCGCGGGTGCGGTGAGGTGAAGCGGACGCGCTCCAGACCCTCGATGCTCCCGCAGGCACGCAGCAGTTTGCTGAAGGCCTCGCGGTCGCCGATGTCGGAGCCGTACGCGTTGACGTTCTGGCCGAGCAGCGTGATCTCGGAGACGCCCTCGCCGACCAGCGCCTCGATCTCGGCGAGGATGTCACCGGTGCGGCGGTCCTTCTCCTTGCCGCGCAGCGCCGGGACGATGCAGAAGGTGCAGGTGTTGTTGCAGCCCACGGAGATCGACACCCAGGCCGCGTACGCGCTCTCACGTCGGGTCGGCAGCGTGGAGGGGAACGCCTCCAGCGACTCGGCGATCTCGACCTGTGCCTCCTCCTGCACGCGGGCGCGCTCCAGCAGGACCGGCAGCTTGCCGATGTTGTGCGTACCGAAGACGACGTCCACCCAGGGCGCCTTCTTCACGATGGTGTCGCGGTCCTTCTGCGCGAGACAGCCGCCGACGGCGATCTGCATGCCGGGGCGCTTGGTCTTCATCGGAGCGAGACGGCCGAGGTTGCCGTAGAGCCGGTTGTCGGCGTTCTCCCGGACGGCGCAGGTGTTGAAGACGACGACGTCAGCGTCCCCGTCCGCGTCCTCGGCGGCGCGCACGTAACCGGCGTCCTCCAGCAGCCCGGACAATCGCTCGGAGTCATGGACGTTCATCTGACACCCGTAGGTGCGGATCTCATAGGTCATCGAGGATCGAACGTCCACTGCCGGGCTCCGGTCGCTGCTGCTGGTCATGGCTCAAGGGTAGGCGGTCCCGGAAGGGCCCCCGGCCCGTCCGCGATCAGGCGCCCGGACCCGGGGACTCGACCATCAACTGGAGCAGGTCCCTCAGGCCGCGCCGCTGGGCCGGGTCCAGGGCGACCAGCGGATCGCTCGCGAAGCGCAGGCGAGCACGGAGGTCCTGCGCGGTCGCCCGGCCGGCCTCGGTGGCGGCGATGCGCTTGATCCGCCGGTCGGCCGGGTCGGGCACGCGTTCGACCAAGCCGCGACCCTGCAACCGGTCCACCATCCCGGTGAGGTTGGAGGGGTCCGCGCCCACGCGTTCGGCGATCCGCCGCATCGGGAGGGGTTCGTCCAGCGCGAGGAGCACCTTGACCTGCTGCGGCGTGATGCCGTGTTGGGCCGAGGCGGTTTCGTACTCGCGGTTGTAACGGTCGGTGATCTTCGCGAAGAGAGTGATCACCTCGGCGGTGAGCCGGTCGGGGGCGTCCATAGCGGGAGTCTAGGCCAGCTGATGCGTCACCACCATGGTTGACAATGATGGTGGTGGTCCATAACTATCTATCACCAGCACCCCCCCCGAAAGCCTGAAACTCCTGACAGAACGCCGGCCACTCCCCGCTCGCAAGCCCTCTGGCCCCCGACGCCCCGAAGAAAGGCAGTCATGTCCTCCCACACCGTCCTGATCACCGGCACCTCCTCGGGGATCGGCCTCGAAGCCGCCGTCGCCGCCGCGCGCGCCGGATGGACCACGATCGCCACGCTGCGTGACCCGGAGCGGGCCGGCGCACTGCGCGCCGCCGCGGACCGGGCCGGGGTCACGCTCGACATCCGTCAGCTCGACGTCACCGACCCGGCCTCGGTGACGGCCGCGGTCGAGGGCGTCGTCGCCGACCACGGCCGGCTCGACGCACTGATCAACAACGCCGGCGCCGGTCACGTGGGCACGATCGAGAACGAGACGGTCGACGACGTGCGCCGGGTCATGGAGGTCAACTTCTTCGGCGTCGTGCAGACCACCAAGGCCGCCCTGCCCCACCTGCGCGCGTCCGGCGGCAGGCTGATCACCGTCACCTCGGTCGGCGGGGTCGTCGGTCAGCCGTTCAACGAGGCCTACTGCGCCGCCAAGTTCGCGGTCGAGGGCTTCATGGAGAGCCTCGCCCCGGTGGCGGGCAAGCTCGGCGTGAGCGTCTCCGTCGTCGAACCCGGGGCGGTGGCCACCGAGTTCGTCAACAACATCGGCCTCGACCCGGAACGTCTGCTCGCCGCCGCGGGCGACTACGCGGAGCCGCTCCAGAAGTACGTCGCCCGTACCCAGGGCCAGTTCGCCCGTTCCGCCCAGACCCCGGAGCAGGCCGCCGTCACCGTGATCGAGGCGCTCACCGCCGAGCGACCCGCGTTCCGGCTCCAGACCTCCGCGTGGGCGCTCGCCTTCACCGCCACCAAGCTCGCGGACAACGACGGCTCGGCCGTCGTGGCGCTGACCGGCGGCTACCTCGGCTGACCGCGGCCCGCCCGCGTGGGTCCGCGACCCCGCACACCAACCGCCCGCGCGGGTCCGCGACCGCCCGCCCACGCGAACCCGCCGCACCACGAGCGCGCACAGCTCGCGTGGTCCGCGTCAGGTCATCGCCCCCGCAGAGCGCGCGCGGTCTCCCCGGTCCGCTCGCGGAGCAGGACGCGGAGCGTGTTGGCGTGCTCGTAGCCGACTTTGCGGGCGATGACCTCCAGCGGGAGACCGGTGGTGCGCAGCAGATGCGAGGCGCGCTCGACCCGAAGGTCCCGGACGAAGCCGACGGGTGAGGTGCCGAGCGTGCGGCGCACGGCGCGCTGGAGCGTGCGCTCGCTCACGCCGATGGCCCGCGCGCCCTCGGCGATCGAGATCGGCTCGTCCAGGTGGACCCTGGCCCAGCGCTCGAACTCCGCCAGGACCGGATCGCTCTGCGCCAGGGCCGCGGAGATGGTGTACGCCGCCTGGGACGGGCGCTCGTCGATGACCAGATAGCGGGCCACCAGATCCGCCACGGCCGGACTGCTCATCCGTACGATCGCGAGGGCGAGATCGACGTGGCCGAACGCCGCACCGGCCGTGGTCACCCCCTCGGACGTGGTGACCATGCGGCTCTCGTCGACCGTGACCGCCGGGTAGCGCTTGCGGAAGTACGGCGCGAGCCACCAACTCGTCGTGGCGCGGCGCCCGTCGAGGACTCCCGACTCGGCCAGCAGGAACGTGCCCGTGCAGGCGGAGGCGACGGGGGTGCCGCGTTCGCGGGTCGCGGCCACCATCCGTCGTACGGACGACGAGTCCGGGCCCGAGACATGCGCGATCAGCGCGTCGGGCCGCCGTTCGGCGAGCGCGGGCACCAGCAGCAGATCCGCGTCCACCGCCGTACTGACGGGGCGAGTCTCGACGACGTGCCCCGCGCCCGTACGGATCCGACGGCGAAAGCCGACCGTGGAGACCTTCCAGGCGGGCGGCGGCTCGGGGATCTCGTGCCGCATGCCGTTCGCCCCTTCGAGCACGTCCAGCAGGGAGGCGAGTCCGGAGTCGAAGACCCCGTCGTAGGCCAGCACAGCTACGTCCATGTCGGAAACGATATCGGAAGCGTCGTTTCCGACACTGGGAGAGGCACGTGGGAGCGACCTAGATTCGCTGGTGTCCACAGGAGACCAACCACAGGAGCGCGCCATGACGAAGCTCGGACTGCTGGCCCGGATCGAGGCCAAGCCTGAGTACGCCGACAAGGTCGACGCACTGCTGCGCGACGCGTTGCAGCTCGCGCAGCGGGAGGAACACACCGTCACCTGGTTCGCGTTCCGGCAGAGCCCCACCACCTTCGGCGTCTTCGACACCTTCGACGACGAGCAGGGGCGTCAGGGCCATCTCCAGGGCGCGATCGCCGCCGCGCTGATGGACGCCGCCCAGACCATGCTGAGCGAGGCGCCGGACATCCGGCCCGTCGATCTCCTGGCGGTCAAGCTTCCCTGATCCCGGCGGCCGCACGGCCATCGCACCGGTGGCGCCGGGCGGCAGCGCGGTATCCACGCCGCCGCCCGGCGCTCCGCACCTCGACGACGGCCCCCGAGCGGGGCCGGTAAAGGACGGAACCATGGCGCAGTCCGCCACCCGGCACCACATCACCACCGGCGACGCACCCGCCGGGACGGAGCTCCCGGCCGGGACCCGCTCGCGCACACACACCTGGCAACCTCCGGAGGGCTACGCGGTCGCCGGTGACCGAACCGGCCTCCAGCTGATCCGTATGAGCCTGGACGGCCGGCTGCCCGAAGCACCGATCTGCGGGACGCTCGGCTTCCGCCTGGTGGAGGCCGAAGAGGGGCGGGCCGTCTTCGAGGGCGAGCCCGGGGAGCACCTGTTCAACCCCATGGGCACGGTCCACGGGGGCTATATGGCCACCCTTCTCGACTCCGCGCTCGGCACCGCCGTGCTCACCGCCCTGCCGGCCCGGCGCGCGTACACCACCGTCCAGCTCGGCGTGAACATGGTCAGGCCGGTGTTCGCCACGACCCCGACGCTGCGCTGCGAGGGCAGGGCCATCCACGTCGGACGCACCACGGCGACCGCGGAAGCCCGGCTCGTCGGAGCGGCCGACGGCAGGCTGTACGCGCACGGAACGGCCACCTGCGCCGTGTTCGCGCTGCCCGAAACCGGCTGAACGGCCGGCCGGCGCTCCGCCTCACGGACTCACGGATCGATGAGTCCCGCCCGGATCGCGTACCGCGTGAGTTCCAGTCGGTCGCGCATGCCGAGCTTGTGCAGCAGGTTCGCGCGGTGCCGTTCGACCGTCTTCGCGCTGATGAAGAGCAGTTCGCCGATCTCCTTCGAGGTGTGCCCCTCGGCGACGAGCTTGAGGATCTCCTCCTCGCGGTCGGTGACGACCCGCTCGGGCAGGCCGTCGCCGCGGTGCAGACGGTCCAGATAGGAACGGACCAGGGCCCGCTCCGCGCCCGGGTAGATGAACGGTTCGTCACGCATCGCCGCCCGGCAGGCCTCCACCAGGTCGCGGTCGGCGACCGACTTCAGGACGTAGCCGACGGCCCCGGCCCTGAGCGCCTCGAAGAAGTACTGCTCGTTGTCGTACATCGTCAGGATCAGGATCCGCAGGTCCGGCAGACGGCGGGAGAGCTCGCGGGCCGCCTGCAGTCCGGTCATCCGGGGCATGGCGATGTCGAGGACGGCCAGGTCGACGTCGCCGGCGCGGGCCCGGGCCACCGCCTCGGCGCCGTCGCCCGCCTCGGCCACGACCGTGAGATCGGGTTCGCCCTCCAGGATGAGGCGCACTCCACGCCGTACGAGCGTGTGGTCGTCGGCGAGGAGCACACGGACCGGGGCGGCGACGGGCGTCATCGTTCCTTCGGTGGCGGGCACGAGGGGCGTCACGAGCCGGCTCCGGACGTGAGCGGGACCCGCAGGCGTACGTCGGTGCCCCGTTCGGGCGCGGGTCCCAGGGACAGCGCGGCGCCGATCAGCAGGGCCCGTTCGCGCATACCGCGTATACCGGACCCTTCCCGTCCTTCCTCCAGGCCCGTGCCGTTGTCGCGTACGAGGAGTTCGACGCCGTCCGCGACGGGACGGAGCCGGATCTCGGCTCGGTCGGCGCCGGAGTGCCGGACGGTGTTGGTGAGGCCTTCCTGGGCGACCCGGTAGAGCACGAGCTCCACCTCCTCGGTCAGCGGGGGCAGTTCGCCGGGGACCTGATGGCGTACGGCCAGTCCTCGTGTGCTGAACTCGGCCGCGAGCGAGCGCAGGGCGCTGGCCAGGCCCAGTTCCTCCAGTACGCCGGGGCGCAGCCGACGCGCCACGCGGCGGATCTCGTCGAGTCCGGACCGGGTGGCCTCCTGTGCCTGGCCCACCTCCTCGCGCAGTTCCTCGGGCGCCCGGTCGGCGACCCGCTTGAGCTGGAGGAGCACGGCGGTCAGGGTCTGGCCGACCTCGTCGTGGAGCTCCCGGGCGATGCGCCGGCGCTCGCGCTCCTGCGCGGACAGCGCCCGGGCCGCGCTGGTGGCGCGCTCGCTCTCGAGCCGGTCGAGCATCGTGTTGTACGTCGTGATCAGCGCCGCGGCCTCCGCCGGACCGGCGACGGGAGCGCGCGGTCCCGGGTGCAGCAGATCGGCGGTGGCCATGGCGCGACCGAGCCGTTGCAGCGGGGCGAGCCCGATCCGCAGCACGACCGCGTTGCCCACCAGCAGTGCCGCGAGGCCGGCGACGACGACCAGCGCCTCGTTCGGCAGTACCGGGGTCGACACGGTGACCGGACCCAGGAGCAGCGCGGCGGCCGCGACCAGGCCCGTGGCGTTGAGGGAGAAGATCCGCCAGAACAGCGACATGTTCCCGCCGCCGCCTCTCACCACGTCCGCGTACCCGTTCCCGCCGCTCGTCGTCTCGGCGACCGGCACCACCCCTACCAGCCTCTCCGTCCCCCGCCGGCCGTGTCCATCCGTCACAACACCCATGTCGTCACGGTACGGGCGGATGGCAGCATGGCGGCTCCGAGCACCCGTGAACGACCGGCAAGAAGCACCCGTGAACGACCAGCAAGGGGAAGAAACGTGTCTGCTCCACGCCTCCGAGCGACGCCGCTGCCAGGCATCGGGGTCCAGTACGACCTGGTGACGCGAGAACAGCGCCATCTGTCGGTGGTGGCGCACCGTGACGGCACCCGCACGGTGAACCTGTACCGGACGGACGACCCCGACTCCTGCGCCCACTCCCTGCGGATGACCGGCTCGGAGGCGGGGGCGCTGATCGACGCGCTGAAGCCGTCCCACCACAGCGCGAGCCTGCTCTACACCACGGACCTGGGACTGGTGGCCGAGCGCATCGAGATCGCGGCCACCTCGTACTGGAACGGACGCCTGCTCGGCGACACCCGGATGCGGACCGAGACCGGCGCGTCGATCGTGGCGGTGCTCCGGCGGGCCGAGGCGACTCCGTCACCGGCGCCGGACTTCCGGCTGGCGGGCGGCGACACCCTGATCGTCATCGGTACCCGCGAGGGCGTCGACACGGCGGCGGCGATTCTGGGGCGGGAGTGAACGAGTGCACTCCGCGGTACTGCTGATCGAGTTCGGTTCCATCATCCTGGCGCTCGGCCTGCTGGGCCGGTTCGCCGCCCGCTTCCAGTTCTCGCCCATCCCGCTGTACCTGCTCGCCGGGCTGGCCTTCGGCGAGGGCGGGCTGCTGCCGCTCGGCGCGAGCGAGGAGTTCGTCGCCACCGGCGCCGAGATCGGCGTCATCCTGCTGCTGTTGATGCTCGGCCTGGAGTACACGGCGAGCGATCTGGTCTCCAACCTCAAGGCCCACTACCCGTCCGGTCTCGTCGACTGCGCGCTCAACGCGCTGCCGGGCGCGGCGGCCGCCCTGCTGCTGGGCTGGGGTCCGGTGGCCGCCGTGGTGCTGGCGGGCGTCACCTGGATCTCGTCGTCCGGCGTGATCGCCAAGGTGCTCGGCGACCTGGGCCGGGTCGGCAACCGGGAGACCCCGGTGATCCTGAGCGTCCTGGTGCTGGAGGACTTGGCGATGGCGGTGTACCTGCCCATCGTCACCGCGCTGGTCGCCGGGGCGGGTCTGGCGGCAGGGAGCGTCACGCTGGCGATCGCGCTGGGCGCCGCCGGGCTGGTCCTGTTCCTCGCCGTCCGCTACGGCCGGGTCATCTCCCGTTTCGTCTCCAGCGACGACCCGGAGAAACTGCTGCTGGTCGTGCTGGGGCTGACCATTCTGGTCGCGGGTGTGGCGCAACAGCTCCAGGTGTCGGCGGCCGTGGGCGCGTTCCTGGTCGGGATCGCGCTGTCCGGGGAGGTCGCGGAGGGTGCGCACACGCTGCTGAGCCCGTTGCGCGATCTGTTCGCCGCCGTCTTCTTCGTCTTCTTCGGGCTGCACACGGATCCGGCCAGCATTCCTCCGGTGCTGTTGCCCGCCCTCGCGCTGGCCGCCGTCACCACGGCGACGAAGATCGCCACCGGGTACTGGGCGGCGCGGCGAGCGGGGATCTCCGTCAAGGGACGCTGGCGGGCGGGCGGCGCGCTGGTGGCACGCGGCGAGTTCTCGATCGTCATCGCGGGCCTGGCCGTCACGGCGGGCATCGAGCCGTCCCTGGGGCCGCTGGCCACGGCGTACGTCCTGATCCTCGTCGTCCTCGGCCCGCTCACCGCGCGCTACACGGAGCCGCTCGCGGCCCTGTGGAGCCGCCGTACCGCGGCGCGCCGGACCGTCCGAGGGGAGGCCGCGACCGCGCCGGAAGAGGAGACGTGGGCGCAGACGAGGGTGGGCGACTGACCGGTCGATGACTGACACCGGTCGATGACTGACGCGGCCGGCAAGTCGCCGGCCGCGGGGGATCGACGGCGGCGGGGCGGCCGAGCCCGAGGACCGCTGGGACGCCAGGCACCACAGGGGCGTATCCGAGCAGCTGGGACGGCAGGACGACCGCCGTAACGGGGAGGGCAGGGACGACTGCCGTAGTTGGGACGCCAGGCACCACAGGGGCGTATCCAAGCGGCTGGGACGGCAGGACGACCGCCGTAACGGGGAGGGCAGGGACGACTGCCGTAGTTGGGACGCCAGGCACCACAGGGGCGTATCCGAGCGGCTGGGACGGCAGGGACGACCGCCGTGGCTGGGACCGCAGGGTAACCGCCGCAGCTGGGACCGCAGGGACGACTGCGACAGCTGGGACCGCAGGGGCGGCCACGGCAGCTCCGACAGCCCTGGAAACGTGCCACGGCGTAGCCGGACCAGGTCCGGTTACGCCGTGGCACGGATCACATACAGCTGTGGCCGGTTTGTGGAGCTCCCATGGAGCGCCCGTGGCATGCTCATGCCTCATTACCGGCCAGTAGTACTCGCCGGTAGCCCCTTGTTCACCCCCCACCACCCCCAGGACTGACCTTGCGCAGACGCACGAGGCTCTGGCACACGCGTGCCCTCATGCCCGTACTGACCACGGCCGCCCTCCTCCTCGCCGCCGGCTGCTCCTCACCCCCGCAGGAGACCGGCCGTTCGGCCACTGAACCCGGCGGACAGGCCACCGCCAATGACAGCGACGCCTCGTCCGAACGCTCCCTCGCGGTGGCCGCCGCGCCCGCCGGCACCGCGACCGCCACCGCGCGCCCGGGCCGTTCCGGAGGACAGGCCGCCCGCGGCACGACGCTCACCGTGAGCTCGTACGACAGCAGAACCCGACGTGCCGTCATCGCGTCGAAGACTCCGGCACATCCGTCCCCCTCGGCCACGGCCTCGACCTCGCCCAGCCCCACCGGGACGCCCCACCGTGCCGCCGTCGGCGACGTCATCGCCAGTGCCCCCGCGCCCGGCGCCCCGCGCGGACTGCTCGCCAAGGTCACCGAGGTGGTCGGCGAGACGGAGGCGGGCACGGAGGTGCAGACCGAGCCGGCCGCCCTCAACGCCCTGCTCGGCGACGACACGGCACGCGGCACCGTGCCGGTCGACCCCGCCTCCTTCGACGTCGACAAACTGCTGCCCGACGTCGACCTCTCCTGGACCAGGACGGGCGACGTCCACGTCGGCCCGGAGGGCGCCGCGGTACCGCTCGGCAGCCTGCGGCTGGACGTACGGGCCGAGGTGCCCACGGCCGCGGGCGCGCCGGCGTCCGCCAAGGCCTCGGTCTCCGGCTACGTGCAGGTCGCCCCGCAGGTCGACTTCCGCTACGGCGGCGAGGGCGTCGACGCCGCGCCCGCCTCGGCCTACCTGGGCGTGTCCGGCGACTGGACCTCGGGCTGGGCCCTCAAGGGCCGGGCCGCGGCCGCCACCACGCCGCTGCGGATCCCGTTCGCCAAGCTCCACGCGGACCCGGTGCTCCAGGTCGGGCCCGTCCCGGTCGTGGTCAACCTGGACCTGACCTGCTACGTCCAGATCAGCGGCGACGGCACCGTCACCGTGGACGTGGAGCAGAGCCTCAAGGGCGACTTCAAGGCCGGCGGCACCTTCTCCCCCGCCAAGGGCTGGACCCCGGTCAGCGCCTCCGACATGACGAGCACGCCGGTACGGACCTCCGTCAGCACGGCGGGCGCCGTGAAGGCGGCGCTCGGCGCGCAGGCCAGTGTCGGCCTGTACGGCAGCGTGGGCGTCGCCGCCGACCTCGCGCCCTATGTGCGCGGCGAGGCCACCGGCACGGTCACCGGCACGGACGCGTCCCTCGACGCGAACGCCGTCTGGGCCGTGTACGGCGGCGTCGACCTGAGCGGCACCCTGCGGATCCAGCTGTCGGTGTTCGGCACGCCCGTGATCGGGCGGGACATCCCGCTCGGAGCGCTGCACCGGGAGTGGAAGCTGGCGGCCGGCGGCACGCCGTAGCGGTACACGTCAAACTGCGCCGTCGGGTTCCGTAAGCGTCGGACTGTGCCGTCGGGAGGCGTACGTGTCAGGCTGCGCCGTCGGGGACCCAGCCCTGGCGGCGCAGCACGGCCGACACGTCGGGCGCCTCGTAGTGCTCGCCCTTGAGGACCTTGCCGTCCTCGCGGCGGACCACCTGGCCGTCGGGGCCGAGCTTGGTCATGTTGGAGCGGTGGATCTCGGCGATCACCGCGTCGAGGTCGATCCCATGGACGAGGGCCGTGCCGTACGCCACGTAGACGACGTCGGCGAGTTCGTGGGCGAGGCTGTCGAGCGGGCCCGCGACCGAGACCTCGGCCACCTCGGCGGCCTCCTCCGCGAGCAGTTCGCCCCGGTGCGCGGCGAGCTCGGGGGACACCCGCGCCGGTGTGCTGCGCACGTTCAGCCCGAAGGCGCGGTGGAACTCACGGACCAGCTCGGCAGGCGAGGAACTCATGGACCCGACTCTACCGATCACCACTGACACCCCGCCCGGACAAGACCCCCCTGGCCGGCACCGCACCCGTGCTGGCAGGATCGCGCCCATGTCCAAGGTGTTCCCCCGTATCGGCAGGCGTCGGGCCCTCCAAGGCGCGACCGCCGGTTTCGTGGCGCTCGGGCTGCTCCTGTGGTGGCTGTTGCCCCTCGGCGAGGAGCCGCCGGGCGGGACGATCTCCCTGAGTACGGGGACACCGAGCGGGGTCTACCAGGAGTACGGCAAGCTGCTGCGCGCCGAGTTGGACAGGGACATGCCGGACCTGACGGTGAACCTCCAGACCAGCGACGGGTCGCAGGAGAACGTCGCGCGCGTGGCGTCCGGCCAGGCCGACTTCACCATCGCCGCGGCCGACGCGGTGGAGACGTACGCACTGCGCGGCGGGAAGGGTGCCGCCCGGCTGCGCGGGATCGCCCGCCTCTACGACGACTACGTACAGATCGCCGTCGCGCGCGAGTCGCACATCGACTCCGTCGCCGACCTCAAGGGCAAGCGCGTGGCCATAGGGCCGCCGGAGTCCGGGGTGCGCCTCATCGCCAACCGGGTGCTCGGGGCGGCCGGCATCGACGTGCGCAAGGACATCACCCCGCAGTCCGACGGCATAAGCACCGCGCCCGAGCGGCTGAAGTCGGGGGACATCGACGCGTTCTTCTGGTCGGGCGGCCTGCCGACGGCGGGCGTGAAGAAGCTCGCCGACGACTTCTCCATCCGGTTCGTCCCGATCGAACCCGACCTCGTGGCGCAGCTGCACACCGAGGGCGACGCCACCCGCTACTACCGCGCCACCAACATGCCGGAGTCGGCCTATCCCACCGTGCAGAACGGGTCGGTCGTGCCCACGATGGCGGTGTCCAACCTGCTGATCACCCGCACGGACCTGGACCCCCGGCTCATCGAGTGGGTGACCCGAACCGTGATCAAGAGCCGGGACGGCATCGGCGCCCACGTCCACTCGGCACAGCTCGTCGACCTGCGCACGGCGATCTACACCGACCCGCTCCAGCTCCACGAGGGCGCCCGGCGCTACTACCGGTCGGTCAAACCGTAGGCCCGGACCTCGGCACCGTCACCGTCACCCGCAGCCCGTGCGGCTCGTGGTGGTCGTACGCGATCGCGCCGCCGCCCGCTTCGAGCAGCACCCGGGAGATGGACAGGCCGAGTCCGGAGCCCTTGACGTTCTGATGGCGGCCGCTGCGCCAGAACCGGTCGCCGACGCGGCCGAGTTCCTCCTCGGTCAGACCGGGGCCGTTGTCGGTGACGACGACGGTCGAGGTCTCGCCGTTGGAGGCGACGGTCACCGCGACGGTCTCGTCCACGGGCGTGAACTTCACCGCGTTGTCGATCACCGCGTCCAGCGCGCTGGACAAGGTGATCGGGTCGGCCCAGGCCGTGGTCGGCGGGCAGTCGCCCACCAGCCGTACGCCCTTGGCCGTGGCCGTCGGTGACCAGGCCTCGACGCGCTCGGCGGTCAGCGCGCCGATGTCGGTGAGCGTCAGGTCCGCCTCGGCGTGCTCGGCGAGCGCCAGGTCGAGCAGGTCGTCCAGGACCTGCGCGAGGCGCTTGCCCTCGGTCTGGACCGAGGCGATCTCCTCGTTGCCCTCGGGCAGTTCGAGGGCGAGCAGTTCGATGCGCAGCAGCAGCGCCGCGAGCGGGTTGCGCAACTGGTGCGAGGCGTCGGCGACGAAGGCACGCTGCTGCTCCAGCACGTCCTCGACGTTGTCCGCCATCTCGTTGAACGACCGGGCCAGCCGCCTGAGTTCCGGCGGACCACCGGCCGCCGCGACCCGGGACTTCAGCCGCCCGGTGGCGATGTCGTGGGTGGTGGCGTCCAGGATTCGTACCGGCCTGAGGACCCATCCGGTCAGCCGCAGGGCCGCGCCGACGGCGAGCAGCATCGCGGCGAACTCGCCCGCCGCGATCACCAGCCAGCCGTGCAGGATCCGCGAACGCATCGCCCCGGTGGGCGAGTCGGTGACGACGACCGCGACGACGTCACCGTCCCGGATGACCGGTGACGCGACGACCAGGTGACGACGGTCCCAGGGCCAGACCTGCTGCGGATCGTGGCTACGACGGCTGAGCAGCGCTTCGCCGAAGGCTTCCCGCACCTCACCCGTCTGGGGGAGGAACCAGTCGTCGGGTGCCTGAGCCATGGGGGTGTCGGTGCGGTAGAAGACCCCGGCACGAATGCCGTAGACCTCGTAGTAGCTGGCGAGTTCGTTGTTGAGCGTCTCTTTGCGCTCGTCCTTGGCCGTGGGACGCGAGCCGCCGGGCACTTCGGTGACGTACTGGGCGAGGGCCGCGAAGCGTGCGGTGTCGTCGATGCGGTCGACGACGACCTTCTGCTGCTGGGCCGCGGCCACACTGGCGGCGAGCGGGATGCCGAGCGCGAGCAGCACGGCCGCCATCAGGACGATGAGCAGCGGCAGCAGACGGGTGCGCAAACCGTCCCCGCTAGGCGGCCGGGGCGACGAGCCGGTAGCCCACGCCGCGCACGGTCTCGATCAGGGCGGGCATGCGCAGCTTGGCCCGCAGGGACGCCACGTGCACCTCCAGGGTGCGGCCCGTACCCTCCCAGCTGGTGCGCCAGACCTCGCTGATGATCTGCTCGCGGCGGAAGACCACACCGGGGCGCTGGGCGAGCAGCGCGAGGAGGTCGAACTCCTTGCGGGTCAGCTGGACGACCGAACCGTCCACGCTGACCTGGCGGGTGGGCAGTTCGATGTGCACGGGGCCCAGGCGCAGC
This sequence comes from Streptomyces sp. NPDC059582, assembly GCF_042735715.1. Classification (NCBI taxonomy): domain Bacteria; kingdom Bacillati; phylum Actinomycetota; class Actinomycetes; order Kitasatosporales; family Streptomycetaceae; genus Streptomyces; species Streptomyces sp. NPDC059582. The sequence goes on from NZ_JBHWCC010000053.1 coordinate 20,667, forward strand.
GCGGTGTCGGCGCCACCGGAGGCGTCCTCGTGCACGGTGCGCCGGCTGACGGCGTGGATCCGGGCGAGCAGTTCGCCGGTGTCGTAGGGCTTCACCACGTAGTCGTCGGCGCCGAGGTTGAGGCCGTGGATGCGCGAGCGCACGTCGGAACGGGCGGTGACCATGATCACCGGCGTGCTGGTGCGCTTGCGGATCTTGCCGCACACCTCGTAGCCGTCCTGGTCGGGCAGCCCGAGGTCGAGCAGGACGACCCCGAAGCCGGCGCTCTCGGGGACGAGCGCCTGGAGGGCCTCCTCGCCGCTGCGGGCGTGCGTGACATCGAAACCGTGCCGCGCCAGGACCGCGGACAGAGCGGCTGCGACATGGTTGTCGTCCTCGACGAGAAGCAGTCTCATCCCGGCTCCCTCCGGTTCATCGGGCGTACGGTGTCGATCGATAGCTGTGCGCACTCGCGTGTGCACCATGGCAGTCACGCTGATGGACGTCGACGGCGTCAAGTGGGTTCCGGTTGCGCGCACGTTCCGTTACCCGGCCGATACGCTCCCAGGTCGCAACTGCTACGACATGTGTCCGATTGCTATCGGATCGTGATGCTCAGATTCCCCTCAGATGTAATGACGCTGGTCGTGCGGCATCACTACTGTCCTCCGAAACCGAGGAGGACGAAGCGATGACCGAAGTATCGGTGGCCAAGGAAGACGTGGCCGCGACCGGCGACCTGGTCGTCCTGAAGAGTGTCAACAAGCACTTCGGCGCGTTGCACGTGCTCCAGGACATCGACCTGACGATCGCCCGGGGCGAGGTCGTCGTGGTCATCGGACCCTCCGGGTCCGGGAAGTCCACCCTGTGCCGCACCATCAACCGCCTGGAGACCACCGACTCGGGCACGATCACGATCGACGGCAAGCCGCTGCCCCAGGAGGGCAAGGAGCTGGCCCGGCTGCGTGCCGACGTCGGCATGGTGTTCCAGTCCTTCAACCTCTTCGCGCACAAGACCGTGCTCGAGAACGTGATGCTGGGTCAGATCAAGGTCCGCAAGGCGGACAAGAAGCAGGCCGAGGAGAAGGCCCGGGCGCTGCTCGACCGGGTCGGCGTGGGCACTCAGGCCGACAAGTACCCCGCACAGCTCTCCGGCGGCCAGCAGCAGCGCGTCGCCATCGCGCGGGCGCTCGCGATGGACCCGAAGGTCATGCTCTTCGACGAGCCGACGTCGGCCCTCGACCCGGAGATGATCAACGAGGTGCTGGAGGTCATGCAGCAGCTCGCCCGGGACGGCATGACCATGATCGTCGTCACCCACGAGATGGGCTTCGCCCGCTCTGCGGCCAACCGGGTGGTCTTCATGGCGGACGGCCGCATCGTCGAACAGGCCACACCAGACCAGTTCTTCAGCAACCCGCGCAGCGACCGGGCGAAGGACTTCCTGTCGAAGATCCTCCACCACTGACCACGCCGATCCCGCGGACACGGACCGCGCCGGTCCCGCACCACGGATCGCATCGATCCCGCACCACGGAACGCGCCCGCCGCGCTCCTCACGCCCCTGACGACCCGTGTCACCCGCACCCGGCGACCTGTGTCACCCGCACCCTGCGGCCCGCGCCACCCGCACCCGAGGACCTGCGTCACCCGCACCCGACGGCCCGCTTTCCCTCATCAGCAGAAGGATGTTCACCATGAAGCTCCGCAAGGTCACCGCCGCTTCGGCCGTCGTACTCGCCCTCGCGCTGAGCGCCACCGCCTGCGGCGGCGACAACAAGGACGACGACAGCAACGGCTCCAGCGGCGGCGGCGGCAAGATCAAGATCGGCATCAAGTTCGACCAGCCGGGCCTCGGCCTGCAGGAGCCCGACGGCGGCTACTCCGGCTTCGACGTCGACGTGGCGACCTACGTGGCCAAGGAGCTCGGATACTCGTCCGACAAGATCGAGTGGGTTCAGACCAAGAGCGCCGACCGCGAGAACGCGCTCGCCCGCGGCGACGTGAAGTTCATCGCGGCGACCTACTCCATCAACGACGAGCGCAAGCAGAAGGTCGACTTCGCCGGCCCCTACCTGCTCGCCCACCAGGACCTGCTGGTCAAGTCCGACTCCGACATCAGCAAGGGCACGGACCTCAACGGCAAGAACCTGTGCTCCGTGACCGGCTCGACCTCGGCGCAGAACGTCCAGAAGTCCATCGCCCCGAAGGCCAACCTGCGGGAGAACAGCGGCTACTCGGAGTGCATCGCCGCCCTCCAGAGCGGCGCCGTGGACGCCGTGACCACCGATGACTCGATCCTCGCGGGCTTCGCCGCGCAGGACAAGTACAAGGGTCAGTTCAAGCTCGCGGGTCTGAAGCTCAGCAACGAGAACTACGGCGTCGGCGTCAAGAAGGGCGACACCGCGACCGTGACCAAGATCAACGACGCCCTGAAGAAGATGGTCAGCGACGGCTCCTGGAAGAAGGCCGTCGAGGCCAACTTCGGCCCGGCCGGCTACAAGAACGAGCCGGCCCCGGCGATCGGCAACATCGTCAAGTAGCGCGCGGCTCCGGCCGAGCAACGCAGGGTTCTGCGGACGCGCCGCCGCCCGCCGCCTGACCGGCGGCGGCGCGCCACACCCTCCACGTACGCCACACACCCGGAAGCGCGGGAGATCGTGTTCGACTTTCTTGAAGGTTACGACGTCCTCGGGGCGTTCTGGATGACGGTGAAACTCACCGCCCTCTCCGCCGTCGGCTCCCTGGTCTGGGGCACCCTGCTGGCGGCGATGCGGGTCAGCCCGGTCCCGCTCATGCGCGGATTCGGCACCGCCTACGTGAACATCGTGCGGAACATCCCCCTGACGGTCATCATCGTCTTCTCCTCGCTGGGCCTGGCCGACATCTTCGGCATGACCATGGGCGCGTCCGACGACTTCAAGCTCCAGGGCTTCCGGCTGGCGACGCTCAGCCTCGTCGCCTACACGGCGGCCTTCGTCTGCGAGTCGATCCGCTCCGGGATCAACACCGTGCCCGTCGGCCAGGCGGAGGCGGCCCGCGCGATCGGACTGAACTTCAGTCAGTCCCTGCGCCTGATAGTGCTGCCGCAGGCCTTCCGCGCGGTGATCGCACCACTGGCGAACGTCCTGATCGCCCTCACCAAGAACACCACCGTGGCGGCCGCGATCGGCGTGGCCGAGGCCGCGAGCCTGATGAAGACGATGATCGAGAACGAGGCCCAGACGCTCGCCATCGGCGCGGTCTTCGCCCTCGGGTTCGTGGTACTGACCCTGCCCACCGGCCTCCTCCTCGGCTGGGTCGGCAAGCGACTGGCGGTGAAGCGATGACCTCCGTTCTCTACGACGCTCCCGGCCCGCGGGCCAAGCAGCGCAACATCGTCCTCTCCATAGTCTTCTTCGCCTTGCTCGCCCTGATCCTGTGGTGGGCCTGGCGGATGATGGACGACAAGCACCAGCTGAACTGGGCCCTGTGGGAGCCCTTCACCACAAGCCAGGCCTGGACGACGTACCTGCTGCCCGGCCTCGGCAACACCCTCAAGGCCGCCGCCCTCGCCATGGTCATCGCCCTCCCGCTGGGCGCGGTCTTCGGTATCGCCCGGATGTCCGACCACCGCTGGATCCGCGTTCCGGCCGGTGTCGTGGTCGAGTTCTTCCGGGCGATCCCGGTACTGCTGCTGATGCTGTTCGCCAACGAGTTCTACGTCCGCTCCACGGACGTCGCCAGCGACGAACGGCCCCTCTACGCGGTCGTCACGGGCCTGGTCCTCTACAACGCCTCGGTCCTCGCGGAGGTCGTCCGGGCCGGCATCCTCGCCCTGCCCAAGGGGCAGACGGAGGCCGCGTACGCGATCGGTCTGCGCAAGGGCCAGACGATGACCAGCATCCTGCTCCCGCAGGCCGTGACCGTCATGCTGCCGGCCATCGTCAGCCAGCTCGTCGTGATCGTGAAGGACACCGCACTCGGCGGTGCGCTGCTCAGCTTCACCGAGCTGCTGAACTCGCGCAGCACGCTCGCGGCCAACTACGCCAACGTCGTACCCAGCTTCATCGTGGTGGCGATCATCTTCATCGCGTTGAACTTCCTCCTCACCTCCTTCGCCTCCTGGCTGGAGAGCCGGCTGCGCCGCAGCAAGCGCGGCACGGGCACGGTCCTCGGCGCCGAGAAGGTCGAGGAGCTCAACGCCGCCGAGGTCAGTGGCAGCTTCGGCGCGGGCGCGGGCGACGGTATCTGACGCGCACTCAAGTGACTTGACCGGTACGGAGGCAGTGGCATGATCGCCACTGCCTCCGTCACTTGACGCAAGCACCGGCAATAGGTTGCATACGTTCTGTGATCGTGCACCCTGCTCCAGCCTTTTGTTCGCATACGTCCCCGGGGACGCCGCCACGGGCAGGGGGCGCCGCGCCGTGGACCCGGTGATCATCGTCGGCGCGGGGCCCGTGGGGCTCACGCTCGCCCTCGCGCTGGCCCGCCAGGAGGTTCCCTCGGTCGTCCTCGACGAGGGCCCGGGCAAGGACGAGTCCCGCCTCGCGCGCAGTGTCGTCCTGCGCGCGGACACCGCCGCGCTCGTGGAGCAGCTGACCGGGGTCCCGCTCGCCGACGCCGGCGTCCGCTGGGCCGGATGGCGGTCGTTGCGGCGCAAGCAGGTGACGCGTGAGGTCGCTTTCGACGACCTCGAGTCCGCCCCGCTGCACATCGCCCAGCACGTGCTGACCGGCGCCCTGCGCGCGGCCCTCACCCACGAACGACTCGTCAAGGTCGCCGTGGACAGCCGCCTCGACACCGTCGAGCAGGAGCCCTCCGGCGTCACCGCCCACACCCGTGGCGGCAAGGGCACCTGGTGGCGAGGCAGCTACCTGGTGGGCTGCGACGGCCCCCGCTCCACGGTCCGCAAGCTCCAGGACATCCGCTTCCCGGGCCGTACGGCGGTGGAGCGACACGCCGTGGCCGCGCTGCGCACGGAACTTCCCTGGGCCGACGAGGCGTTGCTCCATCGGATGCCGCCGTGGCGGATGTCCGGTCCCTCCGCCGGGGAAGTCACCGGACGCCCACTGCCGGACGGTGTCTGGCGGCTGGACTGGCTGCTGCCGCCCGGCAGGGACCTGGTCACGCCCGACCTGCTGGTGGCCCGCGTCCGGGAGACGCTGGCCGGCTGGTCGGGCGGCTCCACACCGACGTACGAACTGCTGGACACCGGCGTCCACACGGTGCACCACCGGCTGGCCCGCCGCTGGCGCGCCGGCCGGGTCTTCCTCGCCGGGGACGCCGCCCACCTTCTCGGCGCGCTCGGTACGCAGGGACTGGACGAGGGCCTCAGGGACGCCGACAACCTCGCCTGGAAGCTGGCGCTCACCTGGCACCACGGGCCGCACGAGGCGCTGCTCGACAGCTACCAGTCGGAGCGGCGCGCCGTCGTCGCCGCCCGGCTGCGCGCGGCCGACCAGGCGCTGCCGCTGCTGCGCGGCGGCGGCGGGTTGCGGGCCTACGTTCCCGGCGCGGCCCGGGGCCATGAGGCGCTGCTCACGGACGGTCACCTGGGGCGCGGCCCGCTGGGCGAGCCCGGGGGGTACGCCGAGTCGCCGCTCGCGCCCCGGCACCTGGAGGCGGAGGTCCCCGTCGACACCGCGCCCGGCGCCCAGGTCACGGACGTGCGGGTGACGGCTGAGGACGGCACCTTCGTACGGTTGCGGGACCGGCTCGGCCGCGGTGCGCTGCTGGTCGTCCTGATCGCGCCGGGCACGGGTGTGTGGGAGCGCAAGCACTGGGTGACGGCCGGGATCATGCCCCGGCTCGCCGCGGCGGTGACCGCGCTGCCGCATCCCGCCGAACTGCTGGTCGCCGAGAGCTACCCGGGGGCGGCCGCCCACACCGTGCTTCTCGTCCGCCCCGACGGCCACCTGGTCACCGCCCTGAACGGGGTGCGCCCGGCCGACCTGTACGCGGCGGCCGAGGCGACTCTGGGCGGCCCGGCCCGAACGGAGGCAACGGCCGGCGCCGTCTCGACGTGACCGCGAACACGGGCCTCGGTCGCGAACAGGGGCCTCGGTCGCGAACGCCAGCCGCGACCGCGGCCCCGACTGCGCTGCGTCTGCGTCTGCGTCTGCGTCTGCGACCCACCGTCGCACCGGGGTCCACATAGTGACTGTGAGTTGACCACCCCGTACCGGCGTGGTCTACTCCGGATCGTGACCGACACCTGCGTACGCCTTTGGCGGAGGGTCCACATGGACCTCGTCCGCTATGCGGGCTGCGTGTGTCGCCCGTCCTGCTGAATTCGCCCCCTCTCCACCCGCGCGCGGCCCATGTGTCGCCGCGCGCTCTCGCGAACGCTGATCAGGACGGTGCACGTGTCTGTCGCTCCCTCTGCCTCCGCTTCTGTCCAGGTCCCCACGCAGGCGGACCTCCTGGACTTCGTACGGCGCACCGCCGCCGACGCCGAGCTCATCACCTCGCTTCCGCTGGACCCGGAAGGCCGCACCTGGGTGCGCCTGGAAGGGCCCGGCGGCAGTGAGGCCTGGCTGATCGGCTGGCCGCCCGGCACGGGCACCGGCTGGCACGACCACGCCGACTCGGTCGGTGCCTTCCTCACCGCGCGCGGCGAGCTCAAGGAGAACTCCCTCGCCGCGCGCCTGCCCACCGACGGCTGGAAGACGCTGGAACTCTCCGACGACGTGGACCGGGAACGCCGCCTTCCGGCGGGCCTCGGACGCTCGTTCGGCCGCCACCACGTCCACGAGGTCCTCAACGAGTCCACCGGCGAACACGCGATCTCCGTACACGCCTACTACCCGCCGCTGCCGCAGATCCGCCGCTACAGCCGCTCCGGGCCGGTGCTGCGGCTGGAGCAGGTCGAGCGTCCGCAGGACTGGCAGTGAGCGGCACCGGCGAGCGACCGACCGGCATCGACGAACTGCTGGAGCGGGTGCGGGAGCGCTACGAGCGGATCGACGCGCGGGCCGCGTACGACGCCGCCGAGGCGGGAGAGGCGCTGCTGGTGGACATCCGGTACGCGGCACTGCGCGACCGGGACGGCCTGATCCCGGGCGCCCTCGTCGTGGAACGCAACGAACTGGAGTGGCGCCTGGACCCCCAGGGCAGCCACCGCGCAGACGAGGCCACGGGCCACGACCTCCGCGTCGTCGTGATCTGCAACGAGGGCTACGCCTCCAGCCTGGCCGCCGCGTCCCTGCACCAGCTGGGCCTGCGCCGCGCCACCGACCTGGTCGGCGGCTTCCAGGCGTGGAAGGCGGCCGGGCTGCCGGTGACGTAGCACGCCAGGACCGCGCCGCTCCCGGCTGGGAGGCCGCCCGGGGAACACTCACAGGCGGTCCGAAGAGCAGTAGAGCTGGGCCGTGTCCGCGTTGTCCCTGGTGACGAGGCGAAGGCGGCCCTGGGCGATCCGGTCGACCCGTTCGTCTTGCGCAGCAGGGAGACCGCGGAGCGGCGCTCCTAGCCCTCGTGCCCGCCGTCGGCGAGGAACTCCGTGTCCTCGCCCTCCTCCTCCAGTGCCTGCCGGACCACGCGTAGGGCCATGCCCTCGGAATAGCCCTTGCGGGCGAGCATGCCGGCGAGGCGGCGGAGGCGTTTGTCGCGGTCGAGGCCGCGGGTGGCACGCAACTTGCGGGCGACGAGGTCGCGCGCGGTCGCCTCTTCCTGCTCGGAGTCGAGCTGGGCGACGGCCTCGTCGATCAGCGTGGAATCGACGCCCTTGGTCCGCAGCTCCTGGGCGAGTGCCCGCCGGGCCAGCCCCCGGCCATGGTGCCGGGACTCCACCCACGCGCCCGCGAACGCGCCGTCGTTGATCAGTCCGACCTCCTCGAACCGCGACAGCACCTCCTCGGCGACCTCGTCCGGGATCTCCCGCTTGCGCAGGGCGTCCGCGAGCTGTTTCCGCGTGCGCGGGGTCCCGGTGAGCAGGCGCAGACAGATCGCCCGCGCCCGCTCACCCGGGTCTCCCGGGGGCTCCCCCTGCTCGGCCCTCGACGAGGAGGAGGGGCCTCCGTCCTGTGGGTCGCCGGACGGCTCGCCGAAACCGCGCCGCCGCCGACGACCGCGTCCGCCGCGACCAGGTGCGCCGCCCTCGCCCCGGGGCAGCTCACCCCCGTACGCGCCGTAGTTCACGCCGTCGTCCGTGCCTTCGGGGCCGCCGTGGCCGCTTCCTCCGTCCCGCTCCCGCGGAGCGTCGAGGCGGTCGTACTCGGCCCAGTCGGTTCGTCGTGTCACGGGTCAGCTCTTGGCAGCCGCGGCCTTGGTCTTGGCGGTCTTGGCGGCGGTGGGGGCGGCCACCGTCTTCGTGGCGTCGTCCGCGGGGGTGGTCGCGGAGACCGCCGCGTCCGCGCCCGGCTCAGCGGCGGGCTCCGGCCGTACGCCGACGCCCAGCTTCTCCTTGATCTTCTTCTCGATCTCGTTGGCGAGGTCGGGGTTGTCCTTCAGGAAGTTGCGGGCGTTCTCCTTGCCCTGGCCGAGCTGGTCGCCCTCGTACGTGTACCAGGCGCCGGCCTTGCGGACGAAGCCGTTCTCCACACCCATGTCGATCAGGCCGCCCTCGCGGCTGATGCCCTGCCCGTAGAGGATGTCGAACTCGGCCTGCTTGAAGGGCGGCGCGACCTTGTTCTTGACGACCTTGACGCGGGTGCGGTTGCCGACCGCGTCGGTGCCGTCCTTCAGCGTCTCGATACGGCGGATGTCGAGCCGCACCGAGGCGTAGAACTTCAGCGCCCGGCCACCCGTCGTGGTCTCCGGGGAGCCGAACATCACGCCGATCTTCTCGCGGAGCTGGTTGATGAAGATCGCGGTGGTCTTCGACTGGTTGAGCGCGCTGGTGATCTTCCGCAGGGCCTGGCTCATCAGACGGGCCTGGAGACCCACGTGGCTGTCGCCCATCTCGCCCTCGATCTCCGCACGCGGGACGAGCGCGGCGACGGAGTCGATGACGATGAGGTCGAGCGCGCCGGAGCGGACCAGCATGTCCACGATCTCCAGCGCCTGCTCACCGTTGTCGGGCTGGGAGAGGATCAGGTTGTCGATGTCGACGCCGAGCTTCTTCGCGTACTCGGGGTCGAGGGCGTGCTCCGCGTCGACGAAGGCGACCTGTCCGCCGGCCTTCTGCGCGTTCGCCACCGCGTGCAGGGTCAGGGTCGTCTTGCCGGAGGACTCCGGGCCGTAGACCTCCACCACTCGGCCGCGCGGCAGACCGCCGACACCGAGGGCGACGTCGAGTGCGGTCGACCCGGTGGGGATGACCTCGATGGGCTCGTTCGGCCGCTCGCCCAGGCGCATCACCGCGCCCTTGCCGAATTGCCGTTCAATCTGTGCGAGCGCGGCGTCGAGCGCCTTCTCGCGGTCGGTTCCTGCCATGGGTTCCACCCGGTTTGCTTGAGTCGATCGCTTCACGTCAAAGACGCTAACGCCTGCCACTGACAATGCGCCCCGACGCTGGTCCCGCCTGTGGATAACTTGGGCATTTCTCCGGTCGAACCGGGCCGAAACGCCCTCGAAGAGCCTTGCCGGAGACTCCATAAGAATGGATGTTCGATTTTCGTGTCAAGCGCACCACTCGCCACCTCCGAGCCTACGTTCGCGCCCCGGCGAGTACCGGACTCCGCGCCCGGTTCCAACCGGTCCTCCGGCGGCTACTCCCCCCGGCGTACGCCGACTGCCTTCGGCCGGACGACGACGGCACACGGCATTCCCGCGAGGCTCGGACCATGAGCAGCAGCGACAGGACCGTGCGGCACAGCCACAAGGACGGCGAAGGCGAACGGGCCGACCGGGAATCGACCGGACTCGGTCTCGGTCCCGCTCCAGCACCGGCACCGGCACCGGCACCGGCACCGGCACCGGCAGCTTTCCCGGTCCCCAGAGCCCGCTCGCGGACCGCCTCTGCCAGGTGACCGGCGTGCTCCTGGTCCTCTCCGGCCTGGTCCATCTCCTGGTGTTCGCGGTCGACGGCGGCCCGTGGGACGGTCCCGTCTCCTGGCGCAAGCCCGTGACCTTCGGGCTGTCCTTCGGCGTGACGCTCATCGCGGTCGCCTGGGTCACGTCGTACCTGCGGATGGAACGGCGACTGCGCACGGTACTGCTGACCGTCTTCGCGGTGGACTGTGTCGTGGAGGTCGGTGGCATCACGCTTCAGGCGTGGCGCCGGGTGCCCTCGCATCTGAACATGGAGACGCCCTTCGACACGGCGGTGTCCATGACGCTCGCGGTGGGCGGCGGAGTCCTCGTGGGGCTGCTCACCGTGTTCGCGATCGTGTCCTTCCGACACCGGCCGACCGGTCCCGCGGGCATGCCGTCGGCGGTGCGTTCCGGGTTCGCGATCCTGCTGGTCGCGCTGGTCTCGGGCGCCGCGATGATCGCGCGCGGGGTCGTGCTCACCCGTACCGGCCACCAGGAGGCCGCGTATCACTCGACGGCTCCGCTCAAGCCGCTGCACGGAGTCAGCCTGCACGCGGTCCTGGTCCTGCCCGCGCTGGCCCGGCTGCTGTCCCGCACGTCGTGGAGCGAGCCGGTCCGGCGCCGGATCGTGACCGTGGCGATCGCCTGTTACGCCGCCGCCGTCGCCGCTGCCGGAGTGTGGGCCGTCCTGACCTACTGACCCGGCAACTGACCCGGCCCTGCCGCCTGTCAGTACGCGCGCGTACGCACCTCGCCGTGCCCCGACCTCAGCCCCGGTCGGCGTCCCCACCGCCCGGACCGGAATCCCCGCCCGGCCCGGGGCCCTTGTCGGGCCCCCCAGAGCCCCTGTCCGGCCCGGCGTCCCCACTCGCACCGGAATCCCCGGCCGCTGCGGCGTCCCGCGGCCCCCGCAGCAGGCGCCGCGCGCGCGTGAGCAGGCCGGCGCCTGTCCCGGACCCCGCGCCGCGTCTGCCGCGCCCGTGCATCCGGGGATCGTCCATGACGGCGTACCGCTTCACATACGCCCCGAGGAACGCCTGCAACGTGGCGACCGCGGGGATCGCGATCAGCGCGCCGACCGCGCCGAGGAGGGCGGTGCCGGCGACGACCGACCCGAAGGCGAGCGCGGGATGGATGTCGACGGTCTTGGAGGTCAACTTGGGTTGCACCACGTAGTTCTCGAACTGCTGATAGACCACGACGAAGATCAGCACCCACAACGCGTACCAGGGGTCGACGGTGAAGGCGATCAGCATGGGCAGGGCACCCGCGAGATACGTGCCGATGGTGGGGATGAACTGCGAGACCACCCCGACCCACAGACCGAGCACGGGCGCGTACGGAATGCCCAGGGCCTCCAGCAGGATGTAGTGGGCGACGCCCGAGATCAGTGCCATCAGCCCGCGTGAGTACAGATAGCCGCCGGTCTTGTCGACGGCGATCTCCCACGCGCGCAGCACCTCGGCCTGTCGCGCCGGCGGCAGCACGGAGCAGATGGTGCGGCGCAGGCGCGGGCCGTCGGCTGCGAAGTAGAACGAGAACAGCGCGACCGTCAACAGCCGGAAGAGGCCGCCGAGCACCTGTGTGGAGACGTCCAGCACGCCCGCGGCGCTGTTCTGCGCGTACTTCCTCAGCCAGTCGGAGTGGAGCAGTCCCTCCTGGACGTCCACCCGTCTGAGCTCGGTGTGGAACGTCGTGTTGATCCAGTTGATGACCGAGTCGAGATAGTCCGGGAACCCCTCGATCAGCTTGATGATCTGGCCCGCGAGCATCGACCCCAGCAGCGCGACGAAGCCGGCTGTCACGATCAGCAGCCCGAAGAACACCAGGAAGGTGGCGAGCCCCCTGCGCATGCCGCGGGCGGCCATCCAGCTCACCGCGGGTTCTATGGCGAGCGCCAGGAAGAACGCGATGAGCATGTTGATCAGCAGCCCGGTCAGCTGGTGGAAGGCCCAACTGCCGAGCTGGAAGAGGGCGACGAGGGAGAGCGCCAGCACCATGGCGCGCGGCAGCCAGCGCGGCATGCGTGCGTTGGGCCCGGCGCCGGTGCCGTCGGCGGGGGGCCGGGTCGGCGGTGTCGTCCCGAACGGGGATGCTTGCCGGGCGGACTGTCCGGTCTCGTCAGTGGGTGCCACGGACCAAGTCTCACCCACGCCACCGACAATCGGTCACCGTCCTGCGATCTTCGTGACCTGCCGGCGCTCGAACGGTGCTCGGTCAGCCTCGGTCAGCGCTTTTCGTGCGGGACGCTCATCACCGTGCAGACCACCCGCCACACGTCCTTGGCTGCCCAGCCGGACGCCAGCGCCTCGTGGACCGTACGCTCGCCGAGTTCCGACATCACATGATCACGTGCGAAGGTTTCGGCGCCCGCACCGAAGTGCTCCGCCATCCGCTGCCAGAAGACCGTCAACCGCATGACTCCAGTATCCCGCCCCTGAGAGTGGGCCCACGCCGGGACCGTCCGCCGAGAACGCTTTCCGTCCTACGGTCTGACGCATGTCCGAAACAGGAGCTTCCCCACTCCACCCGACGCCCTCGACACGCTCCCCGCTCTTCCGCGCCGAGCAGTTCGTCTGGCTCACCGCGCGCGTGCTGGAGCAGCGCCTCTTCGCGTACCACTTCCTGAACGGCGACGCCGATCCGGTGGAGACCGCGCTGGACGCCTACCGCAACCAGGACGGGGGGTACGGCCACGCGCTGGAACCCGATCTTCGCGGCCCGGTCAGCCAGCCACTGCACACCGGGCACGCCCTGCGTGTCCTGGACTCCATCGAGCGCTGCGGCGGACAGCGTGTGGAACGCGTGTGCCGCTACCTGACCGCCGTCTCCACCCCGGACGGCGCCCTGCCGGCGATCCATCCCGGCCAGCGCGGCTACCCGGCGGCCCCCTTCCTCACGATCGTGGACGACCCGCCCAGCGAACTCCTCGCCACCGGGCCGGTGGTGGGTCTGCTGCACCGCAACGAGGTGTGGCACGCCTGGCTGTTCCGGGCCACGGACTTCTGCTGGCAACAGATCGAGTCCCTGGAGAAGTCCCACCCCTACGAGATCCAGGCCGCCGTGGCCTTCCTGGACTCCGCTCCCGACCGCCCGCGCGCGGAGGCGGCCGCCGACCGCCTGGGCCGCCTGGTGCGCGAACACCGCCTCGCCGCCCTGGACCCGGACCGCCGCGACAGTCACCCCGTCGCACCGGGCTACGCCCCGGGTGAGTACCACTTCCCGCACGACTACGCCCGCACCCCGCGTTCCCTCGCGCGCGCGTGGTTCACGGACGAGGAGATGAGCCGCTCCCTGGACTTCCTCGCGGACGAGCAGGGGGAGGACGGCGGCTGGCCCGTCCGCTGGCGCCAGTGGGCTCCGGGCACCGCCCTGGAAGCCCGCCCGATGGTGACGGTCGAGGCACTGCGCACCCTCAGGGCGTACGGCCGCTCCATCGGCTGAGCGGGTCTCCTCAGCCGCCCAGGGCCCGCACCGCCGCCGTCACCACCACGGCCGCGGCGACGACGAGCAGGAACGGCGCACGCAGCACGAGCGCCACCGCCGCCGCGGCGAGCCCCGCCGCCTTGGCGTCCAGCACGAGCGCGTGCCCGTCGGCGAAGGTCTGCTGGGCGGTGAGCGCGGCGAGGAGGGCGACCGGCAGCAGTGCGGCGAGCCGCCTGACGAGAGGGCGTTCCAGCGCCCCGGCGGGGACGAGGAGTCCGGCGAGCTTGACGGCGTAGCAGCCGAGGGCTGTCGCGCCGATGGCGATCCACGTGTTCAACGATCCTCCTTCTCGATCTTCTCGATCTTCTCGATGTTCTCGGCCTTCCCGGCCTTCCCGGCCTTCCCGGCCTTCCCGGCGGCCTTCTCCACCATCTCCGCCTGTCCCGCGAGGCCGCCCGCGCCGCCCCTGCGGCGTCCCTCCGCCCACAGGACGACCGGTGCCGCGAGCGCGGCCACCAGAACCGGCACCCCCGCGGGCAGCACCGGCAGCAGACCGAGGCCCAGCAGAACCGCGAGGCTCGCGACGACCCGCTCGGTGGTGGTCTTCAGCATCGGGGCCAGCAGCGCCAGGAAGACCGCGGGGCCGGCCGCGTCGAGGCCCCAGGCGTCGGTGTCCCCGATGGCCTCGGCACCCAACGCGCCCAGCAGGGTGGTGAGGTTCCACAGCACGTACAGGCTGAGCCCGGTGACGGCGAACCCGAGGCGCGCGCTGCGCCGCGTCGGCTGGGCCAGGGCCACCGCGGTGGTCTCGTCGATGACCCACTGGGCGGCGAACGGGCGCACCGCGCGCGGGAGGGCCAGCAACTGCGACAGACGCAGCCCGTAGAAGGCGTTGCGCACCCCGAGGAAGAACGCGCCCGCGGCCGCCGTGAGCGGATTGCCTCCCGCCGCGAGGGCCCCCACCAACGCGAACTGGGACGCCCCGGTGAACACCAGCAGGCTCAGCACACAGGTCTGCGCCGGTGTGATCCCGCTGCCGGCCGAGGTCACCCCGAAGGCGAACCCGGACAGCCCTACGGCGACCCCGACTCCGAGGGCGTCCCGTACGACGGCGGCATCGGGTTTTTCCCCGTCTTCGGCGGATGTGTCTGCGAGAGCTGTCTGTTCTGCCACGTCTCGGACGGTAGGAGCATTTGCCGCCGCAGGTCTTGTACGTTCTTGCGCTCGCGCTGGTACGCGCCCGGAGGCACGCCCACGATCCGCGCGAAGTGACGGTTGAGGTGGGGCTGATCGGTGAACCCCACGGAGAGCGCCGCCTCCGCGGGCGCCGTACCCGCGTCCAGCAGCCGTCGCGCCCGGCGCACCCGGGCGTCCGTCAGCCAGGTGTGGGGCGGCATCCCGTAGGCGTCCCGGAACGCGCGGAGCAAGGCGAACGGGCTGGTCCCGAGGTCGGCGGCCAACTGCTCAAGGGTCGGCGGCCCGGACATCCGCTCCTCCAGCACGGCACGCGCGCGTGCCGCGGTCCGGGCACCCGCCGTGCGCACCTCACGCCGGGGCAGCGGCCCGCCGTTCAGCCGGAGCAGCCGGGTCACGGCGACCCTCAGCAAAGTGTCGGCGGCCAGCGCGTTGCCCTCGTCGGCGGCTCGCAGCACCTGGTGCACCAGCCCGACGGTGTACGGGTCGTCGAGGACGGGGCTGACGAACCCCGGGGTGCCCCGGATGACGGTCGTCTCGGCCGCTATCTCCGCCACGACCTCCGGCGACGGATACACCGCCCCGTACCGCCAGCCCTCGGGCACCCCCGCCCGCCCGGTGTGCGGAGTGTCGGGATTCACCAGGGCGAGCGCTCCGGCCCCCGCGTACTGATCACCCCCGCCGTGGTGGAAGACCTCCACGCCCTCGGCGATGGCGGCGATCACGAAGTTCTCGTGGGTGTGCCGAACGAAGGTCTTCCGCACGTACCGGGCCCGCAGCAGATCGACTCCCGGCAGTTCCGCGTACTGCCAGTGCCGTGCGCGCTCACCCGAGCCTGCCATGAGCCCATTTCCTGCCATGAGCCCATTCTCAGCCACGCCCGGCGCCGCAGCGGCCGACGAGACCGCCGGCGTTGTACTCCCGCGGACGGCATTCGCCCAGGTCAGCGCGATTGTCAGTGGTCGGGTGCAGGATGGACGCATGGTCAGCTCCGCACACCGAGCCCTCGACGGCTTCTCCCCCGCGACCCGCGGCTGGTTCACGGGGGCGTTCTCCGCGCCCACCGCGGCCCAGTCGGGCGCGTGGCAGGCCATCCGCGAGGGCTCGGACGTGCTGGTGGTCGCCCCGACCGGATCGGGAAAGACCCTGGCCGCCTTCCTCGCCGCCCTGGACCAGCTCGCCTCGACGCCACCCCCGGCGGACCCCCGCAAGCGCTGCCGGGTGCTGTACATCTCCCCGCTGAAGGCCCTCGCGGTCGACGTCGAGCGCAACCTGCGCAGCCCCCTGACCGGCATCCGCCAGGAATCCGTGCGCCTCGGCCTGCCCGAGCCGGAGGTGAAGGTCGGTATCCGCTCCGGCGACACCCCGCCCGCCGAGCGCCGCGCGCTGGCCACGCGGCCGCCGGACATCCTGATCACCACCCCGGAATCCCTGTTCCTGATGCTGACGTCCACCACGCGCGACGCGCTGACCGGCATCGAGACGGTGATCCTCGACGAGGTGCACGCGGTCGCGGGCACCAAGCGGGGGGCTCACCTCGCGCTCTCCCTGGAGCGGCTGGACGAGATCCTGCCGAAACCGGCCCGCCGCATCGGCCTCTCGGCGACCGTCCGCCCGGTCGACGAGGTCGCGCGGTATCTGTCACCGCGCCGCAAGGTGGAGATCGTCCAGCCGAAGTCCGGCAAGGAGTTCGACCTCTCCGTCGTCGTCCCCGTGGAGGACCTCGGCGAGCTGGGCGGCTCGCCGGTCGCCGAGGGCTCCGAGGGCGCGGAACGCCCCTCGATCTGGCCGCACGTCGAGGAGCGGATCGCCGACCTCGTCCAGTCCCATCGGTCCACGATCGTCTTCGCCAACTCGCGCCGCCTCGCGGAGCGGCTCTGCAACCGGCTCAACGAGATCGCGTACGAGCGGGCCACCGGTGAGCCTCTCGAAGAACACCACTCGCCCGCCGAGCTCATGGGCGGCTCCGGGGCGGCCCAGGGTGCTCCGCCGGTCATCGCGCGGGCCCACCACGGCTCGGTGTCCAAGGAACAGCGCTCCCTCGTCGAGGAGGATCTGAAGGCGGGCCGGCTGCCGGCCGTCGTCGCCACCTCGAGTCTCGAACTGGGCATCGACATGGGCGCCGTCGACCTGGTCGTCCAGGTCGAGTCGCCGCCCTCCGTCGCTTCCGGTCTCCAGCGCGTGGGCCGTGCGGGACACCAGGTGGGCGCGGTCTCCACCGGCGTGGTCTTCCCGAAGTACCGCGGTGACCTGGTCCAGGCGGCCGTGGTCACCGAGCGGATGCGGGTGGGCGCCATCGAGTCCCTGAGGGTGCCCGCCAACCCCTTGGACGTCCTGGCCCAGCAGGTGGTCGCCATGACGGCCATGGACACCTGGCAGGTCGACGACCTGCTCGCCGCCGTCCGCCGCGCCGCCCCGTTCGCCTCGCTGCCGGAATCGGCGTTCACCGCGGTCCTCGACATGCTCGCGGGCCGCTACCCGTCCGACGCGTTCGCCGAGCTGCGCCCGCGCGTGGTGTGGGACCGGGTCGCCGGCACGATCACCGGCCGTCCCGGCGCGCAGCGCCTGGCCGTCACCTCCGGGGGCACGATCCCCGACCGCGGCCTCTTCGGGGTGTTCCTCGTCGGCTCCGACCCGAAGAAGGGCGGCGGCCGGGTCGGCGAGCTCGACGAGGAGATGGTCTACGAATCGCGTGTGGGGGACGTCTTCACGCTCGGCACCAGCTCCTGGCGCATCGAGGACATCACCCGCGACCGGGTCCTGGTCTCCCCCGCCCCCGGGGTGCCGGGCCGTCTGCCCTTCTGGAAGGGCGACCAACTGGGCCGGCCGCTCGAACTGGGCCGCGCGCTGGGCGCGTTCCTGCGCGAGGTCGGCTCCCTGCCCAAGGAGGACGCCCGTCTGCGCCTGCTCACCGCGGGCCTGGACGCCTGGGCCGCGGACAACGTGCTGTCCTACCTGGACGAGCAGCGCGAGGCATGCGGCCATGTCCCGGACGACCGCACGATCGTCGTGGAGCGCTTCCGCGACGAACTCGGTGACTGGCGGGTCGTCGTGCACTCCCCCTTCGGCGCCCAGGTCCACGCCCCCTGGGCCCTCGCCCTCGGAGCCCGTCTCTCCGAGCGGTACGGCATGGACGCACAGGTCATGCACGCCGACGACGGCATCGTGCTGCGCCTCCCGGACGCCGACCTCATGGGCCTGGACCTGCTCGACCAGACGCCCATGACGGCGGGCACTTCCTCACACACGGCGGCCGACGCGGACCAGGCCCCGGTCGGCGCGGCGGACGTGGTGTTCGACAAGGGCGAGGTCGACCAGGTCGTCACCGACCAGGTGGGCGGTTCGGCCCTGTTCGCGTCCCGCTTCCGCGAGTGCGCGGCGCGCGCGCTGCTGCTGCCGCGCCGCAACCCGGGCAAGCGCACGCCGCTCTGGCAGCAGCGTCAGCGCGCCGCCCAACTGCTTCAGGTGGCGAGTGAGTTCGGCTCGTTCCCGATCGTCCTGGAGGCGGTCCGCGAGTGCCTACAGGATGTCTTCGACGTCCCCGGACTCGTCGAGCTGATGGGCGATCTGGAGTCCCGCAAGGTGCGCCTGGTCGAGGTCACCACCCCGGAACCGTCCCCCTTCGCCCGCTCCCTCCTCTTCGGATACGTCGCCCAGTTCCTCTACGAGGGCGACTCACCGCTCGCCGAGCGTCGCGCCGCCGCCCTCTCGCTGGACTCACGGCTGCTGGCCGAGCTGCTCGGCCAGGCGGAGCTGCGCGAGCTGCTCGACGCCGAGGTGCTCACCGAGCTGGAGCGGGAACTCCAGTGGCGCACCGAGGACCGGCGCGTCAAGGACGCCGAGGGCGTCGCGGACCTACTGCGCCTGCTCGGGCCGCTCACCGACGACGACCTGGTCGAGCGCGGCGCCGAACCGCACTGGGCGCAGGAGCTGGCCGCCGCCCGCCGCGCGATCCGGGTCCGTATCGCGGGCGCGGAGCACTGGGCGGCGATCGAGGACGCGGGCCGCCTGCGCGACGCCCTGGGCACGGCCCTGCCGGTCGGTGTCCCGGAAGCGTTCACGGAACCGGTCAAGGATCCCCTCGGCGACCTCCTCGCCCGCTACGCCCGTACGCACGGCCCGTTCACGTCCGTCACGGCGGCCGCCCGCTTCGGCCTGGGCGTGGCGGTCACCGAGGGCGCCCTGCAACGACTGGCAGGCGGCGGTCGGGTCGTACAGGGGGAGTTCCACCCGGCCGGGATCGGCCAGGAGTGGTGCGACGCGGCCGTTCTGCGCCGACTGCGCCGCCGTTCCCTGGCGGCGCTGCGGCACGAGCTGGAGCCGGTGACTCCGCCGGCGCTCGCCCAGTTCCTCCCGCAGTGGCAGCACATCGGCAAGGGGCACGGGCTGCGGGGCATCGACGGACTGGTGCGTGCCGTAGAACAGTTGCAGGGCGCGTCCGTGCCCGCGTCCGCCCTGGAGAAGCTGATCCTGCCGTCCCGCGTCGCGCACTACACACCCGCGATGCTCGACGAACTCACCGCGGCCGGCGAGGTGGTGTGGGCCGGAGCGGGCGCACTGCCCGGCAAGGACGGCTGGATCTCCCTGTATCTGGCGGACGCGGCCCCGCTGCTGCTGCCCCCGCCCCACCCCCTGGAGCTGACGGCACTCCACGAGTCGGTGCTGAACACCCTCTCGGGGGGCTACGGCCTGTTCTTCCGTCAGATCGCCGACCAGGTCCGCGCCACCACCCATCCCGATGCCACGGACCCCCAATTGGCCGACGCGGTCTGGGACCTGGCCTGGTCCGGCCGGCTCACGAACGACACCCTCGCACCCATGCGCGCCCTGCTGGGCTCCGGACGCACCGCGGGGTCCACCGCGCACCGCGCCAAGCGCACGGTCCCGCGCGGGCGTTACGGCTCGCTCACGGCCGCCGCCCGCCCCGTCTCCCGCAGCGGCCCGCCGACCGTCGCCGGCCGCTGGTCCCTGCTCCCGCAGCGCGATCCGGACCCCACGGTGCGCGCCCATGCCCTCGCCCGTATCCTCCTCGACCGGCACGGCGTGGTGACCCGGGGAGCGGTCTCCGCGGAGGGTGTCGAGGGCGGGTTCTCGGCGGTGTACCGCATTCTTTCCGCCTTCGAGGACAACGGGCAGGCCCGACGTGGGTACGTCGTCGAGGGGCTCGGCGCGGCCCAGTTCGCGATGGACGGGGCGGTGGACCGCCTGCGCGCGGTGGCCAACGCCCGCGAGCGCGGCGAGAGCCTGCCCGGCCCGGGCTCCACGAACGGCTCCCCCGGCGGTTTCGGCACACCCGGTGACGCGACCGACGGCTTCGGCGTACCCGGCGACTTCACCGACGGCTCGGGCACACAAGGCACCTTCACCGACACGTTCGGCGCGCGGGACCACTTCGCCGACGCCTTCAAGACACCCGACGGCCTGCCCCACCCGGGCGACACCGGCGATCTCGGTGACTTCGGCGACTTCGGGTATGCCGACGGGCCCGGCGGCCACGCACCGGACGCCTTCGCCGCACCCGGCGACCACATCTCGCCGCGCGACTTCGCACCACCGGGTGCCGGCGGCCCCCGAGGCGGTCCGACCCTTCCGCACGGCTCCGGATCCGGCTTCCCCGACCGGCGAACCCGCCCCGCTCCCACCCCCGGTTCCCGAGCCGTGGTCCTGGCAGCCGCCGACCCCGCGAACGCGTACGGCGCGGCCCTCCCCTGGCCCGAGCCCCCGACCGGGGCGGGGCACAAGCCCGGCCGTAAGGCGGGCTCCCTGGTGGTGCTCGTCGACGGCGACCTGGCGCTCTACATGGAGCGCGGCGGCAAGACACTGCTGGCCTGGCCCGAGGACCCGGAGGGCACGGCCACCGACGACCCCCGGCTGCGGGAGGCCGCGGAGGCCCTCGCCGCGGCCGCGCGAGCGGGTTCCCTCGGCACGGTCACGGTGGAGCGCGTCAACGGCGCCTCCGCCCTGACCTCCCCCATCGGCGCCCTCCTGGAAGGAGCGGGTTTCATCGCCACACCCCGAGGCCTACGGCTTCGGGCATGAACCGGAACCTCCACCGCAGGCCGACCCAGCCGATCACCACCGACCCCACCCAGCCGGTCACCGCCAGCTGCACCCGGCCGGTCACCGTCGGCCCCGCCTGACCGATCACCACCTGCCGCACACGACCGGTCATCGCCTCCCCCCACCTTCCGGTCACCGTCGACCTCGCCCAGCCGATCACCATCGACCCCACCCGGCCGGTCACCGCCAGCTGCACCCGGCCGGTATCCGCCGGCCCCGCCTGACCGATCACGACGTGCCGCACACGACCGGTCATCGCCGGCCCCACCCGGCTGATCACCGTCGACCTCACCCTGCTGTTCACCGCCGACCCCACCCTGCCGATCACCATCGCCCTGAGCCAGCCGATCACCGTCACCCGAACCCAGCCGGTCACCGCCCCCTCGGCAACGCACCACCACGCCGCACAGCTCTCCGCCGCACAGCCCCACCGCCCCCGCACCGCCCCGTACCGTGCCACCCTTGACCCATGCCCGAAGGTGACACGGTCTGGCAGACCGCGAGGCGACTGCACGGCGCTCTCGCGGGCAGCGTGCTGATCCGATCCGATCTGCGGGTGCCGAAGTACGCCACTGCCGACCTGACGGGCCGCACGGTCCTGGACGTCACCCCACGCGGCAAGCATCTCCTCACCCGCGTCGAAGGCGGCCTGACCCTCCACTCACACCTGCGCATGGAGGGCGCCTGGAAGGTGTACGCCCCCGGCCTGCGCTGGACCGGCGGCCCGGCCCACCAGATCCGGGCCGTCCTCGGCACCGCCGAGCACACGGCCGTCGGCTACCGCCTCCCGGTCCTCGAACTCCTGCGCACCACCGACGAGCACCGCGCCGTCGGCCACCTGGGCCCCGATCTGCTGGGCCCGGACTGGGATCCCGGCAAAGCCCTGGCCAACCTCCTGGCGGATCCCGCCCGCCCCCTAGGCGAGGCCCTGCTCGACCAGCGCAATCTGGCCGGCATCGGCAACGTCTACAAGAGCGAGCTGTGCTTCCTGCTCGGCGCGACCCCCTGGCTGCCCGTCGGCGCCCTGCCCACCGAGCGCGCGGCGGTCCTGCCCGGACTCGCCAAGAAGCTCCTGGAGGCCAACCGAGACCGCCCGGTCCGCAGCACCACGGGCCTTCGCGGCCCGGACCTCTTCGTGTACGGGCGGGCTCCCCGCCCCTGTCTGCGCTGCCGCACACAGGTCCGCGTGGCCGACCAGGGCGACGGCTCCCGCGAGCGCCCCACCTACTGGTGCCCCACCTGCCAGACGGGCCCGGCGCCGGCCCCGGGCAGCGCCTCCGGGGTCCGGAGATTCCGGTCCCGCACAAACAATTGACGGACCGTCAGATTTGCTCGTACCGTCCCCTCATGCCCGTCAAGGCGTACGACCTCACCGGACGCACCGCATTCGTCACCGGCGCCGCGGGCGGTATCGGCCGCGCCGCCGCCCTGCTGCTCGCCGCGGCGGGGGCCACCGTGCACTGCGCGGACCGCGACGCGCAGGGCCTGCACGAGACGGCGACGCTGATCAAGGAACAGGGCGGCACCGCCCCTGTCCATCACCTCGACGTCACCGACCGCGACCGGCTCAAGCGGGCCGTGGAGTCCTGCGAGCGCCTGGACGTCATGGCGGCGATCGCCGGCATCATGCACAGCAGCCCGGTCCTGGAGACCCGCGACGAGGACCTCGACCGGGTGATGGACGTCAACTTCAAGGGCGTGCTGTACGCCTGCCAGGAGGCGGCCAGGCTGATGCTCGCCCGGAACACCAGGGGCAGCATCGTCACCATGGCGTCGGGCGCCGTCGACACGGGCGGCCCCGGCCTGCTCTGCTACGGCGCGGCCAAGGCCGCCGTCGTACAGCTGACGAAGACGTTGGCGACCGAGCTGGGCCGGGACGGCATCCGCGTCAACGCGGTCGCCCCGGGCTGGATCCGCACGCCCATGACCGACCGTCACGACGTCTCGGCCCAGGCGCACACCGAGGCGCTCATGTCCCGGATGTCACCACTGGGCCGGGTCGGCGCACCGGAGGAGGTCGCCCACGCGGTGCTCTATCTGGCCTGCGACGCGTCGTCGTTCACGACGGGCCAGATCCTGCGTCCCAACGGCGGGGTGGCGATGCCTTGGTAGCCGGGGTCATCCGCCAGGCCTGCACCCATCGCCCCGGCCCGAGCGCCCCCACCGCCCGCGCCTTGGGCATGCAGTGCACGGGCAGCAGGCTCAGGCCCCAGCCCCCGGCCGCGACCGTGCCCTCCAGCGCGCCCGCGCCCGGCACGAGCGCCAGCCGCAGCACGGCCCACCACCACACCGCCCCCAGTCCGAGAACAACCCCCCAGCGCACTATCCGTGCCGCCATGACCCGCCACCACCTCCAGCCCGACGCCAGAAATCGAACCGTCCGGCCCCGACCGGGACGACGCTAGAACGCCGCCCTGGGCGCCGGGAGGGCGCACCGGCAGCACACAGGCGCACCACGCCTGTCAGACGTTCTCGGCTTGGAACATCCAGTGGTGTTTTTCGAGATCCGCTGTGATCCCGATGAAGATGTCCTGGCTGACGGGATCCGCGTCGCCGGTGGCGGACACCCGTTCCCGCATCCGCGTGATCACCGCACTCAGGGCCGCGACGAGCGCGCTCACGGCGTCGACGTCCTTGATCCAGCCGGCGGGCACCACGCCGGTACCGCTGCCGGCGGCGACCGTGGCGGCGCGCCCGTCGGGCGACACCCCCAGCGCCGAGGCCCGCTCCGCGACGGTGTCGGAGTGCGTGCGCGCGCTGTCCACCACCTCGTCGAGCTGGAGGTGGATGGACCGGAAGCGGGCGCCGACGACGTTCCAGTGCACCTGCTTCGCCACGAGCGAGAGATCCACCAGGTCGACGAGCGCACCCTGGAGTGCCTCGGACACCGTCTTCAGGTCCGTGTCGGACAACGGGCTCTTCACGACGTTCATCCGGCTTCCTCCGTGGGCTCGCCCTGGCATGTGCTTCCACCATGACCGCCACACCGAGCACCGGCAAACCGACCCAAAAGGTGCACGTCCCCGGCGATCTGGCACCTCGGCGCACCGAGCGCACACAGCACACCGAAACACAAAGACCCCGACCACGCCCCTCCCGGTGGTCAACCCGGAGAAGCCCCGGCCGGGGCCCCACGCATGTGCGTCAGCTCACGCACCCACAGCCGTGGGTGTCAGGCGGCGACCACGTCCACCGCCTCGGCGGGCGCCTTGATGGTCACACGCTCCGGCGGCACACCGGCCACCGAAACGGAACCCAGCATCGGGCGAACCGGCGTGGGTACAGGCTCACTGGGGGTGGCAGCAGCAGACTGGGCCAGCTCGGCGAGGGCGAGCTCATCGCTCACTTCCCGCATGAGCTCGGACATCCGTACGTCCAGCGCGTCGCAGATGGCGGAGAGCAGCTCGGAGGATGCCTCCTTCTGCCCCCGCTCCACCTCGGAGAGATAGCCGAGTGAGACTCGGGCGGACGAGGAGACTTCGCGCAGAGTACGGCCCTGGCGTTGGCGCTGCCGACGCAGCACGTCACCCAGCAGGCGACGGAGCAGAATCATCGGTGGCTCCCTCCTCGGACCGCGTAGCCGCATCCTTCACGCCCCACCGTACCGCCTTGCGCCGCGGCCGTGCGGGGAGCGATGTCGTGTTCACTCAGGGCTGCAAACATCAAAACCCCCCGTTCTGTTCCGTATCCTGTGCGCGCTCATTCCCGGTCTGTTCGCTCGCGAGCTCCTTCAGGAGCAGGGCGAGTACGCTCCGTACACTCTCCATACGGATTTCCGCGCGGTCGCCGTTCAACCGCGGCGCCTCCACTTTTCCGCCACCGGCGGAACCGGAACGCGCCGCGAGGGGGCCGTCCAGGGCGACGAAAACCGTCCCGACCGGCCGGCCGTCCTGCGGTTCGGGACCGGCGACTCCGGTGGTCGCCAGCCCCCAGTCGGCGCCCAGCGCCTTCCGGACTCCGGCCGCCATCTGGGCCGCGACCTGCGGATCCACCGCGCCGCGCTCGGCCAGCAGAGTGGCATCGACCCCGAGCAGCTCGTGCTTGAGGTCGGTGGCATAGGCGGTCACCGAGCCCCGGAACACCTTGGACGCCCCGGGGACCGACGTGATCTCCGCCGCGACCAGACCACCCGTGAGCGACTCGGCGACGGCGAGCGTCTCGCCTCTCACCGTGAGTAGTCGCACCACTTCGGCGGCCCGGGAATTCACGCTTCCGTCTCCTCCAGCGCGGCCTTGCGCTCGGCGATTCCCTGCCGGCGCAGCACAATGGCCTGTCTCACGTAGTCGAGCCCGGTCACCACGGTCAGGACCACCGCCGCGGCCATCACCCAGAACCTCAGCGTGGCCAGCCACCCCGTCAGCGCCAGGACGTACATCCCGACGGCCACGCCCTGGGTGAGCGTCTTGAGCTTGCCGCCCCGGCTCGCCGGGATGACGCCGTAGCGGATGACGAGGAAGCGCAGCAGCGTGATCCCGAGTTCCCGGCCGAGGATGACGCCCGTCACCCACCAGGGCAGATCGCCGAGCCCGGACAGACAGATCAGCGCCGCGCCCATGATCGCCTTGTCGGCGATGGGGTCGGCGATCTTCCCGAAGTCGGTGACCAGGTTGTAGGTGCGTGCCAGATGGCCGTCGAACAGGTCGGTGATCATCGCGATGGCGAACGCGGCCCAGGCGAGCGAACGCAACGCCGGGTCGTATCCGCCGTCGGCGAGCATCAGTGCCACGAAGCCCGGCACCAGGATCAGCCGGAGCATGGTCAGCAGGTTGGCGATGTTCCAGACGCTGGCCTGGTTGACGGCCGCGGCCGTCAGCTTCCCGCCCCGCGCCGACTTCGTACCGTCTCCCGCACCCGAACCGGAATCGGACCCGACCGCGCCCACCCCGTCGTGCTTCGACGGGTCGCCCACCGCGCGCGCCTTCGAGGAGCCGCCCGCCGCGGATGCCGGGACACCGGTCATCTGCCCGCCCCCTCAGTGCCCGTGAACGAGCCGTCGAGCGGCTCGGCCACCAGGTCGACGCCCTCCGTACCGACCACCTTCGCCTCGACCATACGACCGACGCTCAGCCCCGCGCCGCTCGTGAGCAGCACCTGACCGTCGGTCTCCGGCGCCTGGTGCTCCCCGCGGCCGTACACGCCGTCCTCGGAGTCCACCGACTCCACGAGGACCCGCACGGTTTCGCCGAGGCGCTCCTCGGCCCGCTGCGAGACGAGTTCCTCGGCCAGCCGGGAGACCCGGGCCAGCCGCTCGGCGACGACGTCCTCCGCGAGCTTGTTCTCGTACGTGGCCGCTTCGGTGCCGTCCTCGTCCGAGTACCCGAAGACGCCGATGGCGTCCAGCCGCGCGCCGTTGAGGAAGCGCTCCAGCTCCGCCAGGTCGGCCTCGGACTCGCCCGGGAATCCGACGATGAAGTTGGAGCGCACGCCCGCCTCGGGCGCCTTGCTGCGGATGGTGTCGAGCAGCTCCAGGAAGCGGTCGGTGTCGCCGAAGCGGCGCATCGCGCGCAGCACGGCGGGCGCGGAGTGCTGGAAGGACAGGTCGAAGTACGGCACGACCTTCGGGGTCGAGGTCAGCACGTCGATCAGGCCGGGGCGCATCTCGGCCGGCTGGAGGTAGCTGACCCGCACCCGCTCGATGCCGTCCACGTCGGCGAGCTCGGGCAGCAGCGACTCCAGCAGGCGGATGTCGCCCAGGTCCTTGCCGTACGACGTGTTGTTCTCGGAGACCAGCATGACCTCCTTGACGCCCTGCTCGGCCAGCCAGCGCGTCTCGTTCAGCACGTCGCTCGGGCGGCGCGAGATGAAGGAGCCGCGGAAGGACGGGATGGCGCAGAAGGAGCAGCGCCGGTCGCAGCCAGAGGCGAGCTTCACCGAGGCGACGGGGGCGCCGTCCAGCCGGCGGCGCAGCGGCGCGCGCGGGCCCGACACCGGGGCCACGCCTTCGGGCAGGTCGGTGGGTGCGCCGTGCCCGGGCAAGGCCACCTCCGCGCCCGCGCCCTGCCGCTCGGCCGGGCTGATCGGCAGCAGCTTGCGCCGGTCGCGCGGGGTGTGCGCGGCGTGGACACCACCGGACAGGATGGTCTGAAGGCGGTCGGAGATGTCGGCGTAGTCGTCGAAACCGAGCACGCCGTCGGCCTCGGGGAGGGCCTCGGCGAGCTCCTTGCCGTAGCGCTCGGCCATGCAGCCGACCGCCACGACGGCCTGGGTTCTGCCCTGCCCCTTGAGATCGTTGGCCTCCAGGAGGGCGTCGACGGAGTCCTTCTTGGCGGCGTCGACGAAGCCACAGGTGTTGACGACGGCCACGTCCGCGTGCGCGGCGTCCTCCACGAGGTCCCAGCCGTCCGCCTCCAAGCGGCCTGCGAGCTCCTCCGAGTCCACCTCGTTACGGGCGCAGCCAAGGGTGACGAGTGCGACGGTACGGCGTTCAGGCATGGGCTCAAGACTACTTCGTCCCGCTGACACCCCACGTCGACGGGGTTGGCCGATCTTGGCCAACCCCGTAGCGGTTCAACTGTTGCGGAAGGTCATCCGACCTGCGGATCACCCTTCGTGTACGTCAGCCGCTCGACGGCACCCGGCTGGAAGTCGTCCTCGATCTTCTTGCCGTTGACGTACAGCTGGATGGCGCCAGCGTCGCCCAGCACCAGGTTGATCTTCGAGCTGTCCTGGAAGGTCTTGGACTCGCCCTGCTTGAGCAGTCCGTCGAAGAGCAGCCGGCCGTTGTGGTCCTTGGCGGAGATCCAGCTGCGCCCGTCGGCAGCGCTGACCTGGACGGTCACCTTGTCCTGCGGGGCCGCCGCGATGGCGCTGTCGGAGGGCTCCGGCTTGGGGTCGACGGGCTTGCCGTCCTTCTTCGGGGTCTCCGAGACGGACGCGCTCGCCGAGGGCGTGGTGCTGTCGGCGACCTGGTCCCGGGCGCCGTTGTCGTCGCCGCCCTTGAACGCGGTGAAACCGACGAAGCCGACCACGGCGACGATGGCCGCGACCATGGCCGCGGTCCAGTTGGGGCCGCGCCGCTCGGGACGGATGCGCTCCGCCTCGAACAGGGGTGCGGCCGGGGTGGGAGCCGGGGCGCCGCCACGCTCGGCGGAGAACCGGGCGATGAGCGGCTCGGGGTCGAGATGGACGGCCTTGGCCAGGTTCCGGATATGACCGCGGGCATAGACGTCTCCGCCACAGGGCGAGAAGTCGTCCGCCTCGATGGCGTGGACGATGGCGATGCGGACTCGGGTGGCGTTACTGACGTCGTCTACGGTCAGCCCGGCCGCGATGCGCGCCTGCTGAAGGGCGCGGCCGATGGAAGGGAGGGCATCCTCACGATCGTCCTCGAACGGACGCTCGTCTTCTGGGGAGTTGCCGATGGACACGGGGGCGCCTTTCGAGCGTGTAGCCACCTGTGCTAGAGGTTCAGTCTAGGGGGGGTACGAAAGGGTGGGGCAACCGGGCGGTAGGACTTTGTACGCCATCGGAATGGCCGGTCATCCCGACGGTGGGGCACGAGTTTGTCGCCTCCCTCAACTTGACGTACGACGAGGGGAAACGGTTGCTCAATGATCCCTCACGGGTGAGTCACGATCCAACATCATCCTGACTCACGGAACACCTGCGGGATGATCGACGCGCGCCCGTCTCCCTACCCTTCAGCCTCCCCGCGGATCACCGCGAGCACGCCATCGAGTTCGTCGGCCTTCACAAGAACGTCACGAGCCTTGGATCCCTCACTGGGTCCGACGATGCCGCGGGACTCCATGAGGTCCATCAGCCGCCCGGCCTTGGCGAAGCCCACGCGCAGCTTGCGCTGGAGCATCGAGGTCGACCCGAACTGCGTCGAGACCACCAGCTCGGCCGCCTGGCACAGCAGGTCCAGGTCGTCGCCGATGTCCTCGTCGATCTCCTTCTTCTGCTTGGTGCCGACCACGACGTCGTCCCGGAAGACGGGCGTCATCTGGTCCTTGCAGTGCTGGACGATGGCCGCGACCTCGTCCTCGGTCACGAACGCGCCCTGCATACGGGTCGGCTTGTTGGCCCCCATCGGCAGGAACAGCCCGTCGCCCTTGCCGATCAGCTTCTCGGCACCGGGCTGGTCGAGGATGACCCGGCTGTCGGCGAGCGAGGAGGTGGCGAACGCGAGCCGCGAGGGCACGTTCGCCTTGATCAGACCGGTGACCACGTCGACGGAGGGCCGCTGGGTGGCGAGCACCAGGTGGATGCCGGCCGCCCGCGCGAGCTGCGTGATGCGCACGATCGCGTCCTCGACGTCACGCGGCGCGACCATCATCAGGTCGGCGAGCTCGTCGACGATCACCAGCAGGTACGGGTACGGGCTGAGCTCGCGCTCGCTGCCCTCGGGCAGCTTGACCTTGCCGTTCCTGATGGCATCGTTGAAGTCGTCGATGTGCCGGAAGCCGAACGCCGCGAGGTCGTCGTAGCGCAGGTCCATCTCCCGTACGACCCACTGCAGGGCCTCGGCGGCCCGCTTGGGGTTGGTGATGATCGGCGTGATCAGGTGCGGGATGCCCTCGTACGCGGTCAGCTCGACGCGCTTGGGGTCGACGAGGACCATCCGCACGTCCTCGGGGGTCGCGCGGACCATCACCGAGGTGATCAGGCAGTTGATGCACGAGGACTTGCCCGAACCGGTGGCTCCGGCGACGAGGACGTGCGGCATCTTCGCGAGATTGGCCATGACGTAGCCGCCCTCGACGTCCTTGCCGAGCGCCACCAGCATCGGGTGGTCGTCCTCGGCCGCGTCCGCGAGCCGCAGCACGTCACCGAGGTTGACCATCTCCCGGTCGGTGTTCGGGATCTCGATGCCGACCGCCGACTTGCCGGGGATCGGGCTGATGATCCGCACGTCCGGGCTGGCGACGGCGTACGCGATGTTCTTGGTGAGCGCGGTGATCCGCTCGACCTTCACGGCGGGGCCGAGCTCGACCTCGTAGCGCGTGACCGTCGGCCCGCGGGTGAAGCCGGTGACGGACGCGTCGACCTTGAACTCGGTGAAGACGGTCGTGAGCGAGGCGACGACGGCGTCGTTGGCGGCGCTGCGCGCCTTGCCCGGGCCGCCTCGTTCGAGGAGGTCGAGCGAGGGCAGGGAGTAGGTGATGTCGCCGGCCAGCTGAAGCTGTTCGGCCCGCGGCGGCAGGTCACGGGTCGTCTCGGGGGCCGCCTTGGTCAGGTCGGGGACCGTCCCGACCTTGAGCCGCTGCTGCTGGGGGCGCGCGGCCGGCACCGGCGTCGGGGCCGTCGGCTCGCGGTCGGAGACGCTCACGCCCTGGGTGAGGTCGGCGACGATCGGCGAGGGCGGCATGCCGTGCAGCACGGCGCCGTCCAGCGCGGCGGCGGCCGCCGCGGCCACGTCCACGGCGTCCGGCTGGCGCCCTATGTCCGGCTGCGGCACGGCGGAGCGCCGGGGGCGGCCGCGCCGCTGGGAGAGCGCTTCCTGCTCGGCGTCGTCCGGGTCGTACGACGGAGGGGCGCTCGAGCGTCTGCGCGGGCGCGCGGGCGTCTCGTCACGCCACTGGTCGTCGTAGCGCTCGTCCTCGTCGGTGAAGTCGTCGACCCCGGGGTCGTGCAGCACGCCCAGGCGCACCGCGAGCGTCCGCAGCCGCTGCGGGATGGCGTTGACCGGGGTGGCCGTGACCACGAGCAGACCGAAGACCGTGAGCAGCACGAGCAGCGGTACGGCGAGAACGTCACCCATGGCGTACGACAGCGGAGTGGCCGCGCCCCAGCCGATGAGGCCGCCGGCGTCCCTTATCGCCTGCATGCCGTCGCTGCGGGCGGGTGAGCCGCAGGCGATGTGGACCTGGCCGAGCACACCGATGACGAGCGCGGACAGGCCGATCACGATGCGGCCGTTGGCCTCCGGCTTCTCGGGGTGGCGGATGAAGCGCACTCCGATGACGGCGAGCAGTATCGGCACCAGCAGGTCGAGGCGCCCGAAGGCGCCGGTCACGAGGATCTCGACCAGGTCGCCCACGGGGCCGCGCAGGTCGGCCCAGGTGCCGGCGGCGACGATCAGCGCGACGCCGAGCAGGAGCAGCGCGACGCCGTCCTTGCGGTGCGCCGGGTCGAGGTTCTTCGCGCCCTGCCCTATGCCCCGGAACACGGCGCCGACGGCGTGCGCGAGGCCGAGCCAGACGGCGCGCACGAGCCGGTAGACGCCCCCGGTGGGACTGGGCGCCGGCTTGGGCGCGGGCTTCTTCGCCGCGGCCTTCTTGGCAGGCGACTTCTTCGCGGGGGCCCTGTTGGCAGCGGCCTTGTTCGCCGGAGCCTTCGCTGAAGCGGCCGCCTTCTTCGTCGGCGGCTTCTTGGCTGCGGAGGGACGTGAGGCCATAGGTGTGAGGTTACCGGTGGAGACGACAGCGGACACGTGTGCCCAACGCTTCACCCGTTCGTGTCGCCCTTGCGGGGACCCGGAACTGACACGGGCTCATACGCAACTACGACGTCGCCGCGCGTCAGTTCTGCGACGGAAGCGAGGCCGGGCTGCCGCCCGTGCCCGGCTCCAGGGCGTCCAGTGCTCTGCGCAGCCCGGTGAGCTTGCGTTCGAGATGGGCCGCCGTGGCCACCGCCGCCGCGTCCGCGGACTCGTCGTCGAGCTGCTTCGACAGGGCCTCGGCCTGCTCCTCCACGGCCGCGAGCCGCGCGGAGAGCTCCGCGAGCAGACCGGGCGACTCCTTGGCCCCGCCGACCGCGGACCTGCCGCCGCCCTCCAACTGGAGCCGCAGCAGCGCCGCCTGCTCCCTCAGCTGGCAGTTCTTCATGTACAGCTCGACGAAAACGGACACCTTCGCGCGCAGCACCCACGGATCGAAGGGCTTCGAGATGTAGTCCACCGCGCCCGCCGCGTACCCACGGAAGGTGTGATGGGGACCGTGGTTGATCGCGGTGAGGAAGATGATCGGGATGTCCCGGGTCCGTTCCCGTCGCTTGATGTGCGCGGCCGTTTCGAATCCGTCCATTCCCGGCATCTGGACGTCCAGCAGAATGACCGCGAAGTCGTCCGTCAGCAGCGCCTTGAGCGCTTCCTCCCCGGACGATGCCCGCACCAGCGTCTGATCGAGCGCAGAGAGGATCGCCTCCAGCGCCAGCAGATTCTCCGGCCGGTCATCGACCAGGAGGATCTTGGCCTTCTGCACCATGGCCCGCCCTCCTCGCCCCGGCATGGGGCCTCCCCAGTCCGCAGGACTTGGGGAAGCACCGCCTGGTGCCGCCCCAGGGGACGACTCCCTTGCGTCGCCCGTCCTCGTGCCGGTCATGGTAGCCGCACCCCGCCCGTCGCCACACCCTGTCACCGCGATGTCACTGTGCACGTAGCAGAAACGCGGTGGGAGACCAGAAGGTTCCCCGAATCCCGTACTTCTACACGGCATCGGACACCCTGTGTCAGCAACTCCGTGTGAACTCCTGAGGATCCCGCCACATCCACACCAAGCTTGTACGAAGTCCGACCGTTATGGTCACTCCTCCCGCATCCACTGTTCCATCACGGCCAGCAGGTGATCGGGGTCGACCGGCTTCGTGACGTAGTCGGAGGCGCCCGATTCGATCGCCTTCTCCCGGTCGCCCTTCATCGCCTTCGCGGTCAGCGCGATGATCGGCAGCCCGGAGAACTGCGGCATCCTGCGGATCGCGGTGGTCGTCGCGTACCCGTCCATCTCGGGCATCATGATGTCCATCAGCACGACCGCCACGTCGTCGTGCTGTTCCAGGACCTCGATGCCCTCCCGCCCGTTCTCGGCGTACAGCACGGACAGGCCGTGCTGCTCCAGGACGCTGGTGAGCGCGAACACGTTGCGGATGTCGTCGTCGACGATGAGCACCTTCTCGCCGCCGAACCGGAAGTCGCGCTCGGGCCGCTCCTCCGGCGCCTGCTCGACCGGCCACTGCTCCAGCTGACCGTTGCGCTGCTCGACCCCCGGCGTGGCCCTGCGGCGGCGCCGGAAGAGCGCGGCGGGCCCGTTCTGGGTCTCCCGGTACGACTTCACCTCGGCCGGTGTCTCGATCTCCACCTCGGCGAGCGCGGACAGATCGGCCTCGGACGCCACCAGCTCGCCCGCCTCCAGCGCGGGCACCGGCTGCTGGTAGCCGTGCGGGGGCAGCTCGCTCGGGTGCAGCGGCAGATAGAGCGTGAAGGTCGAGCCGCGCCCGGGCTCGCTCTGCGCGTGGATCTCGCCGCCGAGCAGCTGGGCGATCTCCCGCGAGATGGACAGCCCCAGGCCCGTACCGCCGTACTTGCGGCTGGTCGTGCCGTCCGCCTGCTTGAACGCCTCGAAAATCACCCGCATCTTGCCGGCCGCGATCCCGATGCCCGTGTCGGTCACCGAGAACGCGATCAGCGGCGCGTCCGGATCACTGAGCGAACCGGTCTCCAGCAGCTGCTCACGGATCGCCACCGGCACGTCGGCCCCGGCCGGCCTGATCACCAGCTCGACCGACCCGGAGTCGGTGAACTTCACCGCGTTGGACAACAGGTTGCGCAGCACCTGAAGCAGCCGCTGCTCGTCGGTGTGCAGGGTCGCGGGCAGCTCCGGCGACACCCGTACGGACAGGTCGAGGCCCTTCTCCGCGGTCAGCGGCCGGAACGTCGCCTCCACGTAGTCGACGAGCTGGACGAGCGCGATGCGCGTCGGGGAGACGTCCATCTTGCCCGCCTCGACCTTCGACAGGTCCAGGATGTCGTTGATCAGCTGGAGCAGGTCCGAGCCGGCCCC
Organism: Streptomyces sp. NPDC059582; assembly: GCF_042735715.1. Classification (NCBI taxonomy): domain Bacteria; kingdom Bacillati; phylum Actinomycetota; class Actinomycetes; order Kitasatosporales; family Streptomycetaceae; genus Streptomyces; species Streptomyces sp. NPDC059582. The sequence goes on from NZ_JBHWCC010000053.1 coordinate 53,945, forward strand.
GTGGATCGTTTCGGCGAACTCGACCTGCTTCGGCGAGAGGTTGCCCTCCGCGTTGTCGGCGAGCAGCTTGGCCAGGATCAGCAGCGAGTTCAACGGCGTCCGCAGCTCGTGCGACATGTTGGCGAGGAACTCGCTCTTGTAGCGCATCGACACGGCGAGCTGCTCGGCGCGCTCCTCCAGAACCTGCCGCGCCTCCTCGATCTCGGTGTTCTTCACCTCGATGTCGCGGTTCTGCTGGGCCAGCAGCTCGGCCTTCTCCTCCAGTTCGGCGTTGGACGCCTGGAGGGCCTTCTGCCGCTGCTCCAACTCCGCCGACCGCTCGCGCAGTTGCTCGGTCAGCTCCTGCGACTGCTTCAGCAGCTGCTCCGTCTTGGTGTTGACCGAGATGGTGTTGACGCTGGTCGCGATCATCTCGGCGATCTGGTTGAGGAAGTCCTTCTGGATATGGGTGAAGGGCGTGAAGGACGCCAGCTCGATGATGCCGAGCACCTTGCCCTCGAAGAGCACCGGCAGCACGATCACCTGGGCCGGCGGCGCCTCGCCGAGCCCCGAGGAGATCTTCAGGTAGCCGCTCGGGGCGTTCTCCACCAGGATCGTGCGCTTCTCCTCCGCCGCCGTGCCGACGAGCGCCTCACCAGGCTCGAACGACGTCGGCATGGAGCCCATCGAGTAGCCGTACGAGCCCAGCATGCGCAGCTCGTACCGGTCGTCCGTGCCGTCGCTCACGTCCTTGCCGTCCACCGGCGGCATGGCGACGAAGAACGCGCCGTGCTGCGCGGAGACCACCGGGGTCAGCTCGCTCATGATCAGCGAGGCGACGTCCTCCAGGTCACGGCGGCCCTGCATGAGCGCGGAGATACGGGCGAGGTTGCCCTTGAGCCAGTCCTGCTCCTTGTTGGCGATCGTGGTGTCGCGCAGGTTGGCGATCATCTTGTTGACCGAGTCCTGGAGTTCCTCGATCTCGCCGGAGGCGTCCACGTCGATCTTCAGGTTCAGGTCGCCGCGGGTCACCGCGGTCGCCACGCGCGCGATGGCCCGCACCTGCCGGGTCAGGTTCCCGGCCATCTCGTTCACCGACTCGGTGAGGTCGCGCCAGGTGCCGTCGACGTCACGCACGCGTGCCTGACCGCCGAGCTGGCCCTCCGTACCCACCTCGCGGGCCACGCGCGTGACCTCCTCGGCGAACGACGACAGCTGGTCGACCATCGTGTTGATGGTGGTCTTCAGCTCCAGGATCTCGCCGCGCGCGTCGATGTCGATCTTCTTGGTCAGGTCACCCTTGGCGATGGCCGTGGTGACCATCGCGATGTTGCGCACCTGACCGGTCAGGTTGGACGCCATCTGGTTCACCGACTCGGTGAGGTCCTTCCAGGTGCCGGCCACACCGGGCACGTGCGCCTGCCCGCCGAGGATGCCGTCCGTGCCCACCTCGCGGGCCACCTTGGTGACCTGGTCGGCGAACGAACTCAGCGTCTTCACCATGGTGTTGAAGGTGTCGGCGAGCTGCGCGACCTCGCCGCTCGCGTCGATCGTCACCGTCCGCGTCAGGTCGCCGTTGGCGACGGCCGCCGCGACCTGGGAGATGTTGCGCACCTGGACGGTCAGGTTCTTGGCCATCAGGTTGACGTTGTCGCTGAGGTCCTTCCAGATGCCCGTGGCGCCCTGGACGTGCGCCTGGCCGCCCAGGATGCCCTCGGTGCCCACCTCGCGGGCCACCCGGGTCACCTGCTCGGCGAAGGACGACAGCTGGTCCACCATCGTGTTGACGGTGGTGACGAGTTCGAGGATCTCGCCCTTGGCGTCGACGGTGATCTTCTTCGACAGGTCGCCCTTGGCGACCGCGGTGGTGACCTCGGCGATGTTGCGGACCTGGATGGTCAGGTTGTTCGCCATGAAGTTCACGGACTGGGTCAGGTCCTTCCAGGTGCCCGCGACCCCCTGCACCTCCGCCTGCCCGCCCAGCATGCCCTCGGTGCCCACCTCGCGGGCCACGCGGGTGACCTCCTGGGCGAACGACGACAGCTGGTCCACCATCGTGTTGAGGGTGTTCTTCAGCTCGAGGATCTCACCGCGCGCGTCCACGGTGATCTTCTGCGACAGGTCACCGCGCGCCACCGCCGTGGCGACCTGCGCGATGTTGCGCACCTGCGCGGTGAGGTTGCCGGCCATGCCGTTCACCGAGTCGGTCAGGTCGCGCCACACACCGGCGACGCCAGGCACCTGCGCCTGCCCGCCGAGACGGCCGTCCGTACCCACCTCGCGGGCGACCTTCGTCACCTGGTCGGCGAACGCGGAGAGCTGGTCGACCATGGTGTTGATGGTGATCTTCAGCTCGAGGATCTCACCGCGCGCGTCCACGGTGATCTTCTGCGACAGGTCACCCCGCGCCACCGCCGTGGTGACCTGTGCGATCTGCCGCACCTGCGCCGTCAGGTTGCCCGTGATGGAGTTGACCGAGTCGGTCAGCTCCTTCCAGGTGCCGGACACCCCGGGCACCTGGGCCTGCCCGCCGAGACGTCCCTCCGTACCCACCTCCCGGCCCATCTGGATCACCTGGTCGGCGAACGACGACAGCTGGTCCACCATCGTGTTCACGGTGTTCTTCAGCTGGAGCATCTCGCCGGCCACGTCCACCGTGACCTTCTGGGACAGGTCACCGTTGGCGACCGCGGTGGTCACCTGGGCGATGTTCCTCACCTGACCGGTGAGGTTGCGGAAGGCCGTGTTGACGGAGTCCGTCAGATCCTTCCAGTCGCCCGCGACCCCGGGCACCTGGGCCTGGCCGCCCAGCTCACCCTCGTTGCCGATCTCCCGGGCGACGCGGGTGACCTCGGCTCCGAAGGCGGACAGCTGGTCCACCATCCCGTTGACGGTGTTCTTCAGCTCCAGCATCTCGCCGGCCACGTCCACCGTGACCTTGCGGGACAGGTCACCGCTGGCCACGGCCGTCGTCACGGCGGCGATGTCACGGACCTGCGTGGTCAGGTTCCGGAAGACCGTGTTGACGGAGTCCGTCAGATCCTTCCAGGTGCCCGCGGCACCCGGCACGTTCGCCTGCCCGCCGAGCCGCCCCTCGGCACCGACCTCGTTCGCCACGCGTGTGACCTCGTCGGCGAAGATCCGTAGCGTCTCGGTCATCTGGTTGATCGTGTCGGCGAGCTGGGCGACCTCGCCGCGCGCCTGCACCGTGACCTTCCGCGAGAGGTCACCGCTGGCCACCGCGGTGGTGACCTCCGCGATCCCGCGCACCTGGGCCGTGAGGTTCCCGGCCATGGTGTTCACCGAGTCGGTGAGTTCCTTCCACACCCCGTCGACGCCGGACACCCGGGCCTGACCGCCGAGGATGCCCTCGGTGCCCACCTCGCGGGCCACGCGCGTCACCTCGGAGGAGAAGGCGGAGAGCTGGTCCACCATCGTGTTGACGGTGTTCTTCAGCTCCAGCATCTCGCCGGCCACGTGAACCGTGACCTTCCGGGACAGATCGCCCTTGGCGACCGCCGTCGTCACCAGGGCGATGTCCCGCACCTGGGCCGTCAGCCGGTACGCCATCGTGTTGACGGAGTCCGTGAGGTCCTTCCAGGAACCGGACATTCCGCGCACTTGGGCCTGTCCGCCCAGCTTGCCCTCGGTGCCCACCTCGCTGGCCACGCGCGTGACCTCGTCGGTGAACGTCGACAACTGGTCGACCAGGTTGTTGACCGTCCGCCCGACCTTCAGGAACTCGCCGCGCAGCGGATGCCCGGGTCCGTCCGGCCCCTGCGTCCGCAGGTCCATCCGCGGCGACAGATCACCCTCGGCGACCGCCGACAGCACCCGGCTGACCTCGGAGACGGGCCGTACGAGGTCGTCCACGAGCGCGTTGGAGTTGTCGACCGCGGTCGCCCACGAGCCCTCACAGGCGCCCGTCTCCAGCCGCTCCGTGAGTTTTCCCTCACGTCCCACCATGCGCCGCACCCGCGAGAGCTCGCCCGTCAGATGCAGATTGCGGTCGGCGACCTCGTTGAAGACGGCCGCGATCTCCGACATCACGCCGTCCCCGGACACCGTGAGCCGCTTGCGGAAGTTCCCGTCCCGCATCGACACGAGAGCGGCCAACAACCGGTTCAGGGCAGCCGTGTCCACCGTGGTGGTGCCATTGCGCCCTTTGCCCTGGTTGTTCAGGGACTGCCCGCCTTTCGCGCGCGCCTTCGTGGCCCGCGTCGCCGCGCCAGACTCCACTGTGTCCCTCCCGCAGGGGTCGACCGTTACCGCTGTGCCCCGATATGCCTGACGGCGTACCGGTTAATGCTGCCCGTCTCTGCCCGATGTCATCAGGCCACACCAAGGGCTGCTGCCCTTCGTGCACCGCACACACTCAGCCTGCCCGTTCTTTCACCGGAAGCCTGCCCAGTGTTTCACCCTCACCGAACCAGGCCATAACAGTTCGGCAGCTTCGCACACCGTCCGCACACCCTCCCGGTGGAAACACAGCCGACCGGCATCCGCACGCGCTGGGAAGGTAAGTAACCTTGCATGCGGCTGTCCAGCCGCGCCGGCACATCCGGCCTGGGCGGTGGCACGAGTACGAGCGGGCATCGGAGGGGCGGCCGCAGACATGACCACCGGACTGATCCCTGGGGAACAGCCCCCGGACCCCCGGCCGACCGACGGCCTGCCCGCGCAGGCCCGGCAGCAACCGGTCGGCCCGGGAGCCCTGCATGCCGACGACCGGTCGAGGAGTTCTGTGATCACCGCGCGCGCGGCCGCCAGCTTCGAGCCCGTCGGGCGATCCGTGGCGACCGCCCGCGCCTTCGTCCGCGACACCCTTCAGGGCTGGGGCTTCGCCGACATCGTCGACGACGCGGTGGTCCTCACCAGCGAACTGGTGACCAACGCCGTGGTCCACGCGGGCACGTCCGCGGACGTGTTGTGCCTGCGCAGCGACGAGGGCGCCCGCATCGAGGTCTCCGACCGCTACCCCGAGCGGGAGATCCCCCTCCAGGGCACCGCCGTCAACATGGGCAGCCCCGACCGTGAGGGCGGGCGCGGACTCCAGCTGTGCGCGGCCCTGGCCGGCCGCTGGGGCGTCGAGTACACGCCCACCCACAAGAACGTCTGGTTCCAACTCCACCTTCCCGAGCGCCCGGTGGGCACCCGCACCGCGGGCCCCTCCCTGCCCGCCCACCTCCTCCCGCTCGCCGACGGCCGCGTCCGCGTCGCGGTGATCCAGATCGACCGCATCGGCGCGATCACCGCGTGGAACGAGGACGCCGAGGAACTCTTCGGCTACGCGGCCGACCAGGTCACCGGCAAGCCCCTCACCGACCTCGCCGCCTGGCCGCACACCCCCGGCACGAGCACCGGCATCGTGGAGGCCCTCCAGCTCTCGCGCTGGGAGGGCAGTTACGGCCTGCGCGGCGCCGACGGCCGCGTCACCCCCGTCTACGCCTCGCACCTGCGCGTCCGCGACACCGGCGGCGAGCCCTCCACCGTCTGCCTCCTCGTCCGCGACCACGAACGCGCGGTCCTGCAGACGCCGTTGCGCGGCCCGGCCTCCGACGCGGGCACGTCCGACACCCAGAGCATGGACCCCTTCGAGGTGTTCATCGGTTCTCCGGCCCCGGACGACCTCGACGGCCTCCTCCAGCGCACGGTCGAACGCGCCCGCGACATGCTCGACGGCGACTCCGCCTTCCTGCTCCTCGCCACCGACGACGAAACGGAGTTGGAGGTCCGCGCCTCCACCGGCCTGCCCTCCGCCCGTCAGCGCTTCGCCCGCGTCCCCGTCGAGGCGGGCCCCGGCCGCTACGGCTCGGCGCGCATGCCCGCCGTCCACGAGGACCTCGCCGCCGTCCCCGGCGCCGTACCGCTCCTGAACGCCACCGGCATGCGCTCCGTCGTGACGGTCCCGCTGAAGGTCGAGGGCCGCCTCACGGGCTCCCTCGGCGTCGCCGCGGAGTCTCCCGGCAGATATTCCAACGAGGAGGCGCTGCGCCTGCAGTTCGCCGCGGACCGCATCGCGCTGGCGGTGGAATCCGCCCGCCTGGGCGAACTGGAACGCCTGCGCCGAGGCTCCCTGAGCTTCCTCGTCGAGGCCTCCGACCTCCTGGCCGGCACCCTGGACCGCGACCAGACCCTGGCTCTGATGGCCCAGATGACGGTCCCGACCCTGGCCACCTGGTGCGCCGTGTACACGATCGCCGACCAGGCCTCGGAGCCGTACCTGTCCTACGTCCTGCACGAGGACGAGGAGCTGATCGACGGCATCAAGTCGCTCCTGTCCAAGGTCCCGCCGCCGGACCCGGTACCCACCCCGGGCGCCCGCGTCTGGACGGCTCCCGGCGAGGTCGCCCACCAGGCGGCCCTGCGCAGCTCCATGCGCAGCCTGGGGCTGAGCGGCGGTCCGATCCACCAGATCGCGTCCGGCATCGCCCCGACCCTGGCCACGGCCTCCGCGGTCGGCGGCGAGACGGTGGTCCTCCCGCTGGTCGCCCGCAACCGCGTCATCGGCATGCTGACGCTCGGCAAGCCCACGGACGAACACTTCCGCCAGGAGATCCTGGAACTGGCCGAGGACCTGAGCCGCCGCGCCGCCCTGGCCCTGGACAACGCCCGCCTCTACTCCGAGCGCACGGCCATCAGCCAGTCCCTCCAGCGCAGCCTGCTGCCACCGGAACTCCCCCACATCGAGGGCGTCGAGGTCGAGGTCATCTACCGCGCGGCCGGCGAGGGCAACGAGGTCGGCGGCGACTTCTACGACCTGTTCCCGATCAGCGACGGCGCCTACGGCTTCGCCATCGGCGACGTCTGCGGTACGGGCCCGAACGCGGCGGCGGTCACGGGCCTGGCCCGGCACGCGCTGCGCCTGCTCGCCCGCGAGGGCCTCAGCGGCCCGGCCGTCCTGGAGCGCCTGAACTCGGCCATCCTCGACGAAGGCGCCCGCAGCCGCTTCCTGACCCTCCTCTACGGCGAGATGCGCCCCCAGGCGGACGGCAGCGCGGAACTGAAGGTGGTCTGCGCCGGCCACCCGCTGCCGCTGCGCCTGCGCCAGGACGGCACGGTCGAGGCCGCCGCCGAACCCCAGCCGCTGCTCGGCGTCATGGAGGACCTCGAGCTCTACGAGCAGACGGTGACCCTCGACCCGGGCGATGTCCTCCTGTGCGTCACGGACGGCGTCACCGAGCGCCGTGAGGGCACCCGCATGCTGGGCGACGACGGCCTCACCGACGTCCTCACGACGTGCACGGGCCTGACGGCAGGCGCGGTCGCGGCCCGCATCATGCGCGCGGTGGAACGCTTCGCGTCGGACGCCCCGTCCGACGACATGGCGATCCTGGCGATGCGGGTCCCGGGTCTCCAGGTGGACTAGGGCGCCCGGAGCAGGACATGAGAAAGGCCCCGCCCAATGGGCGGGGCCTTTTCTGGTGGAGCCCCCAAACGGAATCGAACCGTTGACCTTCTCCTTACCATGGAGACGCTCTACCGACTGAGCTATAGGGGCCAGTTACCTTGTCGAGGTTTCCCCCGCGGCAACAGAATAGATCATACCCTGAACAGGGCCGTGCTCCCAACTCGCTCAGAAAGCGGGCTGGAGCAGTCCTCCCAGCGCATTGCACGCGGACACGATCCGCTGCATGTCCCGCCTCGTCAACGCCGCTTCCACGGGCAGTGCGAGCGTGTCGTCCGCGGCGAGCTCGGTCTCCGGCAGCGACACGCACCGCCGGAACTCGGGCAGCCGGTGCACCGGCGTCTTCACCGGCACCCGACAGTCAACTCCCCTGCTCCGCAGGGCGCGTGCGAAGGCGTCGCGATCGGGCCGCCCATTCCCGGGCACCCGGACGACGTACTGCTGATAGGTGTGGCCGTCGCCTCCGTCGGGCGTGCGCACCCCGCGCAGCTTCCCGTCGAGGTAGGCGGCCCGCTGCCGACGCCGAGCGACCTCGTCGTACGGCGCCTCGGACTCGGCCTGCTCCAGCACGAGCAGTCCGTGCCGCTGCCCCACACCGTGCAGCCGCGCTATGTCGGCCGGCCGGCCGAAGCGGTGCACGGCGACGACGGCCGCCGTCCGCGAAGTCAGGGACGCCTCGACAGCGCACGCGTCGAGGCAGTACGTCACCGGATCTATGTCCGCGAACACCGGAAGCGCGCCGGCCAGGGTCACCGATTCGGCCACTTCCACGTTCCCGAAGGCCGGCACGATCACCTCGTCACCGACGCCGACGCCGGCAGCCCTGAGCATTGCAGCAGTACCCATGCTCTGGATGTTCGTAGCGGAACGTGAACGTCAAGTTACGGGCAACAAAAAAGGGTTGGATCCCGAACCGAAGTTCAGGATCCAACCCTTTGAATAATCGTTCGGCGGCGTCCTACTCTCCCACAGGGTCCCCCCTGCAGTACCATCGGCGCTGTAAGGCTTAGCTTCCGGGTTCGGAATGTAACCGGGCGTTTCCCTCACGCTATAACCACCGAAACACTATGAAACTGTCAACCGCACCGCCACCACAACCCCCCACAAAAAGGGGTCCCGGTGACGGGGTTGTTCGTGGTTTCAGAACCAACACAGTGGACGCGAGCAACTGAGGACAAGCCCTCGGCCTATTAGTACCGGTCACCTCCACCAGTTACCTGGCTTCCAGATCCGGCCTATCAAC
>NZ_JBHWCC010000054.1:0-3844 GCF_042735715.1 Streptomyces sp. NPDC059582
GCGGTTTCGGCGGCGCCGGGGGCCGCCCGGGGGCACCCCCCCGCGCGCGCGCGGCCAACGTTCCCAAAACCCGATCCGGGGGGCCGGGGTAGCGGCCGGCCCGGGGCCCCTCTGATCGTTTTCTTCACCGACGGCGTACAACTCACCCACAGGGGAGGATTGCATTCCGCAGGTCACGGGTATGACGGGCTACGACCTTGGTACACAGTCCGGCCGCTTGGAGTGACCCGACATGATCTTGGAAGCGCTCGGTTCCGCTCTGCTCGGTGTCGTGCTCGCATGGGCAGCGAACCACCGCTTCTCCCACCGACTGCCGACCCGGCACCTCGTGTTCGCGACAGGCGTCGCGGGCGCTCTTTTCGGTGACTTCGTCACCCACACCGCGCTGGGCCCCGGCAGCTTCCTGCCGAGCCTGCTCGGCGCGACGGTGGTGGGCACCGCCTCGCTCTCGCTGCTGCTGCGCCCCGCGGGAAGGCTCCGGCGTCGATCAGCGCCGGCGTGACCGCCGCAGGCGCTCTCAGCCGCCCAAGGCGCCGCGGAGAACGCGGGCCGCAGGACGAACGACGTAGGACGAAGAAGACGAGGCCCGGGCCAGGCCCGGGCCGCTGTCCTAGGCGGCCAGTCCCAGCGCCGCCATCCGCTTGGTGTGCGCCTCGGTGATCCGGGAGAACATCCTGCCGACCTCGGCGAGGTCGAAGCCGTCGGCGACTCCGCCGACGAGCATCGTCGACAGCGCGTCACGGTCGGCGACCACCCGCTGGGACTGCGACAGGGCCTCACCCATCAGCCGGCGCGCCCACAGCGCGAGCCGTCCGCCGACGCGCGGCTCCGCGTCGATGGCCGCGCGCACCTTCTCCACCGCGAAACCGGCGTGCCCGGTGTCGTCGAGGACGGCCAGGACGAGTTCACGCGTGTCCGTGTCGAGACGGGCGGCGACCTCGCGGTAGAAGTCGCTGGCGATCGAGTCGCCGACGTACGCCTTGACCAGGCCCTCCAGCCAGTCCGAAGGGGCCGTCTGCCGGTGGAATCCGTCGAGCGCGGCGACGAAGGGCTCCATCGCGTGGGTCGGCTCCTCGCCGATCTCCGTGAGCCGGTCGCGCAGCCGCTCGAAGTGGTGGAACTCGGCCGACGCCATCTTCGCCAGCGCCGCCTTGTCCGCCAGCGTCGGCGCCAGCTTGGCGTCCTCCGCGAGCCGTTCGAACGCCGCCAGCTCGCCGTACGCCAAGGCACCCAGCAGGTCCACGACCGCGGCGCGGTACTGTGGCTCGGCGGATGCCTGCGCCCAGTTCTGGGCGGCGATTCCGGTGCGCTCGGCGGGCGCCGCGGACTCGGCGGCTCCGGCGGACTCGGCGGCGGTCTCGGGGGCGTTCTCGGGCTTGTCAGAGCTCGTCATGAAGCGCACAATAGCCCGCTCGCCGCGTGACGGAAGTCCCTGGTCAATCAGTGTGACCACGACGACGCGAATCGGTGTGACGACGACTACGTGACCGAATCGGCCAACACGTGTGCGCGATTCCAGGGTATGGTGGTAATGCGCCTGCTGGTACTCAGTCGTACCTCGACAGGCCGCACGTATGAGGATGCCCGGTCGGTGGCCCGATCGGCTCCGACCCGACAGCCCTCCCTGACCGTACGGCACTGTGCGTACGACGATCGGAGGGAACCCTCAGCGGTTCGAGCGCTAGAGCGTCGGCAGTGGTCCCGTGCCCTACGGCCCACCCGTAAGGCAGCCGACGTCCCCGGCACGGTCCTGACACGACCCCCGCGCTCGCCTCGCACCGCCCACACAGAAGAGGCAGCACCCTGACTACGTTCCGAGAGCTCGGAATCCTTCCCGAGACCGCCGAGGCCCTTGAGGCCGTCGGCATCATCAACCCCTTCCCCATCCAGGAGATGACGCTTCCCGTCGCCCTGACGGGCACCGACGTCATCGGCCAGGCCAAGACCGGCACCGGCAAGACGCTGGGCTTCGGCCTCCCGCTCCTCGAGCGCGTGACCGTCCCCGCCGACGTGGAGGCCGGTCGCGCCCGTCCCGAGGCCCTCACCGAGGCACCGCAGGCGCTCGTCGTCGTCCCCACGCGCGAGCTCTGCACCCAGGTGACCAACGACCTGCTGACCGCGGGCAAGGTGCGCAACGTGCGCGTCCTCGCCATCTACGGCGGCCGGGCGTACGAGCCCCAGGTCGAGGCCCTCAAGAAGGGCGTCGACGTCGTCGTCGGCACCCCGGGCCGACTGCTGGACCTCGCGGGCCAGAAGAAGCTCGACCTCAAGCACATCAAGTCGCTCGTCCTCGACGAGGCCGACGAGATGCTCGACCTGGGCTTCCTGCCCGACGTCGAGAAGATCATCAACATGCTGCCGCCGAAGCGCCAGACGATGCTGTTCTCGGCGACCATGCCGGGCGCGGTCATCGGCCTGGCCCGCCGCTACATGTCGCAGCCCACGCACATCCGCGCCACCTCGCCGGACGACCAGGGCGCGACCGTCGCGAACACCGCGCAGCACGTCTACCGCGCGCATTCCATGGACAAGCCGGAGCTGGTCGCCCGCATCCTGCAGGCCGAGGGCCGCGGACTGGCGATGATCTTCTGTCGTACCAAGCGCACGGCCGCCGACATCGCCGAGCAGCTCCAGCGCCGCGGCTTCGCCTCCGGCGCGGTCCACGGCGACCTCGGCCAGGGCGCCCGCGAGCAGGCGCTGCGCGCCTTCCGCAACGGCAAGGTGGACGTCCTCGTCTGCACCGATGTCGCCGCGCGCGGCATCGACGTCGAGGGCGTCACCCACGTCATCAACTACCAGTCCCCCGAGGAAGAGAAGACGTACCTGCACCGCATCGGCCGTACCGGCCGCGCGGGCGCCAAGGGCATCGCGATCACCCTCGTCGACTGGGACGACATCCCGCGCTGGCAGCTGATCAACAAGGCGCTGGAGCTGAACTTCAGCGACCCGCCGGAGACGTACTCCACGTCCCCGCACCTCTTCGAGGAACTGAACATCCCCGCGGGGACGAAGGGCGTCCTGCCGCGCACGGAGCGCACGCGCGCGGGCCTCGACGCGGAGGAGCTCGAAGACCTGGGCGAGCCGGGCGGGCGAGCGGCACGCGGTCGTGGTGGCCGCGGCGACCGTGCCGACCGGAACGACCGGGACCGGGGCGAGCGAGGCGACCGGGGCGAGTCCCGTTCCGCCGACCACGAGCGTGCGGCCCGTACGCCGCGTCGCCGCCGTCGTACGCGTGGCGGTACGCCGATGGACGCGACGCAGCCGGTCGCGGCAGAGTCGACCACCGCACCCGCTCTCGAGCGGACGCCCGCGGCGGAGGACGGAACCGCGTCCCGTACCCCGCGCCGTCGTCGCCGTACCCGCGGCGGCTCGGGCTCGGAGACGGCGCCGGCCGTGGTCACGGCCGTCGAGTCCCCGGCCGCGGAGACCGCCGTGGCGACTGCGGAGGGCACGGCCCTCGACGCCGCGGAGGCCACCGAGAAGCCGCGCCGCCGCCGGACCCGCAAGTCCGCTGAGGCGACGTTGACGACGGAGCCGGCGGTCTCTCCGGCCGAGACCGCGCACTCCCCCGAGCCGGTGTCCGCGCAGGCCGTCGAGGCCCCGGCCACCACGCCGCGCCGCCGTACGCGCAAGGTGGCGGACGCGGCGGAGACCGCGGTCGACACGGCCGAGGCCACCGAGGCGAAGCCGCGCCGCACCCGCAAGGCGACGACGGCCGAGACGGTGCTCGACACCGCCGAAGCCACCGCGGCCACGGAGACCGCCGAGGCCAAGCCGCGCCGCACGCGTAAGACGGCGGCGGCCGTGGAGACGGCGGCCGAGGCCACCGAGGCCAAGCCGCGTC
>NZ_JBHWCC010000054.1:3944-62423 GCF_042735715.1 Streptomyces sp. NPDC059582
CGCAAGACCGCGGCCACCGCACCGGCACCGGAGGCGGACGCCACCGAGGCCGAGGCGAAGCCCAAGGCACGGCGCACCCGCAAGGTCGCCGCCGCCGAGACCGCGGTCGACACGGCCGAGGCCACCGAGGCGAAGCCGCGCCGCACCCGCAAGGCGGCGACGACGGCCGAGACGGTGCTCGACACCGCCGAAGCCAGCGTGGCCACGGAGACCGCCGAGGCCAAGCCGCGCCGCACGCGTAAGACGGCGGCGGCCGTGGAGACGGCGGCCGAGGCCACCGAGGCCAAGCCGCGTCGCACCCGCACCCGCAAGGTCGCCGAGCCGGAGACGACGGCCACCGCCGACATCCCGGCCCAGACCGCGCAGGAACCGGAACCCAAGGCACGCCGCACCCGCAAGACCGCGGCCACCGCACCGGCACCGGAGGCGGACGCCACCGAGGCCGAGGCGAAGCCCAAGGCACGGCGCACCCGCAAGGTCGCCGCCGCGGAGACCGCGGAGAGCTGAGCACGGCCCGAGGGCCCGGTCCACACAGGTGGGCCGGGCCCCCGGCGTTTCGGCGCCCGCCGTGCCGCCCGATAGCCTCACCCCGTGACCGACCCCACCGCCTTCGACACACCCCAGGGCGCTCGCGCCTACCCGCTGCGGACCACGCGCGGCGAGTTCGCTGTCGTCGACATGCCCCCGGCCGCGGAAGCCGAGGTGAGGGGTGTGGCGCTGATGCTGCCCGGGTTCACGGGGAGCAAGGAGGACTTCAACCTGGTGCACGCGCCGCTGGCCGCGCGCGGGTACCGGACCATTGCCGTGGACGGGCGGGGCCAGTACGAGTCCGACGGCCCGGCCGACGACGAATCGGCCTACGAACAGAGCGAGTTGGCGCAGGATGTGCTCGCGCAGGCCGAGGCGCTCGGCACCCCCGTGCATCTCGTCGGACACTCCCTCGGCGGCCAGATCGCCCGCTGCGCCGCCCTGCTGGACCACTCCCCGTTCCGCTCGCTCACCCTCCTCGCCTCGGGCCCGGCCCGGATCTCCGTCTCCCAGGAGCAGCGCGTGAAGCTGCTGCGGGACGCCCTCGACGTGATGACCATGACCGAGGTGTGGGAGGCGATCCGGGCCATGGGACCGCCCGAGGAGGTCGGCGGCCCGGCCCGCGGCCTCGGCACCCAGGAGCAGTTGCGCCGCCGCTGGCTGGGCACCAGTCCCGCCCAACTCCGGGTCACTGGGCGGCAGTTGTGCGGCGAGCCCGACCGGGTCGCCGAACTCTCCGCCCTTCCGCTGCCGTTCCACGTCGTGTCGGGCGCCCGCGACGACACCTGGCCGGTGACCGTTCTCGACGAGATGGCGGTACGGCTGGGGGCGCACCGGACGGTCGTACCGGGCGCCGAGCACTCACCGAACGTGGACCAGCCGCTGCCGACCGCCCGGGCGCTCGCCGGCTTCTGGGACGAGCACACTCGGTAGCGGTGGGTCCGGGGCGGTCCCCCGGACGCCGCTGGTCAGTACTGCGTCTGCAGGTGCTCCCAGAAGCCGTCGCGCAGCGCGCGCCGCAGGTCCGATTGGCCGCGGAGCGAGTACGAGAGCAGCCCCTCGGCCTCGACCAGCAGGTCCTGGTCGACCGATCCCGGCAGGTAGGGATGGCCGGGCAGCAGTTCTACCAGCGCGTCGCGGCCCCGCGCCGCCAGCCACTTCGCCGCGATCTGGGCGCCCACGAAGCGGACGTCCTCGCGTGTGGGCCGGGCGGACGCCGACGCCGGCTCGTAGGTGGGGGCGGTGCGCCGGGACACGTACGGCTTGAAGAAGTCGAGGTCGAGGGTGCGCTGGCTGTCGACCTCCCAGAGCAGGGGCTCGGCCTGGTTGCGGCCCTCGGGAGCCTCGATGCCCCACAGGTGCACCCGGGCGCCGTACCCCTGCGCCGCCTCGACGGCCGACACCAGATCCTCGTCGCCGCCGAGGAGCGCGGCGTCGCTGATGGCGCGGTGCCGGGCGAGTGACTCCAGGTCCGTACGGATCAGGGAGTCGACGCCCTTCTGCTGGTTGTTGGCGTTGAGGTTGCCCAGGCGCACCTTCACGTCGGGCAGTTCCGCGATGGACTGCTGCTCGGCGGTGTGGATGCGACGCCGGGCACCGTCGTACCAGTAGACCCGCAGCAGCCTGCTGTCCGCGAAGATCGTGCGGGCGCGGTCGATGAGCGCCTCGATCAGGCCCTCGGCGTCGAGGTCGAAGGCGCGGCGGTCCTCGGTGCCGGCCACCAGCCGGCCGGCGGCCGCGTACAGGTACCCCGCGTCGACGAAGATCGCGTGGGTCGAGGGTGTCTTCGCCACCTCGGCGAGCATGCGCTGGAGCAGCGCGTTCGTGCGGTCGATGCGGGCGGTCAGGTCCGCGAGGTCGTCGTTCATCGCCTCCATTGTCCCGGCGGTCACGCTGCGAACACAACCGGTCCCGTTCAGTCTCCGCAAACTCACTTACCGGGCAGTAGTTAGCCGTTCGAAAAATTTCTTTAGCGTAGGGAATGTCTGTAACACGCAACGCGTTGACTACTCATAGAGCAGGGGGCACAAACGCCCCCCGTTCCTTCCAGCCAGTAGTTCTCCTCAGGAGGATGACCAGACGAAGGGGGAAGCAATGCGCTTCGAAATCCTGCGACTCGACGACATCGACGGCACGCCCGTGGACACCACCGTCGTGGACGCCGCCTCCGTCAACCGGATCGTTCAGCAGGCCGCCGCCATAGGGCAGCGGCTGTGGATCCGTCCGGCCGACACCTCGGCCTCATAACGTACGGATCACCATCCATAGACTTCAGAGCCCCGTGGGGCGGCCGGCCCGACCGGCGTCCCACGGGGCTCTGCGTGTTCCCGGGGCGGGTCCGCCGGGGCCCTGCGCGCTCCCGTGGCCGGCCCGCCGTATACGACCGGCTCACCGCCCGACCCGCGTACGGCTGTCGCCGACCCGCGTACGGCTGTCGCCGACCGGCGTACGGCTGTCACATGAGCCGGTCGCGACACCGTCTGTCGCCTCGATCGCCGCCCGGGCCGGTCGCGACCCAGGCCGCCGCCTCAGGCGCCGCGGACCACCTGGGTGATGCCGTTGATGATCTGCTGCACGGCGATCGCGGAGAGCATCATGCCCGCGAGCCGGGTCACCAGTACCACGCCGCCGTCCCTGATGACGCGGATGATCACCAGCGAGTACCGCATGACGAACCACAGCACGACGTGGATCGCGACGATCGCCGTCCACACCGACACCTGCGAGGCCACGCTGTCCGCCTTCTGCACGGCCAGGATCACGGACACGATCGCGCCCGGGCCCGCCAGCAGCGGCATGCCCAGCGGTACGAGCGCCACGTTGACGTCCTTGGTCTGCTTCGGCTCGTCGGTCTTGCCGGTGAGCAGGTCGAGCGCGATGAGCAGGAGCAGCAGACCGCCCGCGATCATCAGCGCCGGCACGGACACGTGCAGATAGTCCAGGATCTGGTGCCCGAGCAGTCCGAACACGGCGATCACACCGCCGGCCACGCACACGGCCTGGAAGGCCATGCGCTTCTGCACCTTGGCGGGACGGCCGGCGGTCAGCGCGAGGAAGATCGGGGTGATCCCGGGGGGATCCATGATGACAAAAAGGGTCAGGAAGAGAGAGCCGAAGACAGCGACGTCGAACATGAGAGTGAGAAGGCCTTGCGGAAGAGGTGAGCGAACAGGGTGAGAGGTGGCGAGGGGAGAGGCGAGCCTCAGGCTCCGCCCGTCCCCGGCACGGGGAACGCCCCGGTCGCCCGCCGGGTGATCTCCCCGTACACCTCGGGATCCGTGGTGTACGCGCCGAGCGCGACCGTCTTCCGGCTGCCGTGGTAGTCCGAGGACCCCGTGACGAGCAGTCCCAGATCGGCGGCCAGCGCGCGCAGCCGGACCCGCGCGTCGGGGTCGTGGTCCATGTGGTCGACCTCGACGCCGTCCAGCCCCGCCGCCGCCATCTCGGCGATCGCGGCCTCCGGCACCGTGCGGCCCCGCTTGGCGGCGGCCGGGTGCGCGAACACGGTGACTCCCCCGGCGCCCTTGACCAGCCGGATGGCCTCGAACGGGTCGGTCTCGTGCTTCGCCACGAAGACCCGGCCGCCGTCGGCCAGCCAGTCCTGGGTGAACGCGTCGCTCACGGTGGGCACGACGCCCAGCTCGACGAGCGCGGACGCGACGTGCGGCCGTCCGACGGAGCCGTCACCGGCGATCCGGGCGACCTGCTCCCAGGTGACGGGCACACCCAGCTCGTTGAGCCTGGCGATCATGCCCTTGGCCCGCGGCACCCGGTCGTCCCGCACCAGCTCGCGCTCGGCGAGCAGCGCGGGCTCCTCGGGGTCGAAGAGGTAGGCCAGCATGTGCATGCCGATGCCGTCGATACGGCAGGACAGCTCGGCACCGGTGACCAGGGTGAGCCCCTCCGGCAGCGCGGCGGTCGCCTCGGCGTGTCCGCGGGTGGTGTCGTGGTCGGTCAGCGCGACCACGTCCAGCCCGGCCGCGGCGGCGGCTCGCACCAGCTCGGCCGGGGTGTCCGTACCGTCGGAAGCCGTGGAGTGGCAGTGCAGGTCGATACGCACGACGCGGGCTCCTGGCGGTGACAGGGCGGAGGGGGACGCTCCAGCATAACGGGAGAACGGAACGCCTCTGTCACACCCACACCCGCCGAGCGCCCCCTACATTCGCGCCACTGTCGCACCTTGAGCGGTGGCACATACCGGCGGGGCACCCCAAGCACACATCGGGGCTCGGGCCGTACGCCCTCTCCAGCGGCACGCATCAGGGCTCCGGCGACCCGCCACAGAACTCCGTCGGCACGCATCAGGGCTCCGTCAGCACACGCCAGGACTCCGGCGACCCGCCACAGAACTCCGTCAGCACACATCAGGACTCCGGCGACCCGCCACAGAACTCCGTCAGCACACATCAGGACTCCGGCAACCCGACCCAGGACTCCGTCAGCACACATCAGGACTCCGGCAACCCGACCCAGGACTCCAGCACGCGGCAGGACTCCAGCGGCGCGCCCCCACGGTTCCGGCGGCCCGCTCCAGGGGTGCCGGCTCCAGCGTCCGCGGGCTAAGGCTCCAGCAGGCGCGGCGACAGCGCCCCGCACGGGACCAAATCCAGCTCGGCCCCGGCGTCCCGCAGGTCGGTCAGCACCAGCTCGTCGTACATCAGCAGCCCCGACTGCTCGGGCCACACGACCGCCCACACCCACAGGCCCAGCGCCTCGCCCGCGAAGACGGCACGGTCGGCGGGGACACCGGTGACATGCCAGAGCGGGGTCGGCCGGCCGGCCGCCAGCACCTTGGCCTGGGGCGGCTTCTCGACGTCCATGGACGGACCCGGGTCCGGGCCGTCGATGCCGGCGTACCGCGCGCCGAGGCCGACGCCGAGTTCCTCCGCGACCAGGATCAGTTCCCCCATGCCGCCGAGCGGGCCGGGACCCGAGCAGGCCACGGCGGTAGCGCGGCCGCCGCTACGGTCGTCACCGGCGTAGGCCACACCCGTGAACAGCCACCCGACCGGCAGTGGCCAGGGCATCCACACCGGCACCTGGGTGCGATGCACCACGACGCTGAGGGCCTCGACGCTGGGCGGGATCACGGGCTGCAGTGGATGCACCGTGCCGTGCGCATCGCACTGCCAGGAATCGGCGAAGAGTCCGGGAGCCCTGACCCGGCCACCACACTTCGGGCAACTGGGTTCGCCCCTCATAGAGCTCCACGGTCCTACCCGCGCACGCCCACGTCAAGGACGATCACCCGTCCGGGCGGAACCCGCGTCACCCGACCCCCGACCGGACCCCGAACACACCCTCGATCGCATTCCGATCACACCCCCCTCGGCAAACTACATGTAGCTTGCATTAATTAGCCGACCTAACTTACTATGTGTATACACCAACTATCTCCTCCGGATTGGAGAACCAATGGACCCCTTCGACGCCGGAGCCGGCAGCCTCCTGCGGCAGCCCAAGGCGGTCTGGGCGACGGCCGGCGCGTCGGTCGTCGCGTTCATGGGCATCGGCCTCGTCGACCCGATCCTGCCGTCCATCGCCCAGGGCCTGAACGCCACGACAAGCCAGGTCTCCCTGCTTTTCACCTCGTATTTCCTGATCACCGCCGTCGCGATGCTGGTCACGGGCTTCGTCTCCAGCCGCATCGGCGGCCGCAAGACCCTGCTGCTCGGTCTCGCATTCGTCGTGGTCTTCGCCGGACTCGCGGGCACGTCCGGCTCGGTCGGCGAACTCGTCGGGTTCCGGGCCGGCTGGGGTCTGGGCAACGCGCTCTTCGTGTCGACGGCCCTCGCGGTCATCGTCGGCGCGGCCGCGGGCGGCAGCGCCGCCGCGATCCTGCTCTACGAGTCCGCCCTCGGCCTCGGCATGGCGTGCGGCCCGCTGCTGGGCGCCCTGCTCGGCAACGCCAGCTGGCGCTACCCGTTCTTCGGCACCGCGTTCCTGATGGCGGTCGGCTTCCTGTGCATCACGGTGTTCCTGAAGGAGCAGCCCCGGCCGGCTCGAAAGACCTCGCTCCTCGACCCGCTCAAGGCGCTCGGGCACGGCGGTCTCGCCTCCGCGGCGGTCTCGGCGTTCTTCTACAACTACACGTTCTTCACCGTGCTGGCCTTCACGCCGTTCGTGCTGAACATGACCCCGTACAGGTCGGGCGCCGTGTTCTTCGCCTGGGGCGTGCTGCTGGCCGTGTTCTCGGTGCTCGTGGCGCCGCGGATGCAGGCGCGGTTCGGCTCGCTGAAGGTGCTCGGCGGCTCACTCGTGCTGCTCGCCGTCGACGTACTGGTCCTCGGCTACGGCGACCACACCACGGCCGTCGTCTGCACGGTCCTGTCCGGCGCCTTCATCGGCGTGAACAACACGGTCTACACCGAACTGGCGCTCGGCGTCTCGGACGCGCCGCGTCCCGTGGCCAGCGCGGGCTACAACTTCGTGCGCTGGTTCGCCGCCGCCGCGGCGCCGTACTTCGCGCCGAAGATCGAGGAGTGGAGCGACATCCACATCCCGTTCGTGGTCGCGGCGGTCACGGCCGTCCTCGGCGCGGTGGTGGTCTTCGTACGACGTGACGCGCTGACGCACGAGGCGCAGGAGCTGGAGCCGCAGCACGCGACGCAGGACGGCGTCGCCGTCTTCGCCGACTGAGCGCACCGAACATGCCGGGCGCGCTGGACATGCTGAGCACACTGAACCGACCGGGACACCGAACGGACCGGCTCACAGACTCGGCCGGCTCACAGACTCGGCCGGCTCGACCGGCTCAACCGACGCTTTCCGGCCACTCGTTGATGAGAGGTTACTCACTCCAGCGGGACGGATCTGCGGGACGGATCCCGCAGGTCCGTCCCGTTCGTCAGCCAGCGCTCCTGGAGGGCCTGCGCGCCGTGGACACGCTTCCACGCGGCCTCGTTCGCGGTCATGGGGAGCAGCGGCAGGAACCGTACGGGATCGAGCGGCTCGTCCAGTTCCAGGTCCTCGACCAGACCGCCCGGCTCGGCGACCAGGACCGAGGTGAACGGGGCGCCCGGCCACAGCGGGCCGCCCACGTCGAGCGAGGCACCGGGGGTCACGACCAGACCTTCGACCTGCGGAGACGCGGCGAGTACGGCGAGTGGACGGAGCACCTTGTCGGTGTCGGCGAGGCCCGCGCGGACGGAGAGGACCAGCTCGGCGCGGGGGCCCTTGACCGGGTCGGCGAGCACGGCGGTGGGGTCCGCCATGGGCTGGGCGGACATGCCGAGCGTGGCGTAGCGGACCACCGCGCCCTCGGTGGAGTCGTCCCGGAAGCGGAGCACCTCGATGCGGTCGGTACCGAGGAAGGTGACCGCGGCGCGCGCGTCCGGCTCGCCCAGCGCGGTACGCAACCGGGCCTCCACCAGAGGAAGAACATCAGCCATGGGGCGAGCATAGATCTCGTCAGTACCAGGCAAAGCAGCACCTTGACACTTCAGTCGGCTGTTACTCTTGCCCGGTGGTTCGGGGCAGCACGCAGAAGCGTCGCGATCAAGCCCCGACGCCGATGGAACTCCCTTACGAGGGACCGGCCGGAGGAGGTGGGGCTGCAATGGACCGAAGTCGACCTGGCAGTACCACCCGCTCTTCCGGCCGCTGATGTAGCTGCTCTGGCTCTGGCTGGCTGCCACCTCTCGCGCCCGTATTTCTACGGAAGAGCACTTCGTTTCGTTTTACCTGATCTGTCTGATCTGAATCAGTAGCGAAGCTCGCCACCGCAACGGTGCGGTGCTCCCCGCTTTGTGGACGTGCCAAACATCCGCAGTCAGGACGTCCCCATTCCGGGTAGTTCCACCCGTTTTCCGGAGGCTTTTCGTTGCCTGTCGCGAAGGAGCCTGCCCATGTCGATGATCCGCGACCTGCGTTCCGTGGTCCGCCCGTCCCGCGTCTCGCTGCGCAAGGACGTTCTGCGCAGGGACGGTCTGCGCACGGACGGTCTGCGCACGGACGGCGGGGTGTACGACACCACCCGCGACCCCTCGACGCCGTCCGCCGTCGTGGACTGCGCCATCTACCGTGACGGCGCCCGCGTCGAGACCGCGACGCCGCTGACCCCGCACGAGGCGATGCGCCTGGTGCGGCGCGACGGCGGCTTCGTGTGGATCGGTCTGCACGAGCCGACCGAGGCCGAATTCGCCGGTATCGCCCGTGAGTTCGGACTGCACCCGCTGGCCGTGGAGGACGCCGTGCAGGCGCACCAGCGGCCGAAGCTGGAGCGCTACGACGACTCCCTGTTCACGGTGTTCAAGACCATCCACTACGTCGAGCACGACCGGCTCACCGCCAACAGCGAGGTCGTCGAGACCGGCGAGGTCATGTGCTTCACCGGCCGGGACTTCTTCATCACCGTCCGGCACGGCGGCCAGGGCTCGCTGCGCGCGCTGCGCCACCGCCTCCAGGACGACCCCGAGCTGCTCGCGAAGGGCCCGTCGGCCGTGCTGCACGCCATCGCCGACCACGTCGTCGACGGCTACATCGCGGTCGCCGACGCCGTGCAGGACGACATCGACGAGGTGGAGACCGAGGTGTTCTCGCCGGGCCGCAAGGGCAGTCCGCGCGGCACGGACGCCGGACGGATCTACCAACTCAAGCGCGAGGTGCTGGAGTTCAAGCGCGCGGTGTCGCCGCTCCTGCGCCCCATGCAGCTGCTGAGCGAGCGGCCCATGCGGCTGGTCGACCCGGACATCCAGAAGTACTTCCGGGATGTCGCCGACCACCTCGCCCGGGTCCAGGAGCAGGTCGTCGGCTTCGACGAACTGCTCAACTCGATCCTCCAGGCCAACCTCGCGCAGGCGTCGGTCGCGCAGAACGAGGACATGCGGAAGATCACGTCCTGGGCCGCCATCATCGCCGTACCGACGATGGTGTGCGGGGTGTACGGGATGAACTTCGACTACATGCCCGAGACGCACTGGAAGTTCGGCTACCCCGTGATCATGTCGGTCACGGTGGTCATCTGTCTGGGCATCCACCGCACGCTGAAGCGCAACGGCTGGCTGTGAGGCTGCCTGGTTAGGCTGGGCCCATGACAAGCGAGCTGCTCGACCAGGCCCTCGTCGAGGAGGCCACGAAGAAGTCCGGCCTCATCTGGGTCCGGGGCTCCGGTGTCCCCGCCGCGCGTCCGCTGTGGCACGTGTGGCACGAGGGCGCGGCCTGCCTGATCGGCGACGGGCCCGGGGAGCAGCCGCTGCCGGGACTGGCCGCCGGGACCGAGGCGGAGGTCACCGTCCGCAGCAAGGACAAGGGGGGCCGGCTGGTCTCCTGGACGGCGCGGGTCGTCGAGCTGGCGCCGGGGTCCGAGGAGTGGGCGGCGACCGTCGCCGAGCTCAAGGGCAAACGCCTGAACGCGCCCGACGGCGAGGCCATGACGGACCGCTGGTCCCGTGAGTGCCGGCTGCTGCGGCTGGAGCCCACGGGGGCGACGGCGCCGCTTCCCGACGGCTCCCTGGCCGAGGCGCCGGTGGCGACACCGGCGACCACACGGCAGCCGGTTCCGGCGGGGCTGCCCCGCCTCCTGCTGAAGAAGCGCGGCCGCCGCTGAGGCGTGAGGGGTCGGCAGGCGCGGGGGCCTCGGAAGTCGGCCGCCGCCGAGGCCTGAGGGGGCGGTTGCCACTGAAGCGTCAGGGGGCGACCGCCACTGAAGCGTGAGGGGGCAGCCACTGAGGCCTACGAGGTCGGCAGCTGCTGCCCGTAGTCCACCGTGTCGCCCTTCGCCGGTTCCTTCACGGTGAAGTCCTTGCCCCAGTCGGAGAAGGTGAGCGTTCCCGCGCCGCCCGCGCGTTCGAGGCGCAGCGGGTACGGCTTGCCGTCCAGGGACACGTCCAGCGTGCCGCCGGAGCCGTCGTCGCCGGTGATGCGGATCGTCGGGACGCCCGACTGTTCGTGGTGGCCGCCCGTCCCGAGCTTGCCGTGCAGGGTCAGCAGACCGTCGAGGAGGACGTCCTTGTCGGTGAATCCGCTGAACTTCTTGTACGCGGGATCGTCCTTCGGGACCTTCACGTACTTGCCGTCGAGCTTGTCGGCGGCCGCCGTGTCCGTACCGCCGCCGCCGGTCTTGCCGTCCTCATGGCTCCAGAACTCCGCGTCGGCCTTGAGGTAGAGCTGGTCGTCGATCCGCAGCACCTGGAAGGTCGTTCCCTCGGACGTGACCGACCCGGTCCCGCCGTCGGACTTCAGGCGCATGTCGAGCGTGTACGTGCTCCCGCTGGCGACCACGGTTCCCGACAGCCGGACCGCGTCCACGGACGCGGCCGCCGTTCTCGTCCGGCTCTGGATCTTCGCGGCGGGCAGCTTGCCCACACCGTTCGTACCCTCGTCCGGGCCGGAGCTGCACCCCGTCAGTCCCGTTCCGGTCACGACCAGGGCGCACAGCGCACTCACCAGCACGGCCCGACGGCCACGGCCCTGGGGAATCGCAGTCACGGATGGGGTTGCCTCTCTCGCGGTCCTCGACGCAGTACGGCAGCGTACCGGGGCCGTCGAGGGCGAGCGGAGCCAGTCCGTCCGGACCGCTCACCAGGGCGTGCCCGAACGGGACGGGCTAGCCTGAACCACACCCGAGCGGGCACATCGGAAACGAGCGGAAATCCGGAAACCACCTCGGCTGAAGCGAACCGGAAACCACGTCAGAGGAAGCACAGCACGCCACGCCCCGTACGCAGAGGGAGCCCCGTCATGGCAGCCGGCGCCCACCGGATCTTCGTCTCGCACCTCGCCGGCGTCCCGGTCTTCGACCCGAACGGCGACCAGGTGGGGCGCGTGCGCGAGCTGATCGTCATGCTGCGCGTCGGACGCCGGCCCCCGCGCCTGCTCGGCATGGTCGTGGAACTCTCCACCCGCCGCCGCGTCTTCCTGCCCATGACCCGGGTGACCGGGATCGAGTCCGGCCAGGTCATCAGCACCGGCGTGCTCAACGTCCGCCGCTTCGAACAGCGCCCCACCGAACGCCTCGTCTTCGGCGAACTCCTCGACCGCCGGGTCACCCTGGTGGAGACCGGCGAGGAGGTCACCGTGCTCGACCTGTCGGTACGGCGACTGCCCGCCCGCCGCGACTGGGAGGTCGACCGCGCGTTCGTGCGCAAGGGGCGCAAGAGCAGCGCCTTCCGCCGCGACCGGGGCGAGACGCTGACCGTCCCCTGGTCCGCTGTCACCGGCTTCTCCCTGGAGGAGCACGGGCAGGGCGCCGAAAGCCTGCTCGCCACCTTCGAGCAGCTGCGCGCCGCCGACCTCGCCAACGTCCTGCACCACCTCTCCCCCAAGCGGCGCGCCGAGGTCGCCGCCGCCCTCGACGACGACCGGCTCGCCGACGTCCTGGAGGAGCTGCCGGAGGACGACCAGATCGAGATTCTCGGCAAGCTGAAGGAGGAGCGTGCCGCCGACGTCCTGGAGGCGATGGACCCGGACGACGCGGCCGACCTGCTCTCCGAACTGCCGGAGGAGGACAAGGAGCGGCTGCTGAGCCTGATGGAACCCGCCGACGCGGCCGACATGCGGCGCCTGATGTCGTACGAGGAGGACACCGCGGGCGGTCTGATGACGACCGAGCCGATCGTGCTGCGGCCGGACGCCACCGTCGCCGACGCCCTCGCCCGGGTCCGCAACGGCGACCTGTCCCCCGCCCTCGCCGCCCAGGTCTACGTGTGCCGCCCGCCCGAGGAGACGCCGACCGGCAAGTACCTCGGCACGGTCCACTTCCAGCGGCTGCTGCGCGACCCGCCGTACACCCTGGTGAGCGCGATCGTCGACGACGACCTGCAACCCCTGGACCCCGAAGCCGAGCTGCCGCTGGTCGCCGGGTTCTTCGCGACGTACGACATGGTCGCGGCGCCCGTCGTCGACGAGGCGGGCTCGCTGCTGGGCGCGGTGACCGTGGACGACGTGCTGGACCACATGCTGCCGGAGGACTGGCGGGAGACGGAGTTCCACCTCGACGAGGAAGCGATCGGCGAGGAAGCAGAGGAAGCAGAGGAAGCGATCGACGAGGAAACGACCGGTCATGGCTCCTGAGCGCGAGACGGTCCGCGAGCGGACCCCCGCGGGCGCCACCGCCGCCGGCCGGACACGGGCCCGGCTGGACCAGCCGCGCCCGCCCCGGCGCCGCATCCTGCCCGAGTGGGACCCGGAGGCCTTCGGGCGGCTGTCGGAGCGGATCGCGCGCTTCCTGGGCACGGGCCGGTTCATCGTCTGGATGACGGTCGTCATCATCGTGTGGGTGGTGTGGAACGTCTCCGCGCCGCACTCCCTGCGCTTCGACAACTACCCGTTCATCTTCCTGACCCTGATGCTGTCCCTCCAGGCCTCGTACGCGGCCCCGCTGATCCTGCTCGCGCAGAACCGGCAGGACGACCGCGACCGCGTCAACCTGGAACAGGACCGCAAGCAGAACGAGCGGTCCATCGCCGACACCGAGTACCTCACCCGCGAGATCGCCGCCCTGCGCATCGGCCTCGGGGAGGTGGCCACCCGCGACTGGATCCGCTCCGAACTGCACGACGTCGTGAAGGAGCTGGAGGAACGGCACCCGAACGGACACGTCACATTCCCGACAGAAAGGGCAGAACGGCCGGAACGGTCGTCGGCACGTGACGCAGACGACCGCTGACGTACTTCCCGGCGGCCGGGCCCGGCGCCGTACCATCGTTCTCATGGCTACGGAAGACGCGGTGCGCGAAGCGCTGGCGACGGTGAACGACCCCGAGATCAACCGCCCCATCACCGAACTGGGGATGGTCAAATCGGTGGAGATCGGCGCGGACGGAGCGGTCGCGGTCACCGTGTACCTGACGGTCTCGGGCTGCCCTATGCGCGACACGATCACCCAGCGGGTGACGGAGGCGGTCTCCCGGGTCGAGGGGGTCACCCGTGTCGGCGTCACGCTGGACGTGATGAGCGACGAGCAGCGCAAGGAGCTGGCGACCGCCCTGCGCGGCGGCCAGACCGAGCGCGAGGTCCCCTTCGCCAAGCCCGGCAACCTGACCCGGGTGTACGCGGTGGCGTCCGGCAAGGGCGGCGTCGGCAAGTCGTCGGTGACGGTGAACCTCGCGGCGGCGATGGCGGCCGACGGGCTCAAGGTGGGCGTCGTGGACGCCGACATCTACGGCCACTCCGTGCCGCGCATGCTGGGCGCCGACGGCCGCCCCACCCAGGTCGAGAACATGATCATGCCGCCGTCGGCGAACGGCGTGAAGGTCATCTCGATCGGCATGTTCACCCCGGGCAACGCCCCGGTCGTCTGGCGTGGCCCGATGCTTCACCGCGCCCTCCAGCAGTTCCTGGCGGACGTGTACTGGGGCGACCTGGACGTGCTCCTGCTCGACCTGCCCCCGGGCACCGGCGACATCGCCATCTCGGTCGCGCAGCTGATCCCGAACGCGGAGATCCTGGTCGTCACCACGCCCCAGCAGGCGGCGGCGGAGGTGGCCGAGCGCGCGGGCTCCATCGCCGTCCAGACCCACCAGAAGATCGTCGGCGTGGTCGAGAACATGTCGGGGCTGCCCTGCCCGCACTGCGGCGAGATGGTCGACGTCTTCGGCACCGGCGGCGGCCAGGCGGTGGCCGACGGCCTCACGCGCACGACCGGCGCGAGCGTCCCGGTCCTCGGCAGCATCCCCATCGACGTCCGGCTGCGCGAGGGCGGCGACGAGGGCAGGCCGGTGGTCCTCACCGACCCGGACTCCCCGGCGGGCTCGGCCCTGCGGGCGATCGCGGGCAAGCTCGGCGGACGGCAGCGCGGCCTCTCCGGCCTGTCGCTGGGCATCACGCCGAGGAACAAGTTCTAGCGCCGGTACTGCCGACGCCGGTCGGAACTCCCGGGTCCGGCACGGCGAGGGGCGCCGTCCTTGGTGGACGGCGCCCCTTCGCATGCTCCGGCCGGTCAGGCCGCTCCGGCTAGGCGTACGCGCTGATGTCCTTGATCATCGCGAACCCGAGACCGTACGCGCTCATGCCTTTCCCGTACGCCCCCACGTGGACGCCCGCCTCGGTCGAGCCGGCGAGGACCCATCCGAACTCGGACTCCCGGTAGTGGAACCGGGTCGGAACGCCGTCGACCGGCAGGGACAGCGTCGACCAGTCCGGCCCGTCCAGGTCGTCGGCCAGTACCCAGGCCGTCTCCGTCTGCTGGTCCAGCCACGAGTCGCGCAGGCTGTGGTCCATCTGGCCGGGCCAGGTGAAGGACAGCAGCCCCACCCCCGCCAGCCAGGCCGCGGAGGACACCGAGGTGGCCTCCAGCAGGCCGGTGCCGTCCGCGCTGCGCCGCACCGGGTTGGCGGCGACGGTGACCACGACCGCGAACCGCTCCTTGTCCTCGGTCGCCTCGTTGCGCACGGAGGGTTCCTCACCGTGCCCGATCGACCCGTGCTCCACGGCGCCGTCGGCGGCCGTACCGACCTGCATCAGCCAGCGCGGCCCCGTGAAGGCCTCGTCGAGGCCGTACCAAGGGAAGGGCGCCAGCAGGTAGCCGTCGACCGTGCGCCGGGCGGAGGGGACCTGCTGTCCGCCCTCCGTGGCCGGCGCCTGCGCGACCGCCCCACTTGTCGTCTCCATGTGCCCGGACGCCTCCTCGCTCTCGTCGGATCCGGGCGGCCCGCCCCCCTTCGGGCGTACTCGTCCGGTCCGCGCAACAACTCGGCAGCATATCCACCCCGCCGCGGAGAGCAGGGAAACCGCCCGGCGCGTGCGTCGCTCGAAGGTCCCCTTCCGGCCTCACGGGGCCTGAACAGGAGTATGAAACGCGTCACGTACGCCGGGGCGTGCGTGGCGCGTCGGGGGTTCTGCTTCCGCTTCTACGGCCTGAGCTTCGGCGGCTTCCGCTTCTACGGCAGGAGTCTCGACGGCGTGGTGACCGCGCTCAGGTGGCATCCGCGTCGTACGGCGGACGCTCCTCGCGGTCACCGGAGCCCTCGGGCTTCTTCGTCATGTCGATGCGGCCGCCGGACGAACCGGTGGACGAGGAAGCCGACGAGGACGACTCGGCGTCGCGGCTGTGCACCGCGTCCGTGACCTCGGCCATCTCCTTCTTCAGGTCGAAGCCGTTGCGGATCTCCTTGAGCCCCAGCTCGTCGTTGTCCATGTGTTTGCGGATGAACGTCTTGGGGTTGAGGTCCTCGAACTCGAAGTCCTTGAAATCGGGGCCCAGCTCCTGCCGGATGTCCTGCTTGGCGCTCTCCGAGAACTCACGGATCTTCCGGATCGTGCGCATCACGTCCTGGATGACCTTCGGGAGCTTGTCCGGACCGAAGACGAGCACGGCGAGGACAACGAGCGTGATCAGCTCGAGCGGTCCTATGTCATTGAACACCTGAAGCTCCTTGCGATGTCCTCGGTCCTCGGCCCTCGGTGGTCTGTGCGGTCTTCCGTGGTCCGGGCCGGGTCCACGGTACCCGGCCCGGCTGTCAGACCGGTACTGCCCCGAGCCGTCCGGGTGCGTGTACGCGACCGGTTTTTCGCGGCGTTCGCCTTGTCGGGCCCGGAGTCAGGCCCCGACCTGCGCGGATTCCGTCCATAGCGGGCGGGGCCCGATCCCCGGACGGGTCAGTCGCCGTCCGCGGATCCGAGGACGAGGGTGATCGTCCGCGCCCGGCCGTCACGTTCGACGGTCAGCTCCAGGCTGTCGCCGGGGCGGTGGGCGCGGGTCTTGACGATGAGTTCCTCGCCGGAGTGGACGCGCCTCCCGTCGACCGCGGTGATGACGTCACCCGCCCTGAGTCCGGCCCGGTCGCCGGGGCCGCCCGCGGTGACCGGGGAGCCGCCGGCGCCGCTCTTGGTGGCGACCCGGGCGCCGTCCCCGGCGAAGTCCATGTCGAGCGTGACGCCGATGACCGGATGGGTCGCCCGGCCGGTGTTGATCAGCTCCTCGGCGACGCGCTTCCCCTGGTTGACGGGGATGGCGAAGCCGAGGCCGATGGAGCCGGGCTGGCCGGTCCCGGAGTCCGAGCCGTTGTCGGCGGACTGGATGGCGGAGTTGATGCCGATGACCCGGGCCTGCGAGTCGAGGAGCGGGCCGCCGGAGTTGCCTGGGTTGATGGGAGCGTCGGTCTGGAGGGCGTCCACGTACGACACGTCGCTGCCGTCCGCCTCGCCGCCCGCCGTGATGGGCCGCTCCTTGGCGCTGATGATGCCGGAGGTGACCGTGCCCTCCAGGTCGAAGGGGGCGCCGATGGCGACGACGGGGTCACCGACCCGCACGTTGTCGGAGTTGCCGAGCGGGATGGGCCTGAGCCCGCTGACACCGGTCACCCGCACCACGGCGAGGTCGTAGCCGCTGTCGTGCCCGACGACCTCGGCCTCGGCGGTCTCGCCGCCGTTGAAGACCACGGTTATCCGGCCGTCCGTGCCGGCGGGCTGCACCACATGGTTGTTGGTGAGGATGTAGCCCCGGGTGTCGAGCACGAAGCCGGTGCCGGTGCCCTGTTCCTCGGTGCCGGTGACATGCAGGGTGACCACCCCTGGCAGGGCCCGCGCCGCGATCCCCGCCACGCTGTCCGGAGCCCGCCCGGCGGGCACCGCACCGGCCTGCGGCAGCTCCACCTTCCCCAGCCCGCCGTTGCGCTCCAGATACGCGCCTACGACGCCGCCCACGCCGCCGGCGACGAGGGCGAGCACCACCGCCCCGCCGACGATGCCCCGCCGCACCCTGCGGCGCCGCTGCCGCTCACCGGGCACGGCGGCCCCGTTCAGCTGGAGGGGGGCGGCGGTGAGCGGGGCGGCGGTGGCGAGCGGGGCGGCGGCCCAGGGGTCGTAGCGCTGCCAGGGGTCGCCGGGCGCCCGGGTGCCGGACAGCGGGGGCCGGTCCTCGGGGAAGGGGGCCGGGGTGACGGCGTCGGGAGCGGACGGCACCGGGGTGCCCGGAGCGGGCGTCCCCTGACCGCTCGGGCCCGGCGTGGGCGTCCCTTGAGCACTGACAGCCGGTGCGGGCCTCCCCAGTGCGTCAGCAGCCGGTGCGGGCGCCGGGACGGTCGTACCGTGCGTCGGGGTGGCCGTCACGGCGGGGTGCTGGACCGGTGGAGCGGGCGCCCAGGGGCCCGCCTCGCCGTACGGCGGGGTGCTGTAGGGATCGGGGTCGTGCAGAGGCCTGGGCCGCTCACCGGCCGAGGCCGTGGCTTCGGCGCCGAAGCCGGTTCCCTGCCCCGGAACGGGGGCGGGGGCGGGGGCGGTGGGCACGACAGCAGGGGCGGGGAAAGGTTCGGCGTCCGCCATCGCGGCAGGCCGCTCCAGCTCGAAGTCGCCGTCGCCGTAGGCGGGGTGATCCGGCCTCGTCCGCGGTCGAGGCCGGTTCCACCACTTCGCCTTCGTGGGCTTCCCCTCGTTCATGCTCTCCCCCAGAGCCGGCCGCGGCTCGTCGATTCCCACCCCCGCGCCCGGCTGTGTGCCGTGGGCGCGACCCTCCCTGGATTCAACCAGGTTCGCGGGCCACCGCGCAGCGGTCGGCGGGAAGGACGGCTGGTCAGCGAGGCAGAGGAGAGACGGAAGGGGTCGAGGTCGTGCCGGGGACGGGTGCGGCGAGCACCCCGGGGGCGGTGACCTCCGGGGCCGAGGACCAGGCGGTGAGGGCGATCGGGGTGACCGCGGTGAGCGGACGTATCAGCGGGGACATCGCGGCGGCACCCGCCATCACCGGTGTGGTGAGCGTGTGCACGACATCCTGGGCCGCCCCGGGCGCCGGCACCCCGGGCAGCAGCGGAGCGCCCGCCTCGGTCGGGGCGACCGGGGTCTCCCCGAGCATGCCCTGACCGCCCTGCGCGACCAGCGGCCCGAGCCCGCGCCGCCGCTGGTTCTCGGGAGTGGCTCCGGCGCCCGTGCCCGGCGAACGCGCCGGGGTGACATTGCTGCCGGAGCCGGAACCGCCACGAGCCTCCGCGGCCGAGTCGCCCGGTGTGCCCGTGGTCACCCCGCCCAGCGCGACCGCGGCCAGCGACACCGCCCCGGCGGCGGCGAACGCGAACCGCAGCCCGCGCGAGGCGGACCGTTCGGCCTCGGTCCGGCCGACGGGATGGATACGGAAGCCCCGGTCGGGGGCCGTGGGCGGCAGCACGGAACCGTGCTCGCCGGAGGAGACGAAGTCGAAGTCGAAGGGGCCGTCCCGCTTCACGCCGAAGACCCCGGCCCTGCCGCCGAAGCCTCCGGAGGCACGCGGGGAGAACCCCCCGAAGCCTCCCCCGCCGAGCGGCGAGCCACCGCCGTCCGGGTCACCTCCCCCGGGAAGCCCCTGAAGTCGGGCCAGGAAGCTCTCGGAGGGGGGCGGAGGGGCCACTTCCGCGAAGACGTTCTTCAGCCGGCGCTGGGCGTCGACCTCGGTCTTGCACTTCGGGCAGGTCGCCACATGCGCGAGCACCCGCTCGCGGGCGTCGTGACCGAGCTCTCCGTCCACCAGGGCGGAGAGCCGGTCTCCCAGGTGCTGTTCGGCCAGGAGCCGTTCGGTCGGGGTGGGTCGTGATCCACTCACGCGGTCGCGCCCCCTCCCCCCAGAGCGGGCACCCGGGCCACGAAGGAACGGCGTTCGGCGCGCGCCTCCGGCGAGCGGTGCGCGAGGGCCTTGCGCAGCTGGGAACGGCCACGGTGGATCCGGGAGCGGACCGTGCCGAGCTTGACGCCCAGGGTCGCGGCGATCTCCTCGTACGACAGTCCTTCGATGTCGCACAGGACCACCGCGGCACGGAACTCGGGCGCGAGGGTGTCCAGCGCCTGCTGGACGTCCGCGTCGAAGTGCGCGTCGTTGAAGACCTGCTGCGGGGACGGCTCGCGGCTGGGCAGTCGCTCCGCCGCGTCCTCGCCGAGGGCGTCGAAACGGATGCGCTGCTTTCGGCGGACCATGTCCAGGAAGAGGTTGGTGGTGATGCGGTGCAGCCAGCCCTCGAACGTGCCCGGCGAGTACGTCGACAGGGAACGGAAGACGCGGACGAAGACCTCCTGGGTGAGGTCCTCGGCGTCGTGCTGGTTGCCGGTGAGGCGGTAGGCCAGCCGGTACACCCGGCCGCTGTGCATGCTGACGATCTCCTCCCACGTGGGCGGAGTCCACGCCTGCCCGTCCGCGTCGGTGGAGAAAGTCGCGGTCTGGGTCGTGTCAGCGGCGTGACTGTGGTCAGCAGCGGTGTCGTTCACGGATTTCGGCTTGCCGGCCGATCCGAGGAAGCGCCTGAGCACTCCTCCCCGATCCACAGGCGCGGCCGCACCTCCCCTGTCGGCTCTGGTGGTGTCCAGTGGAGCCCCTACCATAGCCACCTCGCCCGTTAGCTCCGGATAAGCGGTTTTACGAGAATTTGATCTGGGCTGATACGGCTCATACGGCTGCGTCAGCACTTTCGCGTCGTCCGGTCCGTCGTCGTGATCCAACTGTGTCCCCCCGCCGTATCTGCCACCCCTATAAACGGCCGGTCCCATCAGCAGGTTCCCGACGGCAGCGGATACAGTCACGCCCAGGCAACCATGGGGACAGGAGACGGTCATTACCGGCAACCGGCAGACGAGCTGGGCGTTCGCCGACGCCTATGTCGCCGAGGACGAAGCGCTGCGTTGGGCCCGCGACCGTGCCCGCGACGCGGGGCTGCGCTCGGTGTCGCCCGGCACGGGCGCCGCGCTGCGGTTGCTGGCGGCCTCGGTGGACGCGAAGGCGGTCGCGGAGATCGGTACCGGGACCGGCGTGTCCGGCATCAACCTGCTGCACGGCATGCGGCCGGACGGCGTGCTGACCACCGTCGATCCCGAGCCGGAGCACCAGCAGTTCGCCCGGCACGCCTTCCGCGCCTCGGGCTTCGCGAGCAACCGGGCCCGTTTCATCCCCGGCCGCGCGCTGGACGTGCTGCCCCGGCTGGCGGACGCCGGCTACGACCTCGTCTTCTGCGACGGCGACCGGCTGGAGTTCCTCGACTACCTCGCTGAATCGTTGCGCCTGCTGCGCCCCGGGGGCCTGGTGGTCTTCGAGGGCGTCTTCGCCAACGGCCGCACGGTCGACTCCGGTCCGCAGCCGACGGAGGTCATACGGATCCGGGAGCTCCTGCGCGCGGTGCGCGAGAGCCAGGAGCTGGTGCCGTCGCTGCTGCCGGTGGGCGACGGGCTGCTCTGCGCGGTCAAGCGCTGAGCGCTGCCCTTCCGGCGGGCGGTGCGCGGGTGGCACGCGCGAACGGTACGCGGAGGCGCCCTGGACGGGCGGTGCGCCGCAGGTGGCACAGGCGGGCGTACGCAGGTGGTACGCAAGGGGCGCACCCGCGCAAATCAGCCGCCCCGGCACCACATAGGATGCCGGGGCGGCTGAAAAGGGTATGGTCGCTTGCGCGCTAGCCGACGACCTTCTTGAGGGCATCGCCCAATGCGTCGGCCTCGTCAGGGGTCAGCTCGACGACGAGTCGACCGCCGCCTTCGAGCGGAACGCGCATGACGATGCCCCGCCCCTCCTTGGTCACCTCGAGCGGGCCATCACCCGTTCGCGGCTTCATGGCCGCCATGCTCGTTCCCCTTCCTGAAACCAGCTCATCGTCAAAGCCGACGGCCCCTGGGAGAGGGCACGCGCCGTCCTAGCGTGGGACGCACGACACCGGCATCGAACACATTGCTTCCAGGCCATTATCCCGCATCTCAGGACCCGATGACCAACATCAGTCGGCATCGCTTGGGCAACGCGCGCGAGCAAAACCACTCAATTCGGCGATGTGGCTGCGATACTGCGCCACCGCACGGACGTCCGCGGACCGGAAACCCGCCGGAATTCTTTGACGCAGGTCACACGGACGGTCCGGTCCGTGGACAGTGATCTCCGCCATGCTGTCCTTCGGACACCGGACGTACCGACCAGTACGTCCCCACAGCGACACCTGGAGGGGTTCCGCCATGGCCGACACCGTGCTCTACGACGTGAGCGACGGACTCGCGACGATCACCCTGAACCGCCCCGAGGCGATGAACGCGCTGAACGTCGCGACCAAGGTCGCCCTCCGCGACGCGGTCGAGGCGGCGGCCGCGGACGACGCCGTACGGGCCGTGCTGCTGACCGCGGCCGGTGACCGGGCGTTCTGCGTGGGCCAGGACCTCAAGGAACACATCGGGCTGCTGGCCGCCGACCGGGAGTCGGGGTCGGGCCGGACCATGAGCACGGTGAAGGAGCACTACAACCCGATCGTGCGGGCGCTGGCCGGGGCGCCGAAGCCGGTGGTCGCCGCGGTGAACGGGGTCGCGGCCGGGGCCGGTTTCGGATTCGCGCTGGCCGCGGACTACCGGATCGTGGCGGACACGGCCGCCTTCAACACCTCCTTCGCGGGAGTCGCCCTGACGGCGGATTCGGGCATCTCCTGGACCCTGCCGCGGGTCGTCGGCCCCGGCCGGGCCGCCGACCTGTTGCTCTTCCCGCGCAGCGTGAAGGCGCAGGAGGCGTACGAGTTGGGGATCGCCAACCGGGTCGTAGCGGCGGCCGAACTGCGCGTCGAGGCCGAGAAGGTGGCGCGGGCGCTGGCCGAGGGGCCGACCGTGGCCTACGCGGCGCTCAAGGAGGCCGTCGCGTACGGGCTGTCGCACTCCCTGGCCGAGACCCTGGAGAAGGAGGACGAACTCCAGGCGCGGGCCGGTGCCTCGGAGGACCACGCGATCGCGGTCCGCGCGTTCGTCGACAAGGAGAAGCCGAAGTACCTGGGCCGCTGAGCCCGGCCGGACTCGGCCGAACCCGAACCTGAACCCGCACCCGAACCCGGACGGGTCGCAACGGGCCCGGACGGGTTCAGGCGCGGCGTGCGGCGCAGTCGGCCAGGTGGTCGTCGACCAGTCCGCACGCCTGCATCAGCGCGTACGCCGTCGTCGGCCCGACGAAGCGCAGCCCCCGCTTCTTCAGGGCCTTCGACAGAGCCGTCGACTCAGGGGTGACGGCCGGCACGTCGGAGATGCCTTTCGGGGCCGGGCGCGTCGCGGGGTCGGGGGCGTGGGACCAGATCAGCTCGTCCAGTTCGCCCGGGGCCCAGTCGGCCAGCACACGCGCGTTGGCGACCGTGGCGTCGATCTTGGCGCGGTTGCGGATGATGCCGGTGTCGGCGAGGAGTCGCTCGCGGTCCTGGTCGGTGAAGGCGGCGACCTCGGCGATCACGAACCCGTCGAAGGCGGTCCGGAATCCCGGGCGGCGGCGCAGGATCGTGATCCACGACAGGCCCGACTGGAAGGCCTCCAGGCTGAGCCGTTCGAACAGCGCGTCGTCACCGTGGACCGGGCGGCCCCATTCCTCGTCGTGATACGCCACGTAGTCCGGTGTGGACAGCGCCCAGGGACAACGCAGACGGCCGTCCGCGCCCGCGACCGAGTCGCTCACCGGTGGTCCTCCTCCGCGGGCTTGTCCATGGAGACGCGGGCGCCGGTCCTGGCGCCCGCGAGCGCGGACTCCAGATCGGCGATACGGGCGTCGCGTTCGGCGAGTTCGGCGCCGAGGCGGTTGAGCGCGTCGTCCACGTCCGCCATGCGGTAGCCGCGCGGGGCGAGCGGGAAGCGCAGGCTGTCGATGTCCGCGCGGCTGACCGGGCGCTCCGGGGGCAGCGGGTCGTGCAGTCGCTCGGGCGCCGCCTCCGGCAGTGGTCCGGTGCCCTCGCCGCCGCCCACCACGGCGAGTGTCACCGCGGCGACCACGACGGCCAGCGCGACAACCAGGAACAAGAACATAACCATCGCTGGGTCCCCACGCTCGGTGTGCTCGGTGTCGAAAGTGTCAGGGTCCGATCGTGCCATGCGAGTCTGACGGTTAGGGTCACAGGCGGCCGAAGACCAGCACGTACTAGGAGAGGTCACAGGGGATGCTCAGGCTGGGCAGGCGTGAATTCGACGCGCACGAGCCGGTGATCATGGCGATCGTGAACCGGACCCCGGACTCCTTCTACGACCAGGGAGCGACCTTCCGGGACGAACCCGCCCTCGCGCGCGTGGAGCAGGCGGTGGCGGAGGGGGCCGCGATCATCGACATCGGCGGGGTGAAGGCCGGGCCGGGCGAGGAGGTCACGGCCGAGGAGGAGGCGCGACGGACCGTCGGCTTCGTCGCGGAGGTGCGGCGGCGCTTCCCGGACGTCGTCATCAGCGTGGACACCTGGCGGGCCGAGGTCGGGGAGGCGGTCTGCGAGGTCGGGGCGGATCTGCTGAACGACGCGTGGGGCGGGGTGGACCCCGGGCTCGCGGAGGTCGCCGCGCGGTACGGGGCGGGGCTGGTGTGCACCCACGCGGGAGGCGCGCAGCCGCGGACCCGGCCGCACCGGGTGACGTACGACGACGTCATGGCCGACATCTTGCGGGTGACGTCGGGGCTGGCCGAGCGGGCGGTGGCGCTGGGGGTGCCGCGCGAGTCCGTGCTGATCGATCCCGGGCACGACTTCGGGAAGAACACCCGGCACAGTCTCGAGGCGACCCGGCGGCTCGGCGAGATGGTCGAGACGGGGTGGCCGGTGCTGGTGTCCCTGTCGAACAAGGACTTCGTCGGGGAGACGCTGGACAGGCCCGTGAAGGAACGGGTGCTGGGCACGCTGGCGACCACGGCCGTGTCGGCGTGGCTGGGGGCACAGGTGTACCGCGTGCACGAGGTGGCGGAGACCCGTCAGGTGCTGGACATGGTGGCGACGATCGCGGGGTGGCGGGAGCCGGCGGTGGCGCGACGCGGGCTGGCCTGACCCGGCCGGACGAGCGAGGCCGGACGGACGGGGTCCGGGAGCTGCCGCCCCCGGACCCACCGGCTCAGCGCTGGCGTCCGGCTTCCTTGGAGACCAGGGCCACCGCCTCGTCCATGTCGTCCGTGACGTGGAAGAGGGTGAGGTCCTTCTCGGCCGCCTTGCCCTGTGCGATCAGGGTGTGCCTGAGCCAGTCGACCAGACCGCC
Organism: Streptomyces sp. NPDC059582; assembly: GCF_042735715.1. Taxonomy (NCBI): domain Bacteria; kingdom Bacillati; phylum Actinomycetota; class Actinomycetes; order Kitasatosporales; family Streptomycetaceae; genus Streptomyces; species Streptomyces sp. NPDC059582. The sequence continues at coordinate 28,299 of NZ_JBHWCC010000054.1, forward strand.
CCAGTAGGCGCTGCCGAACAGGACGATCGGGAAGCGGGTGACCTTCTGGGTCTGGACGAGGGTCAGGGCCTCGAAGAGCTCGTCCAGGGTGCCGAGACCGCCGGGCAGGACCACGAAGCCCTGCGCGTACTTCACGAACATCATCTTTCGGACGAAGAAGTAGCGGAAGTTCAGGCCGATGTCGACATAGGGGTTGAGCCCCTGCTCGAAGGGCAGCTCGATGCCGAGGCCGACCGAGACGCCGCCCGCCTCGCACGCGCCCTTGTTCGCCGCCTCCATGGCGCCGGGCCCGCCGCCGGTGATGACGGCGAAGCCCGCTTCCACCAGGCCGCGGCCGAGCCGGACGCCCGCCTCGTACTCCGGTGACTCCCTGGGGGTGCGCGCCGAGCCGAACACGCTGATCGCGGCCGGGAGTTCGGCGAGTGTGCCGAAGCCCTCGATGAACTCCGACTGGATGCGCAGGACCCGCCAGGGATCGGTGTGGACCCAGTCCGACGGGCCGCCCGCGTCCAGCAGCCGCTGGTCCGTCGTGCTCGACGTCACCTGGCCCCGCCGTCGCAGGACCGGTCCCAGCCGCTGTTCCTCCGGTGGCTGCTTCTTGCCCTCGGGGTTTCCGGTAGCCATGTGCGCTCCCTCCGCGATCGGGGCCTCCTCCGCTCCGGCGAAGCCGAGCGCGGGGGAAGGGTCTTTCCACCTCAGCGTAGATCTACGCGGGTTACGGACGGGGGACGTCGGCATGTCCTACCGGAAGCCGTCGGCTCCTCAGCTCGTCAGCCAGTCGCGCAGCCGGACCTCGCCCGCCAGGATCTTCCCGGTATCGACCCTTTCGTCACGCTTGTGCGCCAAGTGCGGATTTCCGGGCCCGTAGTTGACCGCCGGGATGCCCAGCGCCGAGAAACGGGAGACGTCCGTCCATCCGTACTTGGGTTGCGGGGTGCCGCCCACCGCCTCGATGAAGGCGACGGCGGCCGGGTGGGACAGACCGGGCAGGGCGGCGCCGCTGTGGTCGTCGATCACGAACTCCGTGACCCCGCAGTCCGCGAAGACCTCGCGGACGTGGGCGACGGCCTCCTCCTCGGTGCGGTCGGGCGCGTAGCGGAAGTTGACCGTCACGACGCACTCGTCGGGGATGACGTTGCCGGCCACTCCCCCCGACACGCCCACCGCGTTCAGGCCCTCGCGGTACTCCAGGCCGTCGATCACCGGGTAGCGCGGCTCGTAGGCGGCGAGGCGGGCGAGGACGGGGGCCGCCGCGTGGATCGCGTTCGAGCCCATCCAGCCGCGCGCCGAGTGGGCGCGCTCGCCCGTCGTCTTCAGCAGGACGCGCAGGGTGCCCTGGCAACCGCCCTCCACCTGGCCGTCGGACGGCTCCAGCAGCACCGCGAAGTCGCCCTCCAGCCAGTCCGGGTGGGTCTCGGCGATGTGCTTCAGGCCGTTGAGGTCGGCGGCGACCTCCTCGTTGTCGTAGAAGACGAAGGTGAGATCGCGGTTCGGGGACGGAACCGTGGCCGCGATACGCAGCTGCACGGCGACACCTGACTTCATGTCACAGGTGCCGCAGCCCCACAGCACGCCCTCGTCGTCGAGGCGGGAGGGGACGTTCCCGGCGATGGGCACCGTGTCGATGTGGCCGGCCAGGATCACGCGTTCCGAACGCCCCAGGAACGTACGGGCGATCACGTTGTTGCCGTAGCGCTCCACCGTCAGGTGCGGCAGGGCGCGCAGCGCGGTCTCGATCGCGTCCGCGAGGGGCTTCTCGGTGCCGCTCTCGGACGGGAAGTCGACCAGCCGCGCGGTGAGCTCGGCGGCGTCCAGCGTGAGGTCAAGAGGGGTGTCGGCCATGCCGTCGACCCTAGCGCGCCGCGCCGCTCACCCACTGTCCACACCCGGCACGGCAATTCGCGCGGCCTCCAGTACCTTGTACCCGTGCCAGAGCCGACCCCCTCCCCCAAGCGTCGCGGCCGCCTCCTCCGTTTCGGAGGGGCCTGCGTGATCCTGTGCGCGGTCGCCGGTTATCTCGTGGTGCAGTACGTCGCGGGCGGCGCCGGCGATCCCGGCTGCCGAGTCGTCTCGGGCGGGCGCGACGGGGCGGTCTACGAGTTCACGCCCGAACAGGCCGTCAACGCGGCGACCATCTCGGCGGTCGGCACCAACCGCGGTCTGCCCGAACGGGCCGTGACCATCGCGCTCGCGACCGCGCTCCAGGAGTCGGGGCTGCGCAACATCGGGCACGGCGACCGGGATTCGCTGGGCCTGTTCCAGCAACGGCCGTCGCAGGGCTGGGGCACCGAGAAGCAGATCCTGGACCCGGCGTACGCCGCGGGCGCCTTCTACGAGCACCTGGTCAAGGTGTCCGACTACACGGATCTTCCGCTCACCGTGGCCGCGCAGCGCGTGCAGCGCAGCGGCTACCCGGAGGCGTACGCCAAGCACGAGCCGGACGCCACGCTGCTGGCCGCCGCCCTGACGGGGCGTTCGGCGGCCACCCTGACCTGCGCGGGCCGTCCCGGGGCCACCACGGCCGCGGGGCCGGACGCGGTACGCACGGCGCTCGTGCGGGACTTCGGGCGGGACGCCCTGGAGGAGGCCGGCGCGGAGGTGAGCGAGAGCTCCGGCGGCACCGACGACAAGGCGCCCTCGACGCCCGCGCCCGTCGTGACCGCCGAGTCCAGCGGGCGGACCGTGACGGTGCCGGTGCCGACCGCCGAGGGCGGCTCCGCGGGGCACGCCACCGAGGAGCGCGGCTGGCAGCTCGCGCACTGGGCGGTGGCGAACTCCTCGGCGCTGCACATCGAACGCGTCTTCTACGCCGGGCGGGAGTGGACCGCAGGGAACACCGACAGCCGGTGGCGTACGGCGGCGGTGGGGGGTTCCGCCGGGTCGGAGCGGACGACCGTGGACTCGGTGCGGATCATCACCGCGCAGTAGTACGGGAGTTCACCCGTACGGGTCACGTACGGTCGCAGCGGGCGGACGGGTGCGCGGATTTCCGCGCCGTCGCCCCGCGTGCGCCGAAGCCCTTGGGAACACGGAGCCGTAAGGATTCGGCAGATTTTCGGAGCGGGCGCTCTTTGCCCGATTTTATCCGAAACCGATAATGCGACGCGTTACCAATTCTTTACATTGGGCCGCCGCAACCTTCCCGGGCTTCGAGCGGTAGTCAGGGGGACCGAGCCCGGACGATCAACTCCGATCAACTGCCGGGAGCGGTCGGACACTTTATGTTCTCTTCCTCAAAGGAGCATCATGACCCTCCCTCTGACCCGCCGGATCGCCCGTGTCGCGCTGCTCGTCGCGGCGGGAGCGGCTGCCGGGGTCGGTGCGGCCGGCTCCGCGAGTGCGGCCCCGGAGCTGCCGGCCGGCCCGAACCTCGGCGGGCTGACCGCGGTGGACGGCGCGAGCGTCGGCAACTCCCTCGACGGCGCGACGCAGAGCGCCACCGGGCTCGCGGGTGAAGCGGGCGGCAAGGCCGTCCGCACGGCGGTGCCGGCCGCGGGCAAGACCGGCGGCAAGGCCGTACGGAAGGCGGCGCCCGCGGCGCAGAAGACGGCCGGCGAGGCGGCGGGGTCCGCGGGGGACATCCTCGGGGACACCGCGTCGACGGCCACGAAGGGCGGGCTGCCCACGGAGTCCCTCACCAAGGGCGGGCTGCCGACGCAGTCCCTGCCGGTGAAGGGGCTGCCGCTGGGCGGCTGAGCCCCCGGCCCGGCGCCGCCGCGACAGCGCGAGGCCGGGCCCGACACGACAGCGGAGCCCCGGGGCGATCGTGCCCCGGGGCTCCGTGATGTCGACGCGTCGCTCAGCGGCGCGTCAGGACCTGGCTCGTCACGATCGGCGCGCCGCGGCCTGGGTCGTGACTAGCGGCGCGTCAGAGCCTGGCGCAGCACGTCGTACACGTAGGTGTTGGCGTGCTTGCCGGTGAAGCGGTCGGACAGCGGGCCGGCCGCGGTCACGGGCACGTCCACACCGGTGTGGCCGGACGTGGTCCAGTCGATGTAGAAGCTCTTCTCGCTGCCACGGATGCTGAACGGACCGTCCTCGGCGGAGATGCCGGTGCCGGACTCGTCGGCGGCGTCCGTGTCCTCGACGGCCAGGCCGCCGGTCTCGTGGTCACCGGTGACGACCAGCAGCGTGTCGGAGTGGGTGGCGACGTACGCACGGGCCACGGCCACGGCCTTCTCCAGCTCCTGCATGGACTGCAGGGTGCGGGTGGCGTTGTTGGAGTGCGCGAACTCGTCGGTGCCCTCCTCCTCGACCATGAGGAAGAAGCCCTTCTTGTTCTTGTCCAGCGTGCTCAGGGCCTTGCTCGTCATCGTGGAGAGACCGACGACCGGGCTGTACACGTCGCCCTGGCCCTCGGGGCGCTGCTGGAACATCTCCTCGTTGGCGAAGAGACCGAGGAGCTTGCCGCCCTTGGCGCGGTCGAGCTGGTCCGCGCTGGAGACGTACGAGTAACCGGCCTTCTTGGCCTTGCTGATGAGGTCGCCCTTGGTGCCCTTGCTCGCCTCGGACGGGTCCTCGGCGGGCTGGTCCTTGAACGCGCCGGCGTTGCCGGTGGGCAGCCACCAGTCCTCGCCACCGCCCAGGATGACGTCGGGCTTGCTGACCTCGATGTACTGGCGGGCGATCTCGTCCTGCGCCGAGCGGTTGGCGGTGTTCGCGAAGAACGCCGCCGGCGAGGCGTCGGTGACCTGAGCGGTGGTGACCAGGCCGGTGGCCTTGCCGGCCGCCTTGGCCTGCTGGCCGAGGGTGGCCAGCGGGTTGCCGTCCACGTCGACGCTGATCGCGCCGTTGTAGGTCTTCTCGCCCGTGGCCCACGCGGTCGCCGCGGCGGCCGAGTCGGTGACGACGGCCTTCGGGTCGTCCGGCTCGGTGGTCAGCTGGCCCGAGGTGGGGAGCTTGTCCATCGCGAGCTGGCCGCCCAGGCCGGAGAAGTGCAGACGGGCGGCCTGGCGCATGGCCGCGCCCATGCCGTCACCGTTGATGAAGATGACGTTCTTGGCGGTCGGGGCCTTGCCCTTGGCGGCGGCCTGCGGAGCCGCGGCCGACGCGCCGAGCGTCGGGTTGACCACCATCGTCACAACCGCGGCGGCGATGGCGGCGGCTGCGGGAGCGGCGAACCGCCGAGCCCTACGAACTTCCAGGGACACAACGTCCTCCGTTGTTGTTCTTGCCCACTATTTGACCGTGAACATAAGCTCCTTTGGGGGGAGGATGACCAAGAACAGATGACCAGTACGCGACGAAATCTCCAGTGGCAGGTAAAGGCGCAGGCCCCGGACTTGTCCGGACAGGTCACGGCATGCCGCCGCACAGGCGAGGTCATGACCGCTGTTCAGCCAAAATATTGCCCGCGCCCTTCCACCGCCTGGTGTGCACGGCGTCGCGGTGGGACGCGGCCCTGAGGCGTGTCGTCGCGGTGGGACGCGGCCCTGAGGCGTGATGCGAAAGTCCCGTCCGGCCTCCGGGCGGAAGACGCTACTTCGGAAACACGCCTAGCCGGCCAGTCGTGCCACTGCCGCGCGCACCCGCTCGTCCGTCGCCGTGAGGGCCACGCGGACGAACTTCTCGCCCGCCGTGCCGTAGAAGTCGCCCGGGGCGACCAGGATGCCGCGCTCCGCCAGGTGGGACACCGTGGCCCAGCAGGACTCGTCCCTGGTGGCCCAGAGGTAGAGGCTGGCCTCGCTGTGCTCGATGCGGAAGCCGTGCTCCAGGAGCGCCTCGCGCAGCACCGCGCGGCGGGCCGCGTAGCGCTCGCGCTGCTCGCGGACGTGGATGTCGTCGCCGAGGGCCGCCACCACCGCCGCCTGCGTCGGCGCGGAGGTCATCATGCCGCCGTGCTTGCGGATCTCCAGGAGCGGGCCGAGGACCGCCGGGTCGCCCGCCAGGAAGGCCGCGCGGTAGCCGGCGAGGTTGGAGCGCTTGGAGAGGGAGTGGACCGCGACGATGCCCTCGTACGAGCCGCCGTTCACGTCCGGGTGCAGGACCGAGACCGGGTCGGCCTCCCAGCCCAGTTCGACGTAGCACTCGTCGGAGAAGACCAGGACACCGTGCTCACGGGCCCAGGCGAGGATCCGCGTCAGTTCCGCCTTGTCCAGTACCCGGCCGGTCGGGTTGGACGGCGAGTTGAGCCAGAGCAGCTTCAGGCCCGTCGGGTCCAGCTCGCGCGGGTCGTCGTAGACCTCGTACCCGGCGCGTGCCAGGCGGGCGCCGACCTCGTAGGTCGGGTAGGCCAGGCGCGGGTAGGCCACCTTGTCGCCGGGGCCGAGGCCCAGCTGGGTGGGGAGCCAGGCGACCAGTTCCTTGGAGCCGACGATCGGCAGGACGTGCCGGTGGGTGAGCTCGCGGGCGCCCAGCCGGCGCTCCAGCCAGCCCGTGATCGCGTCACGCAGCTCCGGGGTGCCCCAGACCGTCGGATAGCCCGGGGAGTCCGCAGCGGCGATCAGGGCCTTCTGGATCAGCTCGGGGACCGGGTCGACCGGGGTGCCGACGGACAGGTCGACGATGCCGTCCGGGTGCGCGGCGGCCGTCTTCTTGTACGGCTCCAGCTTGTCCCAGGGGAAGGTGGGCAGACGGTCGGAGACTGCGGACACGAGGATCTTGCTCACTTTCTCGAAGGCTTGAGCCGTTCGTGGCGGAAACGCGTCGGTCCCGCACGGCGCGATCCGAGGGGATCAGGCCGTACGGGACCGAGGCGGCGCGTCGGAACGGGCCGCTGGTGCGGGGTCAGCCGGCCTGCGGGGGCAGCGCGGCGACAAAGGGGTGGTCGCGCTCGATCAGCCCCAGCTTGCTGGCGCCGCCGGGAGAGCCGAGCTCGTCGAAGAACTCGACGTTCGCCTTGTAGTAGTCCTTCCACTCCTCCGGAGTGTCGTCCTCGTAGAAGATCGCCTCGACCGGGCAGACCGGCTCACAGGCACCACAGTCGACGCATTCGTCCGGGTGGATGTACAAGGACCGCTGGCCCTCGTAGATGCAGTCGACCGGGCACTCCTCGATGCACGCCTTGTCCTTCACGTCGACACAAGGCTGCGCGATGACGTAGGTCACGCTGTCGTTCCTCCTCGATAGGGCGCTGGCGGGCCTCCCACAGGCTCCGCCGCCTGGCGCGCGGGAGCGCGGCGTCGTCGATGCCCGCCCCTAGTATCTCCGTTCTTGGGCATGATCCGAACAGGAGGGGTGAACGGACCAGTGGAATTCTCGGCCGTCGGACGCCTCGAGGTCCGTATCACCGCTGCTGACGTGGGCAAACGCGTCTCCGTTCGGCGGTTGGGCGACCCCGGGGACACCGGAGCGAAATTCACCGACACGGTCGGTGTTCTCACATCATGGGACAACGCTGTGCTGGTGATCACACGGAAGGACGGCGAAAGCGTCCGGATCATGGAATCCTCCCTGGTCGCGGGCAAGGTCGTGCCCGCCGCGCCGGCCCGCCGACGGGGTCCGGCCGCGTCCTACGAGGAGCTCGCCCAGATCTCCGGGCGGGCCTGGCGGCCGGTGGAGAGCACACGTCTGGGCGAGTGGGAACTGCGGGCCGCCGCCGGGTTCACCCGACGGGCAAACTCGGTGCTGCCGCTCGGCGAGCCGGGCCTCCCGCTCGACGAGGCGCTCACCGAGGTACGACGCTGGTACGGAGAGCGCGGCCTGCCCGCGTACGTCCAGACCGCGACCGGAGCCGCGGGCACCCAGGAAGCGCTCAGCGCGGAGCTGGAGCGGCGCGGGTGGGTGCGCGAGGTGAGCGCCGAACTGTGGATCGGGGCGCTCGCGCCGGTCGCGGACCTGGGTGAGCCGTCCGGGGTCGTGCTCTCCCGGTCGGCCGGTGCGGCGTGGCTGGCGCGCTATCAGCGCAAGGGAGTGAGCGACGTGGCCCTGAAGGTGCTGGGCAGTGGGCCGTCGGTGTGGTTCGCGACGGTGCCGGGTGAGCGTGCGGGTGACCCGCCCGCCGCGATCGGGCGGTGTGTCGTCGACGGGCGGTGGGCCGGGTTCGCCGCCGTCGAGGTCGACGCGGCGCTGCGGCGGCGCGGGCTGGCCACCGCCGTGATGGCCGCGCTCGCCCGACAGGCCCTCGACGAGGGCGCCTCCGCCGCCTGGCTCCAGGTGGAGACGGACAACACGGGCGCGCGCACCCTGTACGCCCGGCTGGGCTTCGCCCCCCATCACGCGTACCACCACTACCGCGAACCGGCCGGGCACGGGGAACCGACCGCGCACGGGGCACCGGCCGAGCACCGCGACCCGGCCGAATACCGGGACCCGACCAGGTACCGCGACCCGGCCGGCCCCGGCGCCGGCCGGTACGAATCGCCGTGAGGGGGAACGAGCCTGCCATGCGCGCGCCCTTCCCCCCACCCCCCGAGCGCTCCGCCGAACTGCGGCAGCGGTTCGCCGAGGAGGCCCGCAGCGAGCGGCCCGACCTGTCGGCACTGTGTCTTCTGGTGGGCGCGGCGGCCGACGGGGGCCTGGACGAGACCGGCATGGACGCGGCAGAGATGGAGCTGGACCGGCTGGCGGGTCAGCTGCCGTTCCGCCCGGGCGGCCCGGCGGCCTGGGCCCGGGCGCTGCGTTCGGTGCTCGGGGAGCGCTGCGGGTTCCACGGGACCCCCGCCGACTACCAGTGGCTGGAGTCGTCGCTGCTGCACGAGGTGCTGCGCCGGCGGCGCGGGCTGCCCATCCTGCTCTCCGTGGTGTGGATGGAGGTCGCGAGGCGGGCGGGCGCGCCGGTGTACGGGGTCGCGCTGCCGGGTCACTTCGTGGTCGGGTTCGGACCCCGGGAGGAGCAGGTGCTGGCCGATCCGTTCGACGGGGGGCGGGTGCTCAGCGGGTCCGACGCCGAGGTGCTCGTCGCCGGGGCCACCGGGACGCGGATGACTCCGTCGATGCTGGCACCGGCGGATCCGCTGGAGGTGGTGCTGAGGATCCTCAACAACGTCCGGGCGTGGGCCTCGGCCCGGCCCGAGCGGTCGGACGTGGCGTTGTGGGCGGTGGAGTTGTCGCTGCTGTTGCCCTCGCATCCGGCCCGACTGCGCTACGAGCGGGCGCAGATCCTGGTGCAGCGGGGGGACTTCGTGGGCGGGGCCGCCGAGTTGGAGGCGTACGCGGAGGTGGTGGACGCGGTGGACTCACCCGCGGCGGAGCGGGTGCGGGGGCAGGCGCTGGCGGCTCGCGCCAGGCTGAACTGACCTGTCCGCGCGACACCGTGGAGCGGCCGTGGGCGCGGAGGTGCGGGTGCGGGGGTCCGGTCACGCGGTTCCCCGCGCCGCCGGCGGCTGCCCCGCATCGCCCGGCGTCACAGCCAGCCCTTCTCCCGCGCGATCCGGACGGCTTCCGCTCTGTTGCGGGCCGCCAGTTTCTGGATCGCTGTCGAGAGGTAGTTGCGGACCGTGCCCTGGGAGAGATGAAGGGCACGCGCCAGTTCCGCGTTGGTGGCGCCGTCGGCCGCGGCGCGCAGGATCTCGCGTTCGCGGTCGGTCAGGGGGTTGGCGCCCTCGGCCAGCGCGGCGGCCGCGAGGGTGGGGTCGATGACCCGCTCGCCGGCCAGCACCTTGCGTACGGCTTCGGCGAGTTGGGCGGCCGGAGCGTCCTTGACGAGGAACGCGTCGGCGCCGGACTCCATGGCGCTGCGGAGGTAGCCGGGGCGGCCGAAGGTGGTCAGGACGACCAACTTCACCCGGGGCAGCTCCCGGTGCAGCAGGGCGGCGGCCTCGATGCCTGTCGCGCCCGGCATCTCGATGTCGAGGAGAGCCACGTCCACGTCGTGGGCACGGGCGGCCGCCAGGACCTCGTCCCCGCGGGCCACCTGGGCGACGACCTCGATGTCGTCCTCGAGGCCGAGCAGAGCGGCCAGCGCCTCGCGGACCATCGACTGGTCCTCGGCCAGGAGGACCTTGATCGTGTGGCTCATGCCCCGGATCCTATGTCCCGCGAGGAGTCGGCCGGAACGCGGGCGACCAGTCGGAAACCGTGCTTGAGACGGCCCGTCTCCAGGGTGCCGCCCGCCTTCTCCAGGCGCTCGGCCAGACCCGCCAGACCGTTGCCGGGGCCCGTGCCCGGGCCCGGGCCCCCGGATCCGTTGTCCTCGACGGAGAGTTCGAGGAAGGGGCCGTCGAGGGTCTGGCGGCGGCGCAGCTCCACCGTGCAGCGCTGTGCGCCGCTGTGCCGTACGACGTTGGTGACCGCCTCGCGCAGGGCCCAGGCGAGGGCGGATTCGCTCTCCTCCGGGATGCCGGTGAGGTCGGGTTCGACGGGCAGCTCGGCCGCGACGGCCGCCGCCGTCAGAGCGACCTGGGTACCGGCGAGTTCGTCGGCGAGGCGCGCTCGGCGGTAGCCGGTGACGGCCTCGCGTACGTCGACCAGGGCCTGGCGGCTGACCTGTTCGATGTCGGCGACCTGCCGGGCGGCCTTGTCGGGGTGCTCGGGGAGCATCCGGCCGGCCAGCTCGCTCTTCAGCGTGATCAGCGAGAGCGAGTGGCCCAGCAGGTCGTGCAGGTCGCGGGCGAGGCGCAGGCGCTCCTCGTTGGCGGCGAGCTGGGCGACGGTGGCCCGGGCCTTGCGCAACTCGATGGTCGTACGGATGAGTTGGCCGATCCCGGTCATCGCGAACCCGATGAGCAGCACCAGCAGGACCAGGTCGAGCGCGTCCTGTTCGCCGACGCGCAGCCCGACGAGCAGCATCGCGACGGCGGCCAGCGGGATCGTGCGGTACGCCATACGCAGTGGCAGGGCCGCCCCGCAGGCGACGGAGACGTACACGAAGAGGCCGAGCCACTGCTTGCCGAGGGCGAGGCACAGAACGACGGCGAGGACCCCGAGTCCGAGGATCAGGACGCCGACCGTACGGCCCGAGTACGCCCTGCCGCCCATGTTGCGGAAGACCAGCGACAGGTAGGCCGCGACGAAGACGACCAGGCCCAGCCAGCCGGCGACCGTGCCGCCGACGCTGTGGCCGCCGGAGAACAGGTCCTGGACCGGCGAGCTGAGGAAGACCAGCCAGACGACGATCCACAGCGTCTTGATGAGGACTTCGCGCGCGTTGCGTGGCGGCAGGCCCATGCGCATCGGTCGTTCGGTACGGACCTCGGCGTCTTCGTCGCGGTTGCTGTTCACGCCTTCAGCGTGTCCTTCCGGTACAGCCAGGCCGCTCCGCCCGAGAACAGGACGAAGAACACGGCGAGGATGGCGACGTCCTGGGTGTGCGGGGCCTGGCTCTGTTCGATCGCCTGTCCCAGGGCAGCGTACGCGTGGGTGGGCAGCCACTCGGCGATGTCCTGCAACCACTGCGGGAAGGTCGTGGACGGCATCCACAGTCCGCCGAGGATCGACAGGCCGAAGTAGGTGATCATCGTGATCGGGCGGACCGCGTCCCCGCTGGCGAGATAGCCGATGGCGACCCCGAGCGCGGCGAAGACGAGACTGCCGGCCCAGATGGCGCCGGTGAGGGCGAGCCACTGCCAGGCGTCCAGGCGTACGCCCTTCACGGCCGCGGCGACGGCGAACACGACGACGATCGACGGCAGGCTCACCACGGCCGCGCCGGCCGTCTTGGCGAGGACGTAGCCGCGGCCCGGCAGGGTGGTCAGCCGCAGCTGCCGCACCCAGCCGCTCTCGCGCTCCTTGGCGATGCGCTCGCTGTTGCCCATCAGGACGGCGGTCAGGGCTCCGAAGGAGGCCATCGACACCATCATGTAGGTCGGCAGGGTCAGCCCGGTGCCGTCGATCCTGGTGGTGTCGTCGGCCTGGCCCGCGATGAGCAGGAACAGCACCGACGGGTAGATCACCGAGAAGAACAGGAACTTGCGGTTGCGCAGGGCGCGGGCGAGTTCCAGCTTGATGAGGGCGTTCACGACTGCTTGGCCTCCTCGGCGGCGGTGATGGCGACGAAGGCCTGCTCGAGCCCGAGTCCGGCGACTTCGAGGTTGCGGGGGTAGACGCCGAGGCCGTACAGGGCGTGGACGGTCGCGTCGGCGTCGGTGGACTGGATGCGGATCGTCTGGCCCGAGATGTCCACCGAGGTGAGGAAGGGCAGCGCTCGCAGCGGTGCTTCGTCGATCGTGTCGTCGAGGAGGTCGAAGGAGATCCTGCGCGCTCCCGCCTTCGCCTTGATCTCGGCGGCGGTGCCGTCCGCGAGGAGCCGGCCCCGGTGCAGGACGAGCACACGGTCGGCGATGGCGTCGGCCTCTTCGAGGTAGTGCGTGGCGAACAGCACCGTGCGGCCCTGTTCGGCCTGCTCGCGCATGGTGGCCCAGAAGGCCTGGCGGGCGGAGACGTCCATGCCGGTGGTCGGCTCGTCCAGGACGATCAGGTCGCTGTCGCCCGCGGTGGCGAGGGCGAACCGGACCCGCTGGGCCTGGCCGCCGGAGAGCTTGTCGACCTTGCGGTCGGCGATCTGCGCGATGCCCGCGCGGGCCAGCACGTCGCTCGCCTTGTACGACTTCGGGTGCAGGTCGCAGGCGAGCTTGACCAGTTCCCCGACGGTCACCTCGTCCATCAGTCCGCCGCTCTGGAGCATCGCGCCCACCTGTCCGGCGATGATCGCCTCGCGCGGGCTGGCGCCGAACACCCGGACGGTGCCGCTGTCGGCCTGCTTGAGTCCGAGCAGCAGGTCCAGGGTGGTGGACTTGCCGGCTCCGTTCGGCCCGAGCAGGGCCACGGTCTCCCCCGGGTGCAGCCGGAGCGTCAGGCCGTCCACGGCCCGTACGTCCCCGTACCTCTTGCTCACCTGATCGAACCCGACCACCTCGGTGGCGGTGGCCGTCGCTGTCGTCGTCATGCCCACCATCCTGGCGGCGGGGGCCGGGTGCCCGGCAGTGTCGGGGGTCCCGACTGCCGGATGACAGATGTCATGTCTACGGGGTGACACACCGGCGTCCGGAGGCACACGCGGCCTCCGTGGCCGGGCACGGCGAAGGGGCACCCGGGTGCTGCTGCCGGGTGCCCCTTCGGGTGCCGTGACGGCCCGCCACGGCGACGGCTAGGACGGGTTCGTCTCGATGATGCCGACGCGGTTGGTGGTGCTGGTCAGCGCCGGGCGCAGGGCGCTGATCACGTCCTGGACCGTGACGGCCGTCTTCTGGCCGGTGCCGCGGGTGATGAGCACGCCGTCGAAGGTGTGGCCGTAGAGCTCCTTGAGCGCGGCCTCGTTGTAGCTCTCGACGAGCTTGCCGTCGACGGCCTTCACCTCCAGGAACTTCCACAGGGAGTTCTCCGGGCTGAAGGGGATCGAGTGCGCGGCGTCCGTGCGGACGGTGACCTTGGCGGACATCGCCGGCTCGGCGAACTTCTTCATCATCCGGTCGACCTCGGCGTCCGGGACCGTCGGCTGCCTGGTGGTCGTCGGCACCTTCACGGTGGCGGGCGCGCCGGTCTCCACCTGGGTCCGGTAGGCCTGTGCGACGGCGGTGTTGGACTGGGCGATGTCGATGCCCTTGCCCGCCTTGCCGTACACGGCGACGGCCTTGCCGGACTGGAACTTGATCGTGCCGTCGCTCGCCGAGCCGGAGCCGCCCGCGGCGCTCTCCAGAGCGGCCTGGAGCTTCTCCTCGTCGACGGGCATGACCGGCTCGATCTCGCGCTGCCCGCCGAAGAGCGAGCCGATCACGGAGACCGGGTTGTAGTCGCTCTGCGCGGCCGCGGCGACGGTGGCCTGCTCGTCGAGCTGGAGCCCGGCCTGGTCCGGCTTGAGCGTGACGGTGTCGCCGTCGACCGACAGCTTCAGTGGCTGGCCGACCCGCTCGCCGAAGGCGTCGTCGAGCTTCTTGACGGCCTCGTCGCGCGTTCCGCCGCCGATGTCGACGCCGAGCACGGTGGTGCCCTTGGGCACGTCGGAGTGGTTCATCAGCAGGCCCGCGCCGTAGGCGCCGGCCGCGGCGACGACCACGAGGCTGCCGAGCAGGACCAGCTTGCTGCGGCCCTTCTTCTTCTTGCGGGGCGCGGCCGCGGGCACGTTCTGCGCGACCGGCTCGGGCAGCTTCGGGGGCGTGTGCGGCAGCGGCCCGTCGGGGCGCGCCCCGGATCCGAACGGCGCGCCGGCCGCACCCGGGGCGCCCGGGGCGCCGGGAGCGCCCGGGGCCACGATGGGGATGCCGCTGGTGACGGTCTGCCCGGAGACGTTGTCCATGCGGCCGCCGTAGCCGCCGGGGCCGGGCTCGGGGGCCGGCTTCTGCGGGGTGAGGATCGCGGTGTCGTCGCTCAGCCCGCCGGGCCCGCCGCCCGCGGCCGCGGGGCCGCGGCCGGGAGGCGTGCCGGGGCCACCAGGACCGCCGGGGCCGCGCCCACGCGGTCCGCCGGGTCCACCGGGCATGCCGGGTCCGCCGAACGACTCGGGGCCGCTGAAGGACTCCCCGCCGCTGAACGCCTGGGGGCCGCCGGGAGCACCCGGAGCGCCGGGCGCACCCGGGCCGCCAGGAGCGCCGGAGGCGCCGGGTACGCGGCGCACGCCGAGGCCGCCCTGTGCGCCGCCCACGGGAGGCACCAGCGGGCCGTCGCCGGTGACCGGGCCGCCGGTCGGGCCGGAGGGGCCCTGGGCGCCGCCCTGGCCGCCGGGGACGTTCGGCGGGCCGCCGTAGCCGCTCTGGCCGCCCTGGCCGATCTGACCGCCCTGTCCGCCCTGGCCGTTCTCGGCGAAGTACGGCAGGTCGTCGCGGCGGGAATCGCCGGGGCCGGGGCGTGAGCCGTTGCCCAGCGGACCGGCCGCCAGGGCCTCGGTCACGTCGAAGGAACCGGTGCCGCCGCCGTGTCCGGGCGCGACGGGGCCGCCGGTGGCGCCCGACAGTCCGGCACCGTTCGTGCCGCCGGGACGCGAGCCGCCGGGGGAACTCATGGAGCCGACCACACCGCCGGGACGGCCGGTGTTCGGCCGGGCAGGCGCGGGGGCGCCGGCGGGAGCACCCGGACCGGCACCGGGACCGGCGGCAGCGCCGCCCGCGGCGGAACCGCCTGGCAGGGCCGCGCCGTTGGTGGAACCGCCGCCCTTGCCCGATCCGCCCTTGCGGGGGGCGAACCAGTCGCTCGTCTTCTCCTCGGCCGTGGCCGCGGGGTCGGCGGGCGGTTCGACGGTGCCGGTGGGCACGGCGGCGGGAGCCGGTGCGTCGGCGCCGGTGTCCTCGCCCGTAGCGCTGTCGCTGTCCGCGACGGGCGTACGGACGACGACCGGCGGAATCGGCCGCGACCCGGGGATGTTGATCCGGATCCGGGTCGTCAGCGTGGTCTCGGTCTTGCGCTCCTCCGGCTGGGCGGCCGAACGGCCCGCACCCGTACCGCCGTCGGAAACCATGGGGGTCCCGTACGGCGGCGTGCCCGAGGGGTAAGCGGCTCCGCCGCGCCCGTCGGGCCCGGAGGACGGAGTGTCAGTTTCACGACTCAAGGCAGGTTCTCCCGGTTGGCTCCGCCGCCCGCACAGGCCTCACGGGCGGCTCGGCGGCGCGCACCACCATACTGGCCACTTCTGGCGTGTATCCCACGACCGCCGGGGAAACCCACACGGCACATCCACGGGCGCCACACGGCGAAGTGGTACGTCACTTCCCAAGTCGGACGGTGTCTGCCCCCGATTGCCGCCCCCATCCGAGGGTGGCGCAGATCACAGCAAGGGCCATGCCGCCGAGCAGGAAGAGATAGGAACCGCCGCCCGCGCCGAACAGGAAGTCCCCTTCGGGGCGGCTGGCGGTGAGGAAGACGACGGTGACCATCCAGCCCGCGGCGGGCGCGACGGCCCCGCCCCGGCTGCCCGCCGCGCGCGCTCCGCCGAGGAAGAGCCCGGCGGCACCGGCGAGCGCGAGCAGGAGCCCGCCCGGGAACCACGCCGCCTGCACCAGCGCGCCGGCCATGGCGACCAGCACACCGAGCAGGAGGAGCCCCAGATAGGCGAGGGCCCGTCCGGCGGAGGGGCGCCGCAACGGCTGGGCGAGCATCGACCCGCGTTCGGTCATGACGCCTCCTCGGTCCCGGCGAACAGATCGGCCCCGTGCCCGTCCGCGCGCTCCCCGCTCACCAGTTCGTAGTACTCGGTGGTGAAGAGGGGCTGGGCGAGCTCGTTGGAGAGCGCGAAGTACGCGCCGTCGGACGACACCTCGATCTGAGTGGCGTGCGCGCGCATCGCGGCGGCCTTGGCGGCGGCGTACGCGGTACCGTCGATCTCGGCGGTGATCCGTTCGCCGGCCACGACACCCGGCACGTCGTCGACGGCGGCGGCCTTGGCGTGGGGCAGGCCCGGCAGTTCGGCGCGGAGCCGGTCGAAGGCCTCCTCGGCGACCGCGCGCGGTACCCGGTTCCAGTAGACCCTGGGGATCGGCCGGCCGGCGTCGGCGGCCAGTTCGGCGGCGCGCGTGGCGACGCGGTGGGCCTGGATGTGGTCGGGGTGGCCGTAGCCGCCGTTGTCGTCGTAGGTGACGAGGACCTGCGGGTTCACCTCGAGGATCACGTCGAGGAGGTGGGCGGCGGCCTCGTCTACGTCCGCCTGCCAGAAGCAGGACGGGTCGTCGTTCTCGGGCAGGCCCATCATCCCGGAGTCCCGGTAGCGGCCGGGACCGCCGAGCTGACGGAAGTCCTCGACGCCGAGTTCGCGCATCGCGGCCGCCAGCTCACCCAGCCGGTACTCGCCCAGGGCGGCGCCGGTCAGGTGCCCGAGCTCGGGCGGGATGACCTCGCCGAGTTCGCCGAGGGTGCAGGTGACCAGGGTCACCCGCGCGCCCTCGGCCACGTACCTGGCCATGGTCGCGCCGTTGTTGATCGACTCGTCGTCCGGGTGCGCGTGCACCAGCAGCAGACTCCGGGCGGGTGGTTCCGTCATGGGACCCACCCTACGAGGCACGCTCGCCCCGGCGGCGCGCCAGGCTCCCCGTCGGGACGGCCCGGACGCCACGGCCCCGTGCCCGGGTCAGAACTTGATGCTGCCGATCATGCTCGCGACGCTCGTGGTCAGATCGCTGATCGTGGGCGCCACGGTCGACGAGGCGAGATAGAACCCGAGGAGCATGCACACGACCGCGTGCCCGCCCTTCAGACCCGACTTCTTGATCAGCAGGAAGACGACGATCGCCAGCAGCACTACCGCCGAAATCGAGAGTGCCACGGCGGCTCACCTCCAAGGACCCGGGGACGTGGGGGCACAGCAGGGGAACTTGTAAATCCATACAGCGGCCAGCAGGTTCATACCCACACAGCGCTAGTGATCATAACTATCCGTGCGCGCGCATCCCTCGGCGCACTGCCGCACAAGGGGGCGCATGGCCAATATGGTCAGGGCATGACGACCGAGCCTGACTCCTTCCCCCGTCGGCACGCCCGCACCCAGCGATTCACGCTCGGCGCGCCGCGTTCCTTCACCGTGGCTCCCGACGGTTCGCGGGTCGTGTTCCTGCGCTCCGGGTCCGGCACGGACCGGGCCAACTCCCTTTGGTTTCTTGACGTTGCGGGCGGCACGGAGCGCGTGGCGGCCGACCCGCGCGCCCTCCTCGGCGGGGCCGCGGAGAACCTCTCGCCCGAGGAGCGGGCGCGCCGCGAACGCAGCCGCGAGGGCGGTGCGGGCATCGTCGGCTACGCCACCGACGCGGCGGTGGAACTGGCCTCCTTCGCCTTGTCCGGGCGGCTGTTCACGGCCGGGCTGCTGTCCGGCACGGCACGCGAACTGCCCGTACCCGGACCGGTGATCGACCCGCGCCCCTCCCCCGACGGACAGCACATCGCCTACGTCCACCAGGGCACCCTGCGGCTGGTGGGCGCCGACGGCGAGGGCGACCGCGCGCTCGCCGAGCCCGAGTCGGCCGCCGTTTCCTATGGATCGGCCGAGTTCGTCGCGGCCGAGGAGATGGCACGCTCGCGGGGCTTCTGGTGGGCGCCGGAGTCGGACCGGCTGTTGGTGGCACGGGTGGACGACACGCCGGTACAGCAGTGGTGGATCTCCGATCCCGCCCATCCGGAACGTGACCCACAACACGTCCGGTATCCGGCGGCCGGCACGCCCAACGCCGAGGTGCGGCTGTTCGTGATCGGGCTCGACGGGGCGCGGACGGAGGTGTCCTGGGACCGGGCGCGCTACCCGTATCTGGCGCGAGTGCACTGGTCAGCGGCGGGTGCGCCACTGCTCCTCGTCCAGGCCCGGGACCAGCGCAGCCAGCTGTTCCTGGCCGTGGACCCGGAGACCGGGACGAGCCGGATGGTGCACGCCGATGAAGATCGAAGTTGGCTTGATCTTTTCCCTGGAGTGCCGTGCTGGAGTCCGTCCGGGCAGCTGGTACGGATCGCGGACGAGGGCGGCGCACGGGTGCTCGCGGTCGGCGAACGCCCCCTGACCGGAACGCAGTTGCACCTGCGCGCGGTACTGGACGTCACCGACGAGGACGTGTTGGTCTCGGCCTCGGCCGGCGAGGGCGCGGCGGCTCCGGAGACCGGCGAGGTGCACGTCTACCGCGTCAACGAACTCGGCCTGGAACGCGTGTCCCAGGTGCCCGGCGTGCACACGGCGGTGCGCGCGGGGGGCGTGACCGTACTCGTCTCCGCCACGCCGGACCGGCCGGGGTCGAAGGTGCAGGTGCTGCGTGGCGGAAAGCTGACGGCGACTGTCCGGTCGTACGCCGAAGATCCTGGTATGTCCACGCGCGTGACGTTGGTCGAGGGGGGCGCACGGCGAATTCCATGCGCCGTGCTTATGCCTTCGGACTACCACGGTGACACTCCCCTGCCGGTCCTCATGGACCCCTACGGCGGTCCGCACGGCCAGCGCGTGGTCGCCGCGCACAACGCGCACCTGACCTCGCAGTGGTTCGCCGACCAGGGGTTCGCGGTCGTCGTCGCCGACGGGCGGGGCACCCCGGGCCGCTCGCCGGGCTGGGAGAAGGCCGTCAAGGACGAACTGGCGGCGGTGGTCCTCCAGGACCAGGTCGACGCGCTCCAGGCCCTCGCCGAGGACTTCCCGCTGGACCTGAGCCGGGTCGCCATCCGCGGCTGGTCCTTCGGCGGCTACCTGGCCGCCCTGGGGGTGCTGCGGCGCCCTGACGTCTTCCACGCCGCCGTGGTCGGCGCCCCGGTCACCGACCTGCGCCTGTACGACACGCACTACCAGGAGCGCTACCTCGGGCATCCCGCCGCGCAGCCGGAGGTGTACCGCCGCAACTCGCTGGTGGACGACACCGGACTGGTGGACCCGGCCGAACCGGCCCGCCCGATGATGATCATCCATGGTCTCGCGGACGACAACGTGGTGGTCGCCCACTCGCTGCGGCTGTCCTCGGCGCTGCTGGCGGCCGGCCGGCCGCACGAGGTGCTGCCCCTGTCCGGGGTGACCCACATGACCCCGCAGGAGGCGGTCGCCGAGAACCTGCTCCGGCTTCAGCTGGACTTCCTGCGGCGGGCCCTCGAACTGGACTGAGGCACGGAAAGCGGCAACGGGCCGGGAGACATGGCGCTCCCGGCCCGTTCACGGCACCCGCACGGCCGTACGCTGTTCAGACTGACGCGTCCGTATATCGGAATCGCGTCGGCCAAGTTGCCTGCTTGTTAACGCAGTTGATGCTGTTTTAGGCGGCTATGCCGTCCCGTCGGCAGGGTCGTCCGGTGTCTCCTCGGGCGGCACCACCTGCTTCTCCTCGGCGAAGTGGCAGGCCGAGTCGTGGGCCGCCGGGCTGGACGTCATGCGGAACTCGGCGGGGACGGCCAGGGCGGGCACCTCCAGGGCGCAGCGCTCCTGGGCCTTCCAGCAGCGGGTACGGAAGCGGCAGCCGGAGGGGATGTTCGTCGGGGACGGCACGTCGCCCGCCAGGATGATCCGCTCACGGTGTTCGCGAGCGTCCGGGTCGGGGACCGGGACCGCCGAGAGCAGGGCCTGGGTGTACGGGTGGGTGGGATGGTCGTAGATCTCGGCGTCCTTGCCGATCTCCACGATCCGCCCGAGGTACATCACCGCGACCCGGTCCGAGATGTGCCGGACGATCGACAGGTCGTGCGCGATGAACAGGTAGGAGAGGTCGAACTCCTTCTGGAGACCGGCCATCAGGTTGATGACCTGCGCCTGCACCGACACGTCCAGCGCGGAGACCGGCTCGTCGGCGACGATCACCTCGGGGCGCAGCGCCAGCCCTCGCGCGATGCCGATGCGCTGGCGCTGGCCGCCGGAGAACTGGTGGGGATAGCGGTTGATGTACTCGGGGTTGAGGCCGACCACGTCCAGCAGGTCCTGGACCTTCCGGCGCCGGTCGCCCTTCGGGGCCGCCTCCGGATGGATCTCGTACGGCTCCCCGATGATGTCGCCGACCGTCATCCGGGGGTTGAGGGAGGTGTACGGGTCCTGGAAGACCATCTGGATGTTGCGCCGTACGGCCTTCAGGGCCCTCCCGGACAGGCGGGTGATGTCCTCACCCTTGTACTTGATCGAGCCGGCCGTCGGCTTCTCCAGGTTGACCAGCATCCTGGCGACCGTCGACTTGCCGCAGCCGGACTCACCGACGATACCGAGGGTCTCGCCCCGGGCCAGGGCGAAGTCGACGCCGTCGACGGCCTTCACCGCGCCGACCTGCTTCTTGAAGAGGATGCCCTGGGTGAGCGGGTAGTGCTTGACGAGCCCGCTGACCTCCAGAATCGGCTCAGTCATGCAGGCACTCCCTCCAGAAGTGGCAGGCGCTCGTCCGGGCCCCGCCCGACTCGGACACCTCGTACAGCGGTGGCTCGTCCGTCCGGCACACGTCCTGGGCCATCGGGCAACGGGGGTTGAAGGCGCAGCCCGCCGGGATGTCCATGAGGTTGGGCGGCAGCCCCTTGATGGCGTAGAGCTCCCGGCCCTTCTGGTCCAGCCGCGGGATGGACTCCAGCAGTCCCCGCGTGTACGGGTGGGCGGGCGCCTTGTAGATGTCGTGCACGGGGGCCTGCTCCACGATCCGGCCCGCGTACATCACCGCGATCCGGTCGGCGACGTCCGCGACCACGCCCAGGTCATGGGTGATCAGGATGAGGCCCATGTTGTACTCGCGCTGCAACTCCGCGAGCAGGTCCATGACCTGGGCCTGGACGGTGACGTCGAGGGCGGTGGTGGGCTCGTCGGCGATGATCAGGGCCGGTTCCAGGGCCAGCGCCATCGCGATCATGATGCGCTGGCGCATACCGCCGGAGAACTGGTGCGGGTACTGCTTCACCCGCTCCCCGGCGGCCGGGATGCGGACCCGGTCCATCAGCTCGACGGCCTTGGCCCGCGCGTCCTTGCGTGACATCCCGCGGTGCACCACGAACATCTCGCCGAGCTGGTCGCCCACGGAGAGCACGGGGTTCAGGGAGGACAGCGCGTCCTGGAAGATCATCGCCATCTCGGCGCCGCGCACCTTGCGCCGCTGGTCCTCCTTCAGGGTCAGCAGGTCCCGGCCCTGGAAGAGGATCTGGCCGCCGGTGATCCGGCCGGGCGGCATGTCGAGGATGCCCATGATCGCCTGCGCGGTGACGGACTTCCCGGAGCCGGACTCGCCGAGCACGGCGAGGGTCTCGCCCGCGTCGACGCCGTAGCTGACGCCGTTGACGGCCTTGGCGATCCCGTCCCTGGTGCGGAACTCCACCTGCAGGTCGCGTACTTCGAGCAGCATGTCGCCGTCACCTCAGCTTCGGGTCGAGGGCGTCGCGCACCGCGTCGCCGAGCATGATGAAGGCCAGGACGGTCAGCGCCAGCGCCCCGGAGGGCCACAGCAGCGCGTGCGGGGCGTTGCGGATGTACGGGGAGGCGGCGGAGATGTCGATCCCCCAGGACACGCTCGGCGGCTTCAGCCCGACACCGAGGTACGAGAGGGTCGCCTCCAGCGCGATGTAGGTGCCGAGCGCGATGGTCGCCACGACGATCACCGGCGCCACCGCGTTCGGGGCGATGTGCCGCAGCAGGAGCCGGGAGTTGGAGGCGCCCAGGGCGCGGGCCGCCTGGACGTAGTCGTTCTGCTTCGCGGTGATGACGGAGCCGCGGGCGATGCGGGAGATCTGCGGCCAGCCGAGCAGCACCATGAACCCGATGACCGGCCAGACGGTGTTGCTGGTGACCACGGACAGCAGGACCAGACCGCCGAGCACGACCGGGATCGCGAAGAAGACATCGGTGATCCGGGACAGGATCGAGTCCCAGAACCCGCCGAAGAAGCCCGCCAGGCCGCCCAGGACGCTGCCGAAGAGCGCGACCCCCACCGTGGCGCAGACGCCCACCGTGACGGACGTACGGGCCCCGTAGACCGTGCGGGTGTACACGTTGCAGCCCTGGCCGTCGTAGCCGAACGGAGCGCCTCCCTGCGAGCCCTGCTGGGCCTTGGCGAGGTCGCACTGCAGGGGGCTGCCGGAGGCGATCGCCGAGGGCCACAGGGAGATGAAGACCAGGAAGAGGATGACCAGCGAGGAGACGATGAAGACGGGGTTGCGGCGCAGGTCGCGCCAGGCGTCGGACCACAGCGAGCGGGGCTTGCCCGCGGGGCCGGTGCCCAGGGGACCGCCCGGCGTCTTCTCCAGGGTCTCCGCCTCGCTCGTGGCGAGGTCCATGGCCCCGCCCATGCCGGTCGCGGCGATGGCGCCCTCGGGTGCGCCCCGGTCCTGGGGGTCAGGCATAGCGGATCCTCGGGTCGAGTACGGCGTACAGGAGGTCGACGAGCAGGTTGGCGACCAGGAAGACGAGCACGAGAACGGTCACGAAACCGACGACGGTCTGGGTGTTCTGGCGGACGATGCCCTGGTAGAGCTGGTAGCCGACGCCGTGGATGTTGAAGATCCGCTCGGTCACGATCGCGCCGCCCATCAGGGCGCCGATGTCGGTGCCGATGAAGGTGACGACCGGGATCAGGGAGTTGCGCAGCAGGTGCCGGGTGATGACCCGGTGCCTGGGCAGGCCCTTGGCGGTCGCCGTGCGGACGTAGTCGGAGCGCTTGTTCTCGGCGATGGAGGTGCGGGTCAGCCGGGTGACGTAGGCCAGGGAGACGGACGCCAGCACCAGGCCCGGCACGATCAGCTCGCCGAAGGTGGCGTCCGGGGAGACGGACGGTTTGATCCAGCCCCACTCGACGCCCAGCAGCAGCTGGAGCAGCAGACCGGTGACGAAGGTGGGGACGGAGATCACGACCAGGGTGAGCAGGAGCACCGCGGTGTCGACGGGCCGGCCCCGGCGCAGGCCCGTGACGACACCCAGGGTGATCCCGATGACGATCTCGAAGATGATCGCGACGATCGTCAGCCGGATGGTGACGGGGAACGCCGCGCCCATCAGCTCGGTGACCGGCTGGCCGTTGAACGCCGTACCGAAGTCGCCGGTGAAGACGTTCCCCATGTAGGTCGCGTACTGCTGCCAGACCGGTTTGTCGAGGCCGAACTCCCGCTTCAGCTGGGCGGCCGTGGCGGGGTCGCACTGCCGCTCGCCGCACAAGCCCGCGATGGGGTCGCCCATCACGTTCACCATCAGGAAGATCAGCAGGGTGGCGCCGATGAACACCGGGATCATCTGGAGGAGGCGCCGGACGACGTAGCGTCCCACGACGGATCAGCCGACCTTGATCTCGTTGTACACGGGGACGGAGAACGGGTTGAGCTTGACGTTCGAGAGCCGGTCCGAGTAGCCGGCGCTGCCGTTCTGGTACCAGAGCGGGATGGCGGCCATGTTGTCCCGGACGACCTTCTCGGCGTCCTGGAAGGTGCTCACCGCCTTGGTCGTGTCCGTCTCGGCGTTGGCCTTGTCGACGAGCTTGTCGAAGTCCTTGTTGGACCACTTGCCGTCGTTGGAGGAGGCGTCGGTGTAGTAGAGCGGCTGCAGGAAGTTCTGGATCAGCGGATAGTCCATCTGCCAGCCGGCGCGGAACGGGCCGGTCATCTTCTTGTCGCCGATCTGGTTGCGGAAGTCGGCGAACGTGCCGACCGGGTTGCCGACGCAGGCCTTGTCGTCGCCGAGGGCGTTGTTGATGGAGTTGCACACCGCGTCGACCCACTGCTTGTGCGAGCCGGTGTCCGCGTTGTACGTGATCTTGACCTGGCCGCCGGGCAGGCCGCCGCCCTCGGCGATCATCTTCTTGGCCGCGGCCGGGTCGTACTTGCAGCTGTCCCCGCACAGTCCGTCCTGGAAGCCGCCGGCCTCGCCGAGCACCGGTGAGGTCCAGTCGGTGGCCGGGGTGCGGGTCTTCTGGAAGATCGTGTCCGTGATCTGGTCGCGGTTGATCGCCATCGACAGGCCCTTGCGGACCTTGTCCGAGTCGGTCTTGTTCCAGGCCTTGTCGTAGAACGGGAAGGCGAGGGTCTGGATGATGCCGGCCGGGGTGTTGATGTACCGCCCGCCGAGGTCGTTCTTCACGTTCTTGAGCTGGGCGGCGGGCACGTCGTCGACCAGGTCGAGGTTGCCGGCCAGCAGGTCGGTGTAGGCGGTGTTGTTGTCGGTGTACACCTTGAGGGTGACCCCGTCGTTCTGCGCCTTGTCGTCCCCGGGGTAGGCGTCCCACTTCTTCAGGACCATCTGGGAGCCCTTGGCGTACGAGTCGATGGTGTACGGGCCGTTGCCGATCGGCTTGCTCACCCAGGCCGCGTGGTCGCTGAAGAACGCCTTCGGCAGCGGGGCGTAGGCCACGTATCCGAGGGTGTCGGGGAAGGTGGAGAACTTCTGGCTGAGCTTGACGGTGAAGGTCTTCGGGTCGACCACCTTCAGCCCTGAGAGCTTGTCGGCGCTCTGCTTGCCACTCTCCGGGTGAACCTTGTCGTAGCCGGCGATGTAGCCGAAGAAGTACGCGTTCTTCTGATTGTTCTTCAAGCTGGCGCCGTAGTTCCAGGCGTCCACGAAGGACTGCGCGGTGACCGGCTCGCCGTTGCTGAAGGTCCAGCCGTCCTTGACGGTGATCGTGAAGTTCTGGGAGTCCGAGGTGACGATCTTCTCGGCGAGCATGTCCTCGGCCTTGCCGGTCTGCGGGTCGTACTTCTTCAGGCTCCGGAAGATCATGTCGAGGACCTTGCCGCCCTGCACCTCGTTGGTGTTGGCCGGCTCCAGCGGGTTCTGCGGGTCTCCCCAGGAGGAGCTGAACACCCCGCCGCCGCCTCCGCCGTCGCCGCCGCCGCTCCCGCCGCCTCCGCAGGCCGTAGCCGCGAGCGCTACCGCCGCCGCGCAGACGACTCGTTGGGCGTGCGTGGCTCCACGCATGGGGTGCCTCCTCAGGAACGCGCATGACTGCGCTGGGCCGCCAGCGCCGAAACGCTGATCCTTTATCGGCCAATATCGCCTCAAAAGGTGCGGCACGCACATGCACTCACCCGTTCGCTCGCCCTCCCGGTGACGGGCCCTCCTCCCCGGCCGGACGCCGGGCGGGCAGGCGGACACACGCGACCGGGGCGGGGGTGGCTTCACCCCCGCCCCGGTCGGCGGTCGCACGTCCTTACGGAGTCACTCCTTGTCGGCCGACTCCTCCAGCGCCCGCAGGGCCGGGTCGAGGACGACGTCCTCGTCACGGGCCTCCGTGGTGGGGTCCTCCGGGAAGTGGCAGGCCGTCAGGTGACCGGCGCCGTTGCCGGAGATCTGCAGCAGCGGGGGCTCCTCCGTGGCGCACTTGTCCTGCGCCTTCCAGCAGCGGGTGCGGAAGCGGCAGCCGGACGGCGGGTGGATCGGGGACGGGACGTCACCGGCGAGACGGATCCGCTCCCGGCCCTCCGACGCGTCGTCGATGCCGACCTCGGGCACCGCCGACAGCAGCGCGTGCGTGTACGGGTGCCGGGGACGGTTGTAGATCGAGTCCCGGTCGCCGACCTCGACCACCTTGCCGAGGTACATGACCGCGACACGCTGCGAGAAGTGCCGGACGATCGCGAGGTCGTGGGCGATGAAGAGGAAGGCGATGCCCAGCTCGTCCTGGACCTTCTTGAGCAGGTTCACCACCTGCGCCTGGATCGACACGTCCAGCGCGGAGACCGGCTCGTCCGCCACGATCAGCTTCGGGTTCAGGGCCAGCGCGCGGGCCACGCCGATGCGCTGGCGCTGACCGCCGGAGAACTCGTGGGGGAAGCGGTTGTAGTGCTCGGGGTTGAGGCCGACGAGCTCCAGGAGCTCACGGACCCGGTTCTCCCGGCCGCCCGCCGGGTCGATCCCGTTGACCTCCATCGGCGACTTGATGATCGAGCCGACCGTCTGCCGCGGGTTCAGCGAGGAGTACGGGTCCTGGAAGATCATCTGGATCTCGGACCGCACCGGCGCCAGCTGACGGCGCGAGGCGTGGGTGATGTCCTGGCCGGCGTACGTGATCTTTCCGGCGGAGGGCTCCAGCAGGCGGGTGATGAGCCGGCCGGTGGTCGACTTGCCACAGCCCGACTCGCCCACCAGGCCGACGCTCTCGCCGACGCCCACGGTCAGGTCGACGCCGTCGACGGCCTGCACGGCGCCGACTCTCCGTTTGATCGGGAAGCCGCCGAAGATGGGGAAGTGTTTCGTCAGGCCCTGGACCTCGAGCAGCGTCTCGGCGGGCGCGGAGTCGGCGGTGCCCTGCTGTGTCGGGAGGGTGAGGTTGTCGCTCATGTCTCGGTTCTCCCTAGCGCAGCCGGGGCTGGATCTTGTCGATGAAGATGGTCTGCTTCTGCTCGGCCGTCAGGTGACAGGCGGCCGACCGGCCCTCGCCCAGCGGCGGCCGGGAGTCGGTGCACAGTGTGCCGGGCACCTCGCTGCGGAAGACACAGCGCGGGTGGAAGGGGCAGCCCGTCGGCGGGTTGAGCAGCGAGGGCGGCGAGCCGGGGATCGGCGTCAGCGCCTCGTTGACGTCGCTGTCCAGTCGCGGCATGGAGCTGAGCAGACCCCAGGTGTAGGGGTGCCGCGGCTCCCGCATGACCTCGCGGACGCTGCCGCGCTCGACGGCCCGGCCCGCGTACATCACGAGCAGGTCGTCGGCCATGTTGGAGATGACGCCGAGGTCGTGGGTGATGAAGATGATCGCGGAGCCGAACTCCTGCTGGAGGTCCTTGAGCAGGTCCAGGATCTGGGCCTGCACGGTGACGTCCAGTGCGGTGGTCGGCTCGTCGGCGATCAGCAGGTCGGGGTCGCACATCAGCGCCATGGCGATCATCGCGCGCTGACGCATACCGCCGGAGAACTGGTGCGGGTAGTCGTCGAAGCGCACCTTGGGCTGCGGGATGCCGACCTTCTCCAGCATCTGCACCGCGCGGTCCTTCGCCTCCTTCTTGGAGGCGCCGGTGTGCTTCATGTACGGCTCGGACAGCTGACGGCCCACGGTGTAGAACGGCGACAGCGCGGTCAGCGGGTCCTGGAAGATCATCGCCATCTTGTTGCCGCGGAGCTGCTCCAGCTCCCTCTCCGTGGCGGTGACGAGTTCCTTGCCGTCGAGGATGATCTCGCCGTCGATCGTGGTGCTGCGCGGGTTGTGCAGGCCCAGGACCGTCAGGTTGGTGACGGACTTGCCGGAGCCGGACTCGCCGACGATGCCCAGGGTCTTGCCGCGCTCGACGTCGAAGGAGAGCCCGTCGACCGCCTTGACGATGCCGTCCTCGGTGGAGAACTGCACCCTCAGATCACGCACCGACAGGAAGCTCTCCGGGCCGGTCGGGGCCGGGGCGTCCTCGGTCTTGGTCAGTGTGGTCACGGTGGTTCGTTCTTCCTAGGAGAGCCGGACGCGCGGGTCGATGTAGGCGTACGCGATGTCGGTGAGGATGTTGAAGATCAGGATGAAGAAGGCACCGAACAGCATGACGCCCATGGTCAGCGGCAGGTCCTTGTGGGAGGCACCGTCCACGGCGAGACGGCCGATTCCCTGGAGGGAGAAGGTCAGCTCGGTCACGACGGCACCGCCCAGCATGCTGCTGATGTCGATACCGAGCACGGTGACGATCGGGATCAGCGCACCACGCCACGCGTAGCGGAAGAACACGTACTTGCTCGACATGCCCTTCGCCCGGGCGGTGCGCACGTGCTCCTCGGCGAGCTGCTCGATCATCGACGAGCGCGCCATACGCGTGTACTGCGCGGTGAAGATCGTGGCCATCACGAGGGTGGGCAACAGCATGCCGGTGAACCAGGTCCACGGGTTCTGGGTGATCGGGTTGTACTGCGGGTTGTCCATCCAGCCCGTGCTGTAGACGAAGATGATCAGCACGATCGGGCCGAGGAAGTAGATCTGGAACGAGCTGAGCACCATCGACGCGCCGGTGGCGATCTTGTCGACCACGGACCCGCGCTTGTACGCGGCGAGCATGCCGGCGCCGACACCGACGACGAGGAAGACGACCGCGCCGCCCGCGGTGAGGGTCAGGGTGGTCGGGAAGCGGTCCAGGATCGTGGACCAGACCTCGTCGCCCGAGTAGAAGGAGACCCCGAGGCACGGAGCGCTGCAGTGCCCGGTCGGGAAGTCACGGCCCATGACGATGCCCGTCATGAAGTCCCAGAACTGCTGCGCGATGGGCAGATTGAGGCCGAGTGCCTGGCGGATGTCTTCCAGTCTCTGGGGAGAGCAGTCCTTGCCACAGGCCAGGGAGGCGTAGTCGGATGGCGCGGCGACAAACAGGAAGAAGGTGGCGGCGCCGAGGAGGAACAAGGTGACGACGGCACCGACTGTGCGCCGGAGGATGAACTGAAGCATGGCGGGAAGGCTGCTCTCTGCGGAGACGGTGGGAGGTTTAGCGGAAGTACGGGGGCGCGCTCCGCCTGGTGCGCGCCCCCGCGATCAGCCGTAGAGAGTTACGACTTCAGGTAGAGCTGGTTGATGTCGATGAGGCTGGAGACCGAGGCGTACCGGGCACCACCGATGTTCGAACCGGAGAGCTGGAACTGCTTCGTGTACCACAGCGGAGCGGCCGGAAGGACCTTCTCCATCAGGTAGTGCTGGGCTTCCTTCCAGGTCTTCGCGGCCTCGGTCGGGTCCTGGGCCAGAGCGGTCTTGATGAGCTCCTTGACCTTCGGGTCCTTCGTGTGCGAGTAGTTCGGCGAACCGTCGGCGACCTGGGCCGGGTCGTAGACCGGCGTGATCACGGTGCCGGGCGACGGCCAGTCCTGGCCCCAACCCGAGATGTAGATGTCGTACGGGTTGTTGAGCTTGCCGATCTGCTCGTAGTAGCTCGCGGCGTCGACCTCCTTGGAGACGACGTCGAAGCCGACCTTGGTCAGGGCGTCCTCGATCGCGACCTTGCGCTTCTGACCGTTCTCGCTGTTGGCGTAGGCGAAGACGACCTTCTTCTCGGCGGCCGGGAGGCTGTTGACGATCTCCTTGGCCTTCGCGATGTTGCCCTGCGGCGTCTTCAGACGGCCGTACGGGTCGTACTTCGCCTCGTAGCCCGGCAGGGTCGGGGCGAAGTAGTTCGGCGCCACGTCGCCGCCGTAGACACCGCCCTCACCGGCGATGAGCGACTTGGAGTTGACCGCGTACGTGATGGCCTGGCGGGCCTTCAGGTCCTTCACACGGTCCAGGTTGAAGGTCAGCTGCATCACGTAGGGCTGGTAGCCCTTGACCGTGCGCTTGCTGACCGCCGGGTTGCCGATGACGTCCTGGATCTGCGTGGCCTCGACGCCGGCGGTGAGCTGGATGGCGTTCTTGTCCGCGCCCTGGTCGGCGATCAGACGCTTGGTCTGGGTCGACTCGGTGAGACCGAACTGGAAGTTGAAGCCGTCCGGGTACTGGTGGCGCACCGAGTCGGTCTTCGGGTCCCAGTTGGTGTTCTTGGTGAGCACCAGGGACTTGCCGATCTTGTACGACGCGATCTTGTACGGACCGGTGGCCACCGGGGCCTTGTCGTACTTCTCCTTGGTGTCCGTCTTCTCCGGGACGACCGCGTAGCCGGCCATGGCCAGCGTCTGCGGCAGGTCCGGGCGGGCGGTGTCGAAGTGGAAGACGACCGTCTTCGCGTCCGGGGTGTCCAGCACGGAGGCCGGCAGGTGCTTGCCGTCGAAGCCGCCGCCCGGGAGGAGCTTGCGGTAGTCCGAGGAGTACTTGTCGCCGGCGAGCCAGGTCTGGAGGTAGGGCGGGCCGTCGAAGATGAACTTGGCGAACTGGCGCTCGACCGTGTGGCGGACGTCGGCGGACGTGATGGCCGCGCCGTTCGCGTCCTTGACGCCGTCCTTCAGCGTGAAGGTCCAGGTCTTGCCGCCGTCGGAGGACTTGCCCGAGTCGGTGGCGAGGTCGCCCACGACCGAGACGTTGCCCTTGCCGTCCTCCTTGAACTGCGTCAGGCGACGGAAGAGCAGGTTGGCGACCTGGCCGGCGTCCGAGACGTAGATCTGGCTCGGGTCGAGGTGGGACAGGCCCGCCTCCTGGTAGACCGCGATGGTGCCGCCGCTCTTGGCACCGGCGACCTCCGCGGCGGGGCCGGTGGAACCGGCGGCGTCGGCGTAGGTGACCGCCTTCGACTGGACCGACGCTTCCTGCTGGTCCTTCTTGGAGTCGCCGGTCGACTTGGAGCCCTTGTTCTCCGAGCATCCGGTGAGCGCGAGGGAGCCGGCCGCGATCGCGACCACGATGGCGCGCGCTCTGCGCGAAGTGAACGACTTCATAGTGGCGTATGCACCTACCTGTCGGTTGTTATCCATGAGTACTGCCTGACGCGGCTGGTAGGCCGACGCGGGGGCGGCAGTCACCCCCCACCAATGGACGATCTACCGCCCAGACTTGGGGTCGAAAGCGTCCCGCACCGAGTCTCCGAGGAGGTTGAAGGCCAGGACGAAGATCACCAGCGCCACACCGGGGAAGAAGATGAACGCCGGATCCTGCTGGGCGTAGGAAGAGCCCGCGGCGAACAGTCGTCCCCAGTCCGGGGTCGGCTCGACGAAGCCGACTCCGGCGAAGGAGAGGAAGGCGATGGTGAGGATGGTGCTGGGCAGCTGGTACGTGAACTGCACCAGGATGGGCGTCACCACGTTCGGCAGGATCTCCTTGCGGACGATCCGGCCCGGCGAGGCGCCGGAGACCTTGGCGGCCTCGACGAACTCCCGCTCCCGCAGGGACAGCACGGTCGAGCGCACCAGGCGCGCCATGCCCATCCATCCCAGGAGCCAGAGCACGATCAGCATCGCCAGCGCGCGGAAGTAAGTGGGGGTCTCCTCGCGCGGGTCCACGAAGAACGCGGTCACCACGGGCATGAAGGCGATGAAGAACAGCTGCTGCGGGAAGGACAGGAAGAAGTCCGTGACCCGGCCGATCCAGTAGTCGGTGCGACCGCCGAAGTAGCCGCCCACCAGACCGATGATGACGCCCGTGACCATCAGCAGACCGGTGACGCCGAGGGCCATGAACAGCGAGGTCCGCATGCCGTACACCAGCATGGCGAACACGTCGCGTCCGTACTGCGGCTCGACTCCGAACCAGTGCTCCCCGGAGAGCCCGCCGAACCAGCCCAGCGGAAGGCCGAAGTCGTCCAGGACCGGCGTGTCCGCGTACGTCGGGTCCTGGCCGTACAGGGTGTACGGGTCGGTCCCGCTCAGCTTGGTGAGCAACGGCGCCAGCAGAGCGACGACGAAGTAGAAAATCACTACCACCGCACAGATGACGCCGGTACGGTCACGCTTGAACCGCTGCCACATCAGCTGGCCGGGGGAACGACCCTCAAGCTTCGTCTCGCCCTTGGCGGGCTCGGGCTTCGACTCGAGCTCGGGGTCCAAGGCGATCGACGGCCCGGAGCCCTCGGCCTTGGCTGGACTGGTCATGTGTGTTCTTCCCCCGGGGGGTTGGAGAATTGGAGCGCAGCACAGAAACCGGCAGGTTCTGTGGTTTGGGGGAACTTTCGCCAAGGAGGTCAACGCGCGTCAAGGGCGGAAGACCTAGGGATCTCCCTATCGTCAATATTTTGAGCAAAAATTGCGACGATTGACACCTGTGCGCGCTTGACATGCGAGACAGTAAACCGTCATTTCGGACATAAGCGAAGTTATTTTTGTTTACATGTCCGAAACTTGACCGCTGAATCTCCGATATCCGAACACCGTCTCAACTGCCCCATAACGCGACCCGAACGCTTCCCGCCACCTCCCAGCCGGCCGCCGCTTTCCCCCTCCATGGGTCTTCTAAACGCGGGCATGACGAAAACCCGGCCCTCCGAAGGACGGAGAGCCGGGTCTCGAAAGCCGCCGCCGAGCGGCGGAACCTCAGCCGTTCTTGGCGCGGCTCGCGGCGCGGGCACGCTCCCGGGCGTCCAGGTTCACCTTACGGATGCGAACGGCCTCCGGGGTCACCTCGACGCACTCGTCGTCGCGGCAGAACTCCAGGGACTGCTCCAGCGACAGCTTGCGCGGCGGGACGATGGCCTCGAACGAGTCGGCCGAGGACGACCGCATGTTCGTGAGCTTCTTCTCCTTGGTGATGTTCACGTCCATGTCGTCGGAGCGCGAGTTCTCGCCGACGATCATGCCTTCGTACACCTCGGTGCCGGGGTCGGTGAACAGCACACCGCGC
Organism: Streptomyces sp. NPDC059582; assembly: GCF_042735715.1. Lineage (NCBI taxonomy): Bacteria > Bacillati > Actinomycetota > Actinomycetes > Kitasatosporales > Streptomycetaceae > Streptomyces > Streptomyces sp. NPDC059582. The sequence goes on from NZ_JBHWCC010000054.1 coordinate 60,629, forward strand.
TCCTGGAGGTTCGTCATCGCGAACGCGGTGACGGCGCCGGCGCGGTCGGCGACGAGCGAGCCGTTGTTACGGGTCGTCAGCGTGCCGAACCACGGCTCGTGGCCCTCGTGGATGGAGTGGGCGATGCCCGTGCCACGGGTGCCGGTGAGGAACTCCGTCCGGAATCCGATCAGGCCGCGGGACGGGACCACGAACTCCATGCGGACCCAGCCGGAGCCGTGGTTGGACATGTTGTCCATCCGGCCCTTGCGGACGCCCATGAGCTGCGTGACGGCGCCCATGTGCTCCTCGGGGACGTCCACGGTCATGCGCTCGACCGGCTCGTAGGTCTTGCCGTCGACCTGCTTGGTGACGACCTGGGGCTTGCCGATGGTCAGCTCGAAGCCCTCGCGGCGCATCTGCTCGACCAGGATGGCGAGCGCGAGCTCACCACGGCCCTGGACCTCCCACGCGTCCGGACGCTCGGTGTCGAGCACGCGCAGGGAGACGTTACCGACGAGCTCGCGGTCGAGACGGTCCTTGACCTGGCGGGCGGTGACCTTGCGGTCCTTGACGGCCGCCTTGGCGTCCGCGCCCTTGCCGGTGCCGCCCCGGCCGACCAGCGGCGAGGTGTTGGTGCCGATGGTCATCGAGATCGCGGGCTCGTCGACCGTGATCAGCGGCAGCGGGATCGGGTTCTCGGTGTCGGCGAGGGTCTCGCCGATCATGATGTCCGGGATACCGGCGACCGCGCAGATGTCACCCGGGCCGGCCTTCTCGGCGGGCTTGCGGGTGAGCGCCTCGGTCATCAGCAGCTCGGTGATGCGGACGCTGGACATCGTGCCGTCGCGCTTGATCCACGTGACGGTCTGGCCCTTGCGCAGCTCGCCCTGCTCCACGCGGAGCAGCGCGATACGGCCGAGGAAGTTGTCGGCGTCCAGGTTGGTGACGTGCGCCTGGAGCGGGGCCGCCTCGTCGTACTCCGGAGCCGGGACGTGCGACAGGATGGTGGAGAAGAACGGCTCCAGGCTGTCGCTGTCGGCCGGGACGGTGCCGTCCTCCGGCTTGGTCAGCGAGGCCACACCGTCACGCGCACAGGCGTAGACGATGGGGAACTCGATCTGGTCCTCGTCGGCGTCGAGGTCGAGGAAGAGGTCGTAGGCCTCGTTGACGACCTCGTCGATGCGCGAGTCGGGGCGGTCCGTCTTGTTGATGCACAGGATGACGGGCAGGCGGGCCTGCAGCGCCTTGCGCAGCACGAAGCGGGTCTGGGGCAGCGGGCCCTCGGAGGCGTCGACCAGCAGGACCACCGCGTCCACCATCGACAGACCACGCTCGACCTCGCCGCCGAAGTCGGCGTGGCCGGGGGTGTCGATGATGTTGATCGTGATGGCGTCGCCGCCGTCCTTCGGGTGGTACTTCACGGCCGTGTTCTTGGCCAGGATCGTGATGCCCTTCTCACGCTCCAGGTCGTTCGAGTCCATCATGCGGTCGTCGAGTGATTCGGCGGCGTGCGCCGCGAAGGCGCCCGCCTGCTTCAGCATGGCGTCGACGAGGGTCGTCTTGCCGTGGTCGACGTGGGCGACGATGGCTACGTTGCGGATGTCGTGGCGCGTGGCCATGGTGTGGCGTACTCCCGGAGTTGAGGACGGCCTGCGCGTACGTCTGTGTTACGCGGGCCCTGCCGGGCTTGACATGCCACGGCCTCACCCCATGGTACGGGCCCCAGGCGGCAGGGGCGCGCCAGGGCATATCCGCCCAGCTCAGGTCCGCCGTTCCGGCGCCCGGGAGGGCGAACGGCCGCCGCCCCGCGTGC
>NZ_JBHWCC010000055.1:0-61862 GCF_042735715.1 Streptomyces sp. NPDC059582
TGAACTGCTGGACCGGCACCTGCACCACCTGTCACCGCCCCCTGCCCAACAAGAGGCCACCAAGATCAAGACAGACCTAACGGAGTCCTACTAGTGCCGTGGCAGGCAACGTTTGCCCGTGAAGGAGCGGCGTCCGGTGCGTGCTCCCGGCGGGCCGGCCGGAAGTCCTCGTACTGGGCGTACGTGGGCTTTCGGCCGGTGCGGCGGGAGTGCGTGCCGGGCGTCGCGACGGGGCCAACGTTGCCTGTTGCGGCACTAGATGCGCGAGTTGCGCAGCGACTGCCACACGGCGCCGGCCAGTGCCCGCGTCGCCCGCGGGACCGACAGATGCTCGTGCTCGCGGTACAGGGCCCAGTTGTATTGCACGAGCGAGAGCTTGTTGGAGGACAGCGATCCCGCCTGGTGGGCCCTGTACACCGCAAGCGGCTCAGCCAGGCCCCGGGCGTCAGCGCCGTCCCTCATGATCGACAGCCATAGGGCGTAGTCCTGGCGCTTGCGCATCTCCGGCATCAGCCTCGTGCCCAGGATATTGCGGTCGTACATGGCGGTGAGAGCACCGATGTGGTCCTGGACCAGCATCGCGCGATAGTCCACGTGCTCCCGCGCACGGACCACCCGCCCGTTCGCAACCCAGTCGGTGCTCTCGCCGTCGTAGTCGGCGGCCATCTTGAAGTACGAGGTGAACGTCAAAGGCGTATCGCCTTCCGCGGCGAAGGCGAGCTGCTTCTCGGTCTTCTCCGGCAACCACATGTCGTCGCTGTCGAGGAAGGCGATGTAGTCCCCACGGGCCCGCTCGATGGCGAGGTTGCGAGCCCGGCCCGCACCGCCCCGCTCGGGTGCCGACTTCGGCAGAACGCGCTCGTCCTGCTCGGCGAACTCGCGGAGCAGGTCCATGGAGCCATCGGAGGACTGGTCGTCGGTGACCAGCAGCTCCACGTCGCTGTGGGTCTGGGTGAGCACCGACCGGACGGCCGCGCCGAGGGTGGCCGCCGAGTTGTACACGGGCATCACGACAGACACCAGGGGCACAGCGCTTCTCCTTGCCAGACCAGGAACTACGCTCCATTCAAGCACTGCAATCGAGTAGCGGCTGCCATGCAGATAGCTGTCGCTGGTCAGAGGGTGATATGAAAGTTGATGTCCGATTCGTGACCGGGTTGAGTGAGGCTGGCGGGTCGGGTGTCCGTGTGAGGGGTCAGGGGCCGGGCTGGGTGAACATGCCCCGCGATCCGGAGTGAGTCTGGTCAGTGTGAGCCCGTCGAGGTGTTGTGGCACCATCCCCGTTGTGGATGACCGTACGGATGACGTGGACTGGTCCGGCTTGTTCCATGCCTCGGGCCCCGCTGGCGACACGCCGCGGCGTCTGGCAGCTCTCCTCGGCGACGATGCGGAGGCTTTCGTCGACGGGTACTCACACCTGTGGTCGGAGACGCTTCGCCGCGAGGGCAAGGCCTGGCCTGCGACGGCCCCCACCGCGATGCTCGTCACCGAGCTCCTGGACAATCCGCTGCTGGGGCCCGACGATCCCTCGCTGCCCGATGCCATGCTCGCCTATCTGTACGCGATCGGCGCCGCCGCCGACCTCGGCGACCGGGCTGCGGAGATCCGTGCTCGGGTCGAGGACCGCACACCGGAGCTGCGGGCCTGGACTGTCGAGTACGTGTCGTCCGACGCAGATGGCAGGGCCCGGATGTGGCAGGACGGCACGGGGCTCGGTGAACTCGTCCTCGATCAGGCGGCGCTCGCCTGCTTCGACGTGGTTCCCGTGCTCCTGCGGCGAACACTGCCGTACCTCGCGTCGGAACGTGCCAGGCGCAGAACCTGCGCCGCCGCAGCAGTTGGGTCACTGGCGCGGCATCCCGCGGCCTCCGCGCAACGTTCGGAGCTGCTGAAACAGTTGACGTCGATGGCCCGGGCCGCCGATTCCTCGTACGACCTGGCGACGATTGTGATCGCCATCGGCGACCTCGGCGGCGACACGCGCCCCTGGCTAACTGCCCCGCATGCAGGCGTTCGGGCCTGCGCGGCCCTGGCGCCCGACCTTGTCGGCGACGACACAGCAGAGCACGTGCTCGTGGAACTGGAGCGGTCGCCGCAAGCGTTGAGCAAGTCCTTTGGCGACCTGGCTCCACCCCTGCAGCTCCAGTTCAAGTCGTACCAGGATCTGCTCACAGGGCTACGCGCGAGCTGATGCCCGGTGTCCGCGACGGGGGTTACGGCCGCGGCAGGGCGAACAGCCCCTGCTCGGTCTCGGCCAGGATTCCCCGCCCGGCGAGCCGCTTGAGCTTCAGGCGGACGTTGTTGATGTTGCTGGGCGCGATCTCCACGTCCACCGCCTCGCATACTGCCCGCGCCCGCAACGGGGCATCGGTCGCGGCGAATACGGCCATGATCTGCTGATAGGCAGGATGGTCCGGCAGTTTCGCGGCCGGGGGCTCGGATGGTGGTGGATCGGGCAGCTCCAGCAGCGTCTTGCGGGTGATCCGGATCTCTCGGCGGCGGTGTCGAACCCGTCCAGCAGTGCTGTCAGTTCCGCGATTTTCTCCCGGGCCGCCTCGGCCTGCGCGGCGATCTCCCGCTCCCGCTCCTCCAACCGGACCAGTACCGCCCCCAACGTCAGCTCTCCGCCGGTCATGCTCCACGCCAGGCAGGGGTGGAGGTGCCGGTCAGCATCCTCGACATCCGGTCGCTTATCGCCCAGTACACCCGTGACTCGGCCGACGCGGTCCGGTGCTCGTAGTCGCGCACCAGCCGGCGGTGCAGCATCAAGATCCCGTTCGTCTGCTCCACGATCCACCGCTTGGGCTGGGGGACGAAACCAGCGTCGGCCGGGTTGCGCTCGACGACTTCAACCTCGATGCCCACCTGCCGCCCGTGGTCCACGACGGTCGTCTTGAACCCCTGGTCCACCAGGGCCTTCGTCAGGGTGCCGGCGTTCGCTGCGACCTTGTCGAGCAGGGCGGTGCCGAAGGCGTTGTCGTGGACGGAGGCGGCGAGCACCACCACCGCGATCATCAGTCCGAGGACGTCGACGGCAAGGGCCCGCTTGCGACCTGGCACCTTCTTGTTCGCGTACCGTCCGGTCGTGCCGGCCGGTACCTCCGCGGCGGCGTGCAGGCTTTGGGTGTCGAGCACCACCAGGCTGGGGTCGGCTAATCGGCCCCTCTTCTCCCGAACCTGCCAGCGCAGCAGGTCGTGGATGGTCTGGTCGGTGCCATCGTCGCGACACTTGTAGAAGTAGTACTTCACCGCGCCGGCGGGCGGCAGATCGTGGGGGAGGTAGTCCCACTGGCAGCCGGTGCGGGACTGGTACAGCAGGGCGTTGACGATCTCCCGCATGCCGTAGTTGCCTTGGTGGCCGCTGACGGAGCGGTGTCGGGCCTTCCAGGCGGTGATCACTGGCTCGATCAGGGCCCAGCGCTCGTCGGATAAGTCGCTCTTGTGGGACTGGCGGTCGCTCACGGGTGGCACTCCAGCACGCCGAGCCTCCCGAGCAGCGGAGAGGGCGGCGATGCCACACGTTCCGGTGACGTCAGATGCGACATTACATCGCATACCGCCCTCTCAAGGACGCGCGACGGATGGCGGCGGTGCTGCCCGACGCCGAGTTCGACTACGGCAGTGCCCGCCTCATGGCGGCCCTGCAGGCCTGTCGTACGGCGTGACGGTGGTACGGGTCTGCTCGTCGGGCGGTTGATCCCGAACTCCGGTACTCGACTGCGTGGCGCTACGGGGCTGGTCCTTCTGGCGGGTGGGTGGTCGCTGCTCGGGCCGGCGAGTGCGGGGTGAAGACCGCCAGGTCGGGCCCGAAGCCCACGGTCAGCCGCCCGTCGGGTGCCATGGCCAGGGCGGTCACTTCCGAGGGGAAGGTCAGGTCCGGGCTCACCTGGCGGTGGGCGACCAGGTCCCACACGCGTACCGTCCGGTCGTCGCCACTGGCGGCGACGACCGGACGGCCCTCGACCACGCCCGTGGCGAGCGCCCACACCGGGCCGGTGTCGGCGGCCGACGGCATCCGCCCGTCTGCTTCGGCGCCGGCGGTGACGTCGTACACGCGGACCTGCCCGTCCCAGCTCCCGGTGACGGCGAGGAGGTGACCTTCCACGACGGCGGTCGCCAGCGACACGCGCTGCCGGCTGCCCCCGGCCAGGGGCGCGGAGCGGCCCTGATGCCGTTGCCCGGTCAGACACCACAGGTGCAGGCTGCTGTCGTCGTGCAGCGTGACGGCCTTGGCCTGGCCGTCCACGACGGCCGTCGTCACCGCGACCACGGCGCCGACGCCTCCCGCAGCCGAGCCGCCTTCGAGATCGGCCACCGTCTCTCCCGTGGCCGGGTCCCACATCAGCAGCCGCGGGGCGCTCTGCCTGCCGACGAGGGCCAGGAGAGAGCCGTCGACCACCGCCGTCGCCACCGACCACGCCCCGCCGGCGAGACGCGCCAGTGGGCGGCGGGCGGCCAGGTCCCAGGTTTGCACCGGCGTGGACGGGCCGGCGACGACGGCTACGGGGCGGCCGGCCACCGTCTGCGTCGCCACGGCCCACACCGGGCCGCGGGCGGGCAAGGGGGCGCCGATCCGCTCTCCTGTCGCCACGTCCCACACCAGCGCGTCATCGTTGTCGCCTCCGGTCACAGCGATCGCGCGCCCGTCGAGCACCGTGGTGGCCACGGAGCGCACCCAGTCGCCCGGGCCGGCCACCGCTCCGGCGGCCCCGACGGGGGTGATCAGGCCGCCGGTTGCCCAGTCGAGCCGCCACCCGCTGCACGGCATCTCCGCTCGTATCGCCGACGGCTCGCCGCCGATACCGTCCTCATGGATCCGGTCCGCCGTCATGACCGCGACGTTAGCGGCTTGCCCGCACGAAACAGAACCGGGAATCCCTGCCGGGCGCGGTGGCGTCAGCCCTGGGGCGACGCGCCACCAGCGCGACGGCGCAGCCATGTCGCCTCCGCGGGCTTCAGATTGAGTTCGGCGAGTTTGGCCGTGGCCGCTTCACGGACCGTGCCGAGGGGTCGGTTCGTGAGCCCTTGCGTATGCCGCGCAGCAACAGGCCCCGCCCCAGTCGTGCGGTGAGTCCGCGAACATCCGCGCTGCCCACGGTCACCAGAGTCATCGCCAAATCCGCGGCGTGGTCACCGGCACCCGCGTTGCGGGGTAGCAGGGCTGGGGTGCAGGCCAGCGGACTGTAAGCCGGTGGTCGTCTGGGCCGGGGCGCGCGGAGGCCGTTCGGCCACCCGGGGATGCGCAAGCGCCAGGACTACGCCCTGTGGCTGTCGATCATGAGCGCACAAGAAGTACGTCCCACCGGCCAACTCCCCGGCGACCGCCTCCAACGTGCACCCGTGACCATGTTCGCGCCGGCCGGTACCCCGCTTCTGACTGTGTCCCAGGGCGAGATCCTCTTCGAGCTGGAAAGGCAACCGCACCTCTCCGAGGGCTGTGTGCTGAGCCCTGGCGCACGTCCAGGCGGCGCAGCCGGACACCGGGCTGCCCGATCCCGTGTCGTACGGTCAGATACTGCGGCCGCCCACCGTCCGCAACGGATCTCACCGAACCCGGCGGTGCCGCCGGTGCCCGAAAGATCTGAACCAGTACCGGGAATCAGGCCGTGACGAGCTCCTGCTCGCGGTCCGGTGTCTTGACCTTGGGCTTCTTGTTCGGCAGCGAGAGCCGGATGACCTTGTGCCACGCGGAGAACACCTGCTTGGGCAGCGGTCCGGTGACGTACTCCAGCTCGTACTTTTCGAAGAGCGCGCGCACCTTCACCGCGACTTCGGCGTACCGGTTGCTCGGCAGGTCCGGGAACAGGTGGTGCTCGATCTGGTGCGACAGGTTGCCGGTCATGAAGTGCATGGCCCGGCTGCCGCTGATGTTCGCCGAGCCCATCATCTGGCGCAGGTACCACTGGCCGCGCGTCTCGCCCTTGATCGACCGGCGTTCGAAGACCTGCACGCCCTCGGGGAAGTGCCCGCACATGATCACCGAGTGGGACCAGATGTTGCGGACCAGGTTCGCGGTGAACGTGGCGGCGAGCGTGGTGAGGAACGACGGGCCCGACAGCAGCGGGTGGATCACGTAGTCCTTGAGCACCTGCTTGCGGATCTTGCGGCCCACCGCCTTGGCCCTGGCGCGGAACTCCGGGTTCTTGCGGCGGCGCTTGTGCAGGTTCTTGCCGAGCTCCAGGTCGTACGCTGCGATGCCGTACTCGAAGAAGCAGGCGTTGATGAAGTTCCACAGCGGCTGGCCGAGGTGGAACGGGTGCCACTTCTGGTCCTCGTCGACGCGCATGATGCCGTAGCCGAGGTCGTTGTCCTTGCCGATCACGTTGGTGTACGTGTGGTGCAGTTCGTTGTGCGAGTGCTTCCACTGGTCGGACGGCGAGACGTGATCCCACTCCCACGTGGTGGAGTGGATCTTCGGGTCCCGCATCCAGTCCCACTGGCCGTGCAGGATGTTGTGGCCGATCTCCATGTTGTCCATGATCTTCGCCACGGACAGACCGGCGGTGCCGAGCAGCCACGCGGGCGGGAAGAACGAGAACAGCAGCACGCCCCTGCTGACCAGCTCGAGCTTGCGCTGCGCCGAGATGACCTTGCGGATGTAGGCGGCGTCCTTCTCGCCGCGGCTAGCGATGACCTCGTCGCGGATCGCGTCCAGCTCGCGGCCGAGCTCCTCGATCTGCTCCGCGGTCAGGTGGGCGGTGGGGTCGATGGCGGTCAAGGTGCTCCTACCGTTCGATGGCGCAGGGGCCCGCCGCGGCGGACACGCAGGTCTGGATGAGGACGCCCGGCTCGGCCTCGGTGATCTCGCCGGTGCGCAGGTCGCGGACGGCGCCCGCCTTGAGCGGCGTGATGCAGCCGAAGCAGATGCCCATGCGGCACCCGGAGGGCATGAGCACGCCGGCCTCCTCGCCGATGTCCAGCAGCGGTGTGGCGCCGTCCGCGTCGACGGTCTTGCCGGTGGCGCTGAACGTGACCTCGCCGCCGTCGCCGGCGACGACGATGCTGGGGCGGAAGCGTTCGGTGTGCAGGCGCTCTTGGACGCTGTGCTCGGTCCAGTGCTGTTCGGCGGCGTCGAGCAGGCCCGCGGGCCCGCAGGCCCAGGTCTCGCGTTCGGCCCAGTCGGGCACGAGTTCGTGGAGACGGGCGATGTCGAGCATGCCGTCCGTGTCGGTGTGCACCTCGGTGAGCCGCAGCTTCTTGTCCGCGACCAGGCCGTGCAGTTCGTTGCGGAAGATCACGTCGTGCGGCTGTGGCGCGCAGTGGACCATGACGACGTCGTCGAACTCGGTGTCGCGCAGCATGCCTATCACGGGCGTGATGCCGCTGCCTGCCGTCAGGTAGAGCACCTTGGCGGGCTTGGCCTGCGGCAGCACGAAGTCACCGGTCGGCAGGTCGAGCTGGATCAGCGTGCCCGGTTTCGCCCTGCGGACCAGGTGGTTGCTGACCTTGCCGTCCGGGATCGCCTTCACGGTGATCGTGACGCGGCCGTCCTGACGGTTCGTCGGCGAGGTGATGGAGTAGGCACGCCACAGGCGCACCCCGTCGACGTCGACCCCGATCCGTACGTACTGACCGGCCGTGTGGCCGCGCCAGCCCCGTCCCGGCCTGATCACGATAGTCGCGGCGTCACCCGTCTCGGGGTGCACGGCCTCGATGCGCCCCCGCAGGTCGGCGCCCGCACGCAGCGGGCTGACCAGGTCGAGGTAGTCCGACGGCAGCAGCGGCGTCGTGACCATCTCCAGCAGTTTCCACGCCCTGCTGCGGAGGGCTGTGCTCGTCATGGCCTCAGCTTGCTGCGTCTCAGGGCGTAAAGTCCTGACCGCAGGACGTGAATCTGATCGGCTGAATTGTTCGCAGGGAACAAAAACGTGAACCATGCAATCCGGAGGGCCAGCGAACTGGCCCTGGACGAGACGACGGTCACCGCACTTCGGGCCGCGCTGAAGAGCACCGCCGACGAGGTCGTCCAGGCGATCATCGACGAGGTCCCTCCCTACGCCAACGCCCTTTCGGGCCGCATGGGCGGCACCATCCGCCGAGCCGTCCGCACCGCCCTGGGGCACTACCTGGACCTCGCGAGCGGGAACGCCACAGGCGGCGACGGCGGTGACGCGGCCTACGAGCTGGGCCGCGGCGAGGTGCGCGACGGCCGTTCGATGGACGCCCTGCTCAGCGCCTACCGCGTCGGCGCCCGCGTGGCCTGGCGATGCCTGGCAGCGGGTGCCGTACCCGCAGGTCTGCCCGCCGCCGAGGTCGCCAAGTTCGCCGAGCTGACCTTCGCCTACATCGACGAGCTCTCCGCCGCGAGCGCCGCGGGCCACGCCGACGAACTGGCCGCCCGGGGCAGGGCCCACGAGCGCCACCTGGAACACCTGGCCCGCGACCTCCTCGCCGGCGCGAGCCCGGACGTGCTGCTGGTCTCTGCTCAACGGGCCGGGTGGCAGCCTCCGGTTTCACTGACCGCGGTCCTGCTGCCCGCCGCCCAGGCCCGGCCCGCCTACCGCACGCTCGACGTGAGCACCCTCGTCCTCGACGATCTGCCGGACGCCACCGGTGTGCTGTTCGTCCCCGACGCCGACCGGTCACATCTCCTGCGGCAGCTGACCGACCGCACCGCCGTGGTCGGGCCGGCCCGGCCATGGGCTCGTGCGTCAGCCTCGTACGCACGAGCCGCACGCGCGCGCTCCCTCTCCTCTGATATCCGCGACACCGAGGACCACCTGCCCGAGCTGGTGCTGAGCGCCGACGTGGACGCGTTCGCAGACCTGCGTGCCCGAGCTCTCGCACCGTTGCGGACCTTGCCTCTCGCCACCGCCCGGCGGCTGGAGGAGACGTTGCGGGCGTGGCTGTTGCACCAGGGCAGGCGGGACGAGGCGGCGGCGGCGTTGTTCGTCCATCCCCAGACGGTCCGGTACCGGATGTCGCAGCTGCGGGAGCTGTTTCCGGATCTCGCATCGCCACAGCGGGTCCTTGAACTGACGCTGGCGGTCGGTCTTCGGGTCAGCTGACGCGTACTTCGACCGTCCACGCTGGCGTCCGCGAGCGGTCCAGGAAGCGTGCCTCGTTCTCGGTGCCTTCAGCTGGCTCCTGCGGGCTGGAGAACAGCGGTCTCAGCCAGCTGAGGACCGGGGGCTGATGTGAAGACCAGACAAGGCCTCGGGAAGCCCGTCGAGGGCGCTGTCTCTGAGAAGCGCGGTGGCGGATACGGCTCGACTGGATCCGGTGGACGATGCGCACCGGCCCAATCGTCGACGCGCTCATCGAGCATCTGGTCGGTGATCTGGGCCGCTATGTCCTGGAAAACAGCTTTCATGTCACCGTGGAGGACGCTGTCCTGGCACGAGCCGACCCACGGCCGCGGCGGGCTGCAGCTAGGTGACCGGCGGGGCCGGCCAGGCCGGGTCACCAGGGGCGGGGGGCCGCGCCGCTCGCGCCGGGGACCACCGAGGTTCTGCGACGGCCCCGTGCCTGCCTTCCGACAGGTCAACCGGACGACCGACCGGGCGGGCCTGGCACACCGCGCGAGGGATGATGGGGATGGAATGACGGAACGTAAGGTCAGGAGTTTCCATGGCGCAGCGGGTTCACCGACCCCGTGAGGACGCGGAGTTCGATTTCATCCTCGGGATGAGCGAAGTTCCGGTCCTCGCCTACTTCACCGGGACATGGCCCAAGGCGATCGAGCCCTGCCGGGTGATGGACCTCGTCGTGAGTGGCATCGCCGACGAGTACACGGGCCGCCTGACAGCCGTCCGCGCCGACATCACGCGTTGTCCAGCCGCAACCGAGCGATACGGGATCACCGGAGCCCCGTCCTACGTCCTGCTGAAGGAGGGAGAGGCGGTGGCGCACGGCACGGGGCCTATGACCATCGCCGAGGTACGGAAGTTCCTGGACGGCCACCTCTGAGCGGCCGCTGCGCCACGTGGGCGCGACGCCCGTCACGTCTCGTCTATGGGAGCTGCGCCGCCTGAGACACCTTGGGGCTGAGACACCCCCACAGGTCACATAACCCCGTCCAGCGCGGTCGCGTCCGGCAATTGCACGGCCCCGGCCACGACTTCCGGAATTGAGGCTGCCATCTCGGTGCCGCGCCTGGAGCGGAGCACACCCGACCCGCGGGGCCTGCCCGTCCGCCTCTCGCTGAGCACGCGGGCCGGTAGCGGCCGGGGGCGACCATGGTGATGATCAGGTTGTCGGGGGCGGATATTTCGCAGCCGTGCGGACCCGTTGAATTTCAGGCTCGTTGTTTGAATCTTGGTGGGCTCCATCGTCGCCTGCACCCACTGCGGTACCCGGGGTGGCGTACTGCCTGCCCAGCTCGAATACGTGGGCGACCTCGACGGCGCGCAAGCCGCTGAAGTGGCCCTCGCGGCAGGTACCGCAGCCGCTGTGTTCGGTCGCAGCCGGCCCCCGCGAACGGCCCCCTGCGATGCGCCGCTGCTGTTCAGCCAGCCACCCGTGTGTGCCCGGCGCGTGCGCCCCGCAGCCAGGCGTGGCCACCACCATCTGCCTGAGCGTCCCCGCTTCCGGCCCGATGCCGCGCTGGATGTACAACAAGACCCAGGTGACCGGGCTGCCGCTGCGCGCGGACCTCGCCGATGCCAAGCCCGAAGCGCTGCGCGAGCATCTCGGCGCTCCCGCCGACAAGCAGGTGCTGCTGATCTTCTGCGGAAGCAGCGGATCGCAGCGCATCAACACCGCCGGCCGCGCGCAACTGGACGCCCTGTGCGAGCGGTACAGCGTGCTGCACGTCGTCGGCAAGGGCAATCTCGACCCCCAACTCGCCGGGCCGGCCCGGGTACTGGCAGCTGGAGTACCTGCACGACGACATGCCCCACGCCCTGGCGTTGGCGGACCTCGTCATCGGCCGGGCGGGGGCCACCACCCTGGCCGAGCTCGCCGCCCTGGATCTGCCCGCCGTCCTGGTGCCGCTCCCCGCCTCCGTCGGCCGCGGCGACCAGCTCGACAACGCGCGCGCCTACGCCTCCGAGCACCCGGAGCACTGCCGTGTCGTCGCCGATGAGCAGCTGACCGACCCCGGCGCGCTCGTCCAGGCCTGCGCTGCCCTGTCCGTCGTCCCCCGCGGCGGACAGGGCGCCCGTCCGCGGCCAGAAGCCGCGGCCGAACGCATCGCTGCGAATTGCCGCTGCCGCTAACCAATGCCATCCGGAAGATCAGCGGTTACGGAGTCAGTCACCCATTCGCAAAGCTGGATCAAGACTTGATCTGCATCGTCGCCGTACAGGGCGGGGCAGCTGCGCCGGGCACTGAGGTTCCGTATCGAGGCCGCCCTGGCCCGGCGCCTGGGGGCGGTGTCCAAGCCGTCGGCGTGGCCCGACCCGGAGCTCCAGCGGGGCCAGGCGGTGCGACGGCTGGTGCCGGCTCGTAGGCTGCGGGTATGACTGAGATCAAGACCCCGACGCCCGGCGACGCCTTCAAGCTGCTGCTGGCCGGTAACCAGCGCTTCGTCGCGGGCGCCCCTGAGCACCCGAACCAGGACGCCACCCGCCGCGCCGAGATCGCACCGGCCCAGCAGCCCTTCGCCGTGCTGTTCGGGTGCTCCGACTCCCGGCTGGCCGCCGAGATCATCTTCGACCGCGGCCTGGGCGACCTGTTCGTGGTGCGCACCGCAGGCCACGTCATGGGTGCGGAAGTGCTGGGCAGCATCGAGTACGGCGTGGACGTGCTGGGCTGCCCGCTGGTTGTGGTGCTGGGTCACGACTCGTGCGGTGCGGTCGGCGCGGCGTGCGCAGCGCTGGAGGGCGGCATGGCGCCGGCCGGGTACGTCCGGGACGTTGTGGAGCGGGTGACTCCCAGCGTGCTGGCGGCGCGGGCCGCCGGACGGGTCGAGCCGGAGGAGATCCTCGCCGAGCACATAAGGCAGACCGTCGACCTGCTGCTGGACCGCTCCCGGGTGCTCGCCGAGAAGGTCGCCGCCGGGCAGGCCACCGTGGTGGGTCTGTGCTACCGCCTGGCTGATGGCAGTACGCAGCTCGTCGCGTCCCGCGGCCTCGTTGCGGCGGTCCCCGCCTCGTCCTGACCGCCCAGGCCGTGGCTGTCCGGCGTGAGTTGCCTCGGTCGCAGGACACCCGAATGGGAATGGAAGGGCCCCCGATGGCTCACGGAGTCCACCCCGCGCCCAGCACCGTCCCCCGCGCCGACCTGGCGCGGGCCGCGGGCTGCGAGGTGCGCCAGGGATGGGGAACGGTCGTCACCGACGACTGGCGGCACGAGCTGTGCCTGGCCGGCCAGACCAGTGGGCGCTCAGCCGAATCCGTCACCGGTCTCTCCGAGGATGCTCCGGCCTTCAGGTCGGGGAGGAATCGTATTCCTGTGGAGCAGGGCAGGGAAAGGGCAGTCGCCGCCCGGGCGATTGGCCGTCAGCGCAGGCCGGGTGGCAGTCGGCAAGCAGCGGGTGGCCAATTCCTCGTGACCGGAGACGGTATGCATGTCAGCTTCCTCAACGGGGCTTTGGCACGTTCTCGTTGAGGTGATCCATTTCTCTTTCCTGGGATACGATCTTTCTTATGACGATGCCGCAGGCTGCTGCCGAGGTGTCCGGGAGTGCCCGGTACACCTACCGGCTGCGTGTGTCGTCGACCGCCCGCGACCTTCTGAATGGCGAGTGGGCGCGTTGCCGTTGGATATGGAATGAATGCGTCGCCCGGTCCAAGAAGGCCCACGCTGGTGGTGAGGTGTGCGGGCCGGCAGCCCTGGACCGGCATGCTGACGCAGGCACGAGCGTGTATTTCTTGGCTGGCGGAGGGTTCTTCGGTGCCGCAGCAACAGACCATCCGGGATTTCGGGAAGTCCCGGGCGAAGGCGTTGAAGGACGTCAAGGACCGGCTGCCGATGCGCCGGCGAGCCGGGATGCCGAGACACAAGAGGAAGCGCGATGCGCGGCCGACGCTGAACTACACGCGCCGGGGCTTCCGACTGAAGGACGGCCGTCTGCATCTCGCGGGCGGGATCGTGCTGACGGTGGTGTGGTCGCGTGACCTGCCCTTTGACCCCTCGAGTGTGCGCGTCTACCAGGACACTCTCGGCCACTGGTACTGCTCGTTCGTCGTCCGGGCCCAGCTGCAGCCGCTCCCGGAGACCGGGCAGGTGCTGGGCGTCGACTGGGGTGTGACGGAGACAGCCACCACCACCTGCGACGCGCATGATCTGCCGCATCCGGAGTTCGGGAAGCAGGCAGCGCAGCGCCTGGCCCGGTATCAGCGGATGATGGCGCGTCGGCGGCCTGCCCGGGGGCAGGCCGCGTCCCGCGGTTACCGCGTGGCGAAAGCCCAGGCCGCGAAGTTGCAGAAGAAGGTGGCCCGGCAGCGGCAGGACCATGCCCGGAAATGGGCGAAGTGCGTCGTCGCCGGCCATGATGCGCTCGCCGTCGAGGACTTCAAGCCGAAGTTTCTCTCGAAGACCACGATGGCGCGGAAAGCTGCGGACGCGGCGATCGGCGCGACGAAACAGGCCCTGCTCGAGATGGGCCGTAAACATGGACGGGACGTCCACCTCGTCCATCCCGCCCACAGCACGATGGACTGCGCGGCATGCGGTGCGAGAACCAAGCACCAGCTGCCGCTCGGCGAGAGAATCTACACCTGCACCGTGTGCGGAACTGTGTCCCCGAGGGACAAGAACTCCGCACGCGTGATGCTTATCCGGGCAGGTCTGAGCCCGGCTGGCGTTGATGGCGGAAGACCTTCCGGAGCGCCGCTCCGGAAGGCAGCCTGAGCCAGGAATCCCCTCCCTTCAGGGAGAGGAGCAGTCAAGAATCCACCCGGCATGCGTGTCCGGGAGCTTTGACGGCACAGCGTCGGTGCTGGTCACGCGGTGAGCCGGGGCCCTGCGGCGCGGCGGAGCCGGTTGGCGACCGCCAGTCCCAAGCCATCCTCCACCGGCAAGGACGCGACGATGAGGTCGCACCCTTGCTGGTCGAGTTCCCGCAGAAACCCGTACAGGCCGCGCGCGTAGGCGGCCATCGAACCCGGCACCGCCACCACGACGTGTGCCTTCACCGGAGTGTCGGCGAAGGAGGGGGGAAGAAAGACGCCCACCTGATGCCCCAGCTCCTGCGCAAGCTCCGCTTCGGCGACGACCTTCTCGGGCTCGACAAGGACGACCCGCGCCCTCGGCGCATAGTGGGACGGATGCTGCCCCGGCACCCGAACGCGGCTCGTCGAGTGGACCGCGAGCGGGCACCCCAGCACCGCTTCGAGGTCCTCGCGCGTCACCCCGCCGGGCCGCAGGATGCTCGGGATCTCGCCGGTGGCGTCGACGATCGTAGACTCGACGCCGACCTCGCAGGGGCCGCCGTCCAGCACGAAGTCGACGGCATCACCGAACTCCGCACGGACGTGGTTTGCGGTAGTGGGGCTGACTGAGCCGAAGCGGTTGGCGGACGGGGCCGTGACACCACCGCCGAAGGCCGCCAGCAATGCGAGGGCGACAGGGTGGTCGGGCACACGCACAGCCACCGTCTCAAGGCCACCCGTCGCTTCGAGGGGAACCCGGCGACCGCGCCGCAGGACCAGTGTGAGTGGCCCCGGCCAGAAGCGTTCGGCCAACAGGCGCGCCGTCGCCGACACGTCCTCGACCCAGTCGTCCAGCAGTTCCGCGCCGCCAAGGTGGACGATCAGCGGGTGGGAGGGCGGACGCCCCTTGACCTGAAAGATACGCGCGACGGCGGCGGGATCCTCGGCGTTCGCGCCCAGACCGTAGACGGTCTCGGTCGGGAAGGCCACCAGCCCTCCGGCGCGCAGCACACCGGCCGCCTTCTCGATATCACTGGTTCTTGCCGTCACTCTCGAATCCTCTCACTGCTCCGCTCTCCCACGGCCGAGCGCACTCGTGCCCGGACGAACGAAAGCTGTCACGGCGGCCCGGAGCACTGCCAGATCGGCCCGGTTCAGCGTAGAACCCGCAGGCCCGACTCCGGCTGGCCGGGCGTCGCCTGGATCACGTTCCCGGGCGATCAGGGCCCCCAAGTACCCAACGAGCCGGCGACTCCGGCGTTCCGAGCACCCCGAGCTCCATCAGGATCCCCACCAAGATCATCCCCTGAACGCTATTAGCTGTGCCACCGGTCAAGGCGGCAGCACAAGGAGGACTGCCGCCGTGCTCGCCGATCACGCGGCAGCCGTTCCTTCCATGCGCCAAGCCGTGAGCACCGAGCACCTTCGCGACCGGTCCACGTTCATGGAACGTGGATGCACGTGCGCGCCAGGTTCAGTGAGCGACGACCCATCGAGCGGCATCGCGGGCAATGCGAGCGGCGGCGTACTCCGTTCCGGCGACGAAGCGCATCATAGGGCCGAACATCGGGGCGGCCATCGAACCAGTGAAGTACAGGCCAGGCATGGATGATTCGAACATACCGGTCAGCTGAGGGGCCTTGGAGCCGGGCACGCGGACGATGCCGCGCCGCAGTGCCGGGGCGAGAAAGGCAAGCACGTCGATGTCGAGGCGGTAGCCGGTGGCGGCCAGCACATGGTCGACGGCCAGACTCTCCGAACCGCCCGGCCCGGTGAGGTCCAGCCGGGCCGTGGAGCCTGATGTCTCGGCGCGGATGACGCGGCACGAGGTGCGCACTGGCACGACATCCTCGACCCGATGGCGCAGCCACCAGCCGCCCGAGGGTCCCAGCGCCCGGCGGAACAGCAGCAGCCGGGCGGCAGCAGGAAGCCGCAGCACCCAGCCGGGTGCCCGGCAGACCGCGGCGAGAGTCCAGCCCGTCCCCAGGGGCGAAGAGGGCTGCGCGAGCCGCCGCGGCCACGGCCGGCTCGGCTGCGGAACCGTGCCCCACAGAACGCGCCGCCCCCGCACCAGCACCTGGACGTGGGCTCCGGCCTCGTGTAGCAGAGCGGCGCTCTCCAGCGCGGACTGACCTCCCCCGATGACCGCAATCCGCTGTCCGGCATACCGCGACAGGTCGCTGTGGTGGCTGGTGTGCGACACCAGGGCCCCGGCTCCCGGCCCTTCGGGCGAGAGGCGCGCCAGGTCCTTCGGTATGTGCGCCAGTCCGTTCAATCCGGTCGCCATCACGACGGCCGCCGCTGTCAGCTGTCGTCCGTCGTCGAGTCCCACGACGAACCCGGAAGTGCTTGGACCGCGGTCGACGCTGGCGACCCTGGCTGCTTCAACGTCACCGACGTACTGCTTCTGGAACCACTGTCCGTAGCGCACGAACACGTCGCACGGGATCGGTGTCAGTTCCGTCAGCTCCGACTCACCGTGCGCCCTGCGGAAGTCTGCCAGCCGTCCGCCCGGCTCGGGTGCAGACAGGTCGACGGCGTCCGGGGTCGACTTCAGGTACATCCCCGTGGCCATCGCGTGCCGCCAACTGCCCATCACCTCCCCGAATATCCGCACCGGAACGCCGGCGGCCCGCAGATGAGCGGCCACCGACAACCCATAAGGGCCAGCGCCGATCACCACCACCGGCAGTCCTCCGTGCCCGCCGACCGCCCGCCCGCGGGCAGGCCGCTGCCCTGGAAGCGACTGCGACACACATCCCCCACCGATCAGCCCACCGCCCTCCCCAGGACAGTGCGGCACCTCGGAACGCCGCGGCGGCCAACGGCCACCGCACGCGATCCCCTCTTCCGCGACCGAGTGTGACCCATCAGCCGCTGCCTGTGCAGGATTTCAACACACCTTGACCGAACCTAGTCAAAGCGCCTTACATCCCACGAAAAACATGATCACGTGTCCTGCAACTGCTTCCGCTGCCCACTGTCCTGGACGGCTGGACGGCCTCCCGGACGCGTGGGCGCCGCCCAGGTCGGCCGGCATGCCGGCGGCCCGCCGAGCTGTCCTCGATGCCGGCGCAGGGACGGGCTGAGCTGCCGCCCCCCTGGTGCACAACCTGGGCTGCTGCTGCCGCCGCTGGCTGGAGCGCTCCAACCTCAGCGTCGCCTGCGCCGTGGCGGTCGTCATGTACCTCGAAGCCGGCAACGGCTGTTGCTGGACGAACCGCGGGTGCGGTCAACGCCGACTGCACCGGCCTGATCAAAACCTTGGAGGGTGAGGGCTTCACCGTGATCCCGCTCCAACTCCGGCACCGTCGCCTGTTCGGCGAGCGCTCGATGCGCGCCTGCTGCTCCTGATCTCCGAAGCATTCCAGCACGCCAAGGCCATCGGCGGCCGGGCCGGCGCCGAAGCCGTCCTGGAAGCGGCCGGAGTCCCCGCGGACGCTCCTGGAGTTGAGGCGCCTTGCCAGCGATGAGCGACGCAGCTCGAAGGCGTCGCCGGTGTCGCAATGCAGCGCGACCGGGTGATTCAGGCCGTCCTGAGCAGTCCGCGCGCCTGGTGGCAGCGGATCACCGGCGCCTGGACTCGGCACGCGGCCGGCCGGCGGCGACTGCGCCGCAACGAGGAGGAAGGGACGTGAACATGACGTATTTGCGGTCTCAAGTGATGCGGAGTGCAGGTCTGGTGGCCGCTGCGGGAGTGGTGGTGCTCGTTGGAGCGGCGGCGGTGTCGGCCGACAGCGGCGCGCAGGCGGCTGCGGTCGGTTCACCGGGCGCATTGTCCGGCAGTGTGGTCCAGATTCCGATGGAAGGCTGCTCCCCGACGTCGACGCAGAACTCACGGCATCAGCAATCGACTTGCTCACGTTCAGGGTTTCGGTGCAGTTTCATGGCCCCGCCCGGCGTGGTGACCTGTTTGATTGGCGCGGACCGTGATCGCGTACTCGAGCCCGAGAGCGTGGCAGGTGCGTCGCAGGGTGCGGCTTCCGGAGACCTCGTCGGCCGCGAAGAAGCCGGCCCTTACCTGGTTCTCGGCCACCGCCGGGGTGAGCATCGCGGCGGCCGCGGCGGCCGCGGCGGCCGCGGCGGCCGCGGCGGCCAAGGCGGCCAAGGCGGCCAAGGCGGCCAAGGCGGGCTTCGAGGCGAAGCCCATCTCCTCGGGCCCGCAGGTCAGTTCGCGGCGCTCCTCGTCCGCGGTCCGGTCCCCGGGCAGGTGCAGGGCGCGGTCGATGACCAGGTGTCCGAGACTGCTGGTGAAGGAGAGGTGGACTGCGACCGGGCAGACGCCGTCCCCGCCGGGGGAGCCGGGGTACTGCGGGCCGGTGCCGACCGAGTCGGTGGAGGACTTCTCGTCCCCGCTCTCGTCCGCGATCAGGATCCCCTCGCCGTCGTCCGGTGGCTCCACTGCCCAGGCGGCGGCCCGGTCCAGGACCTGCCGGTCGTCCCGGGACGCGCGGGAGAGCAAGTGCTTGAGCCGGTGCGGCCCGCGGTGACCGACGGCCTTCGCGAGGGTCCGGCAGTTCACGTCCTCGAGTTTCATCAGCAGACCCTCGGTCGACTCGCAAAAGGGTGAGCGGGTGTCTCGCCGGGGGAAGCAGCCGGTCAACCGGCCCATCAGCTTCTCCGTCCGGTCCCGCAGCCGCCTGGGTGCCATCGTGGCCAAGCCGCCGTGTCGTGATCGTTCTTCACACCTCGTCATGATCACGGCGGCCACCCACAGCCCAGCGGACTGCGGCACCTCGACCGAACAGCACCGGAGCCACCCAGATCACGATCTACAGCTGCCGTGTAGGAGCTACTCCATGCAGCAGAGATGTGATCATTTATCATTTCTGGGTGCTCTGTCCTCCAGGTCTGGGAGGAAGCCGCCGATCAGCCGATGGGCGACGCGATGGACAAACCCGATTCACGTGGGCCTCTTGCTGCTGAGCGGGTGGTCCGCAGCGAATGAACGAATCTCCGAGAGGGAAAACGATGAGCGGCAGGAGTCTGACCCAAACGGAGGCAGAGGGGCGCGCGAGGCTGCTGACGGTCGAGCGGTACGACGTTGCCGTCGACCTTTCGGATCTGATGACCGGCTCGCGGGTCCGGTGCGAATCGACGATCACCTTTACGTGTCACCGGCCCGGGGCCGAGACCTTTGTCGATTGTGCGGCGGCGGTTGAGAGCGTCACGCTCAACGGGGTCGGGCTGCGGTCGGCTGCTGAGGGCCGGATCGCGCTGACCGATCTTGCCGAGCGCAACGTCCTCACGGTGGTCTCGGTGACGGAGTGCTCGGCCGATGGCCGGGGCGTGCACAAGGCGGTCGATCCCGCCGACGGCGAGACGTATGTCTACACCGACTTCAGTCCCGACTACGCCCGGTACGTGTTGGCCTGCTTCGATCAGCCGGACCTCAAGGCGCCGTGGGCGTTCACCGTGACCGCTCCTGCCGGCTGGCGGGTGTTGAGCAACAGCGGTGACCCGCAGATCGAACACCTCGGCTCCCTGCGACGCTGGACCTTCCCGCCGACGCCACCGCTGGCGACGTACAACACGGTGATCAACGCGGGCCCGTACTACGAATTGCGCCGTCGCGGAGCTGGTCATGATCTCGGCCTCTTCGCCCGACAGTCGCTGGCCTCCATCTTGGACCGGGACGCCGACGAGCTGTTCACCCTGACCACCCAGGGGCTCGAGTTCTTCGCCGACAAGTTCGGCATGCCGTTTCCGCAGCACAAGTACGACCAGGTCTTCACGCCCGAGTTCCCCGGCGCGTTGGAGAACTTCGGCTGCGTCACCTGGATGGATTGGTTCCTGCGCAGGAGCACGCCGACCAGAGCGGAGTGGGACATCTTCTCGCGGTACCTGTTGCACGAGCTCGCGCACATGTGGTTCGGCAACATCGTCACGATGCGCTGGTGGGACGACCTGTGGCTGAACGAGGCGTTCGCGGAGTTCGCGAGCAACTGGGCCGCGGTGAGCGCGACGTCGTACACCGATGCCTGGACGGCACATCTGGCCGGCGAGAAACTCAAAGCCTATTTCATGGACCAGGGACCGACGACGCACCCGATCCGCCAGCAGGTCCGCAACGTCTCCGAGGCCGAAGCGACTTTCGACGCCATCACCTACTCCAAGGGCGCTTCCGTACTGCACCAGTTGATGACGTACGTCGGCGAGGCAAACTTCTCCGCGGGTCTCACCAGCTACTTCGCCACGCATGCCTGGGGCAACACCACGCTGGAGGACCTGATCGACGCGGTCGCCGACGCCAGCGGGCGTGACCTGGACCAGTGGCGCGCGGGATGGCTGGAAACAGCGGGCACCGACCGGCTCACTCTCGACCACGACAGAGATGGGTTTGCCCTGGTCGCTCATGGTGCGGGTGGCCGGCCGCGCCCGCAAGTGCTTGCCGTCGGCGCCTACGAGCGTTCAGGGGACCACCTTGAGCGGATGGCACTCGTCGAAGTCGAGGTAGCCGGCGGACGGACCCGGCTCGACCTACCAGCAGGAGCCGACCTGTATCTGGTCAACGATGAAGACCTGACCTTCGCCTCGACGAGACCTGACGCCACGACCAGAGACGCGTTCTTCGGCAACGCCGCCCGCCTGCCCACTGCGACCGCGCGGGGTGTCGCCGTCACCACGGCCTGGGACATGCTGATCAACGGCGAAGCGGCAGCCGCCGAAGCTGTGCGGTGCCTGACCGGAGTGCTGGCTGTCGAGACCTCCGCGTCGGTGATCGAGCCGTATCTCAACCTGGCTGTCGAGGCCGCAGATCTGTGGAGCCCAAAGTCGGAGCGGGACGAATTGCTGCGAGCAGTGACCGCGGCGTGCCGTAGTCTCTCCGGCGTCGGTGCCTACCGCAAAGCGGCGTTGCGCGGCTTCGCTCGCACGGCGGCCGAACCGGAGGAGGTGGCCTGGCTCCAGATCGAGGCCGGGGAGGACATCGATCTCCAGTGGCGAGCACTGGTTCGCAAGGCTCAGCTCGGAAGCCCGACCGCCGCCGAGGCACAGGCTCTGCTCGACCGCGACCCGGACCCCGACGCATGGGTCAGCAGGCTCCAGGTCCGCGCTGCGACCCCGGACGCGGCAGAGAAGAACGCGGTGTGGCAGACGCTGGTGACGGACCGCGCGGTGCCTCTCGCTTCGGTCCACTCAGTTGCGGCGCTGTTCTGGAGCGCCGGTCAGGACGACTTGCTGAGGCCCCACGCGGAGGCGTACCTCGATCTCGTGTCAACCATCCACCGCAGCGGAACCATGCCGGCGACGACTTACACCAAGACTCTCTTCCCGCTCTTCGGTATCGACCTGGCCTACCTGAAGCGAGCGGAAGACCTGGCGGCGCAGGTTGTCCCGGTCGTCCGCACGCACCTCCTGGACCGGGCCGACCGGATGCGCCGCATTTTGCGCTCCCGCGGCTGAAGGCTTGCGGCGCGGATGCTTCTCCGGGCGCCCACTCGCAGGTAACTCGCACGCCGGATTGGCAGCAGTGGTTCGACGACGACTCATTTGACGTCCGTGGTGTCGTCCCACCCGCGCACCCGCAGCCGTCGAACGCCGAGTGCTCAAGGCCCGCCGCACCCTGCGAACCGGACCCGACGCCCTGGCCGAGCACACCGGAGTCCCCGCCCGGACGATCAGCCGGATCCTCCAACGCCACCGGATGCCACCGCTCGCCGCCTGCGATCCCCTGACCGGACAGGTCATCCGGGCCACCAGGGCCAGCGGCCGCCGCTACGGGCACAACCGGCCCGGCGACATGATCCACCTCGACGTCAAGAAGCTCGGAAAGATCCCTGCCGGTGGCGGTCACCGCGCCACGGCCACGGCGAACGACCCGCATCGCTGCGGGGGGCCTCGGCTACGACTACGTCCACGCAGCCGTCGACGACCACTCTCGCCTCGCCTACGCCGAGATCCTCCCCGACGAGAAAGGCACCACCTGCGCGAACTTCCTCACCCGCGCGGCCGCGTTCTTCCACGCCCACGGCATCACCCGCATCGAGCGGGTCATGACCGACAACGCCAAGAACTACCGGCTGTCGCACGACTTCCAGGCCGCCTGCCAAGCACTCGGCGCACAGCAGAAGTTCACCCGCCCGCACTGTCCGTGGAGACGGTGGCCCTGCGTGCGGGGCTGGAGATCTGGCCGTGTGAACGCCGTGGGTATGTCGCTGGTGACGCGGGGCGAGCGCTTCTGATAGCTGGACACGCCTGTGTGCGGCGGCCACGATGGTTGTGGGGCTGGGGATCGGGGGATTTGTGGACCTTTCGGGGGGAGGCCTGGGCACTGTCATAGTGGTGGGAGTGGTCGGCCTAGTGATGGTGGCCATTGTCGTAGGGATTGCTGCGGACGGGCGTTACCGTCAGCGCGTTGCCGACTGGGCGGCCGGACAGGGATGGGCTTACCAGAACGGCGGTGGGGGTCCGTGGACGAAGCAGCTAGATCAGGGCTTCGTTCATGGAGTGAAGTTCCAACTCGAGGGTGCGCGGCGCGGTCGCCGAGTGTTGGTCGCGCACTGGTGGTTTAAGACCCGACGTTCGACCTATACGCGCGGCGAGTGGGAATCCGAGACTGAGACTCACGATCGGATGGTGGCTGTGGTCCGGCTTCCCACCTCGTACATGCATGTGCGGGTGGAAAGGCGGGGTGGCGGTTCACGGCTGGCTCGCTCGCTGGGCTTGAGGGATCCTGCTGCGGTGGGTCACGCTGCCTTCGATCGGGATTTCCGGATCCGTGGCGATGACGCGGTGCAGGGCCGCCGACTGTTCACGCGTCAACTCATCGAGGCGCATCTGGCGGGGCATGTTCCGCTCTGGAGCGTCAGGGGGCCGTTTCTCATGACGGCGTGGGAGGGGAAGGTCGATCCTGCGAAGATTCTCGCCCGTGTCGATCTACTGCTGGATGTCGCTGATCTCCTGCGCCAGTGAAGGCGAACGCGCCGTCCCGAGGCTGAGGTCGGGGAGCTACTTCCCGCACTGGCTGCTGGAGCGCCGCGGACGGGCCGAGCAGGCCCAGATATCGGTGGTCGCCACCGCCTACCTGCTGGGCGTGAGCACGCGCCGGGTCGAGGAACTCGCCGCGTCCCTCGGGGGACCCAGCTGTCGTAGTCGCAGGTCAGCGCGATGGCCTAGCACCTGGACGAGCAGGTCGCCGCGTTCCGCGACCGGCCGATGGACCGAGGGCCCTACACGTTCGTCCGGGTGGACGCGTTCACCCAGAAGGTCCGCGAGGGCATCCGCATCATCAACGTCCACGCGCTGATCGCTGTCGGCGTCAACGCCGACGGCGACCGCGAGATCCTCGGCATCGACGTCGCCACCTGCGAGGACGGCGCCGGCTGGCTGGCTGGCCTTCTTGGCTGTCGTACCCACGAAGACGTGCACGTCGCGGTGGCGGTCACCCAGTTGGGAGGATTGCTGGGGACGTGCCCCTTCCAGGCCACTGCAGCCGGTTACCGTGAACCGCTGGACTGGGCTCGTTCCTTCGGCGCGGTTTGCCGAGCCGGCGTGGAAGGCACTGGTTCCTACGGCACGGCCCTGTGCCGTTACCTTGACGCCGAGAACCTGCAGGTGATCGAGGTCAACCGGCCCGACCGTGCCGCGCGCCGTCGGTCGGGCAAGAGCGACGCGGCTGACGCGGAGGCAGCCGCCCGTGCTGTTCACCGGGCAGATCGATGAGCTGAATCAGCGCCTGACCCGGCTCGTCGAGCGCCAAGCCCCGCAGCTGCTCATACCAGTGAGTATGGGCCCCGACAGCGCCGTCACGCTCCTGATCACCATGGGAGACAACCCCGAGCGGCTGAACAAGACGTCCTTCGCTGCCCTTTGCGGAGTCAGTCCCATCGAGTACTCCTCGGGACGGCGGACCGCGCGCCGGCTCAACCACGGCGGCGACCAGCAGGCGAACGCCGTTCTGCACCGCATCGTGTTCACCCGGCTGCGCCAGGACCCACGCACTCGGGCGACTGCGAACGCCGCGCCCAGGAGGGGAAGACCCGGCGTGAGATCATTCGATGCCTCGAGCGATATGCCGCCCGAGAGGTCTTCAGCCTGGTCAGGACGGCGTCCAGCGCCTCCTCGTCATAGGGGCGTCCGTCAGTGGACGTGGTGCCGTCCGGGGTCGGTGGGTTGGGTGAGCGGGAAGGGAGAAGGGCTCGGGGTCTTGCGAACGAAGGCGGAGCGCAAGGCGTGGTAAGGGGCGCGAGGGTCGAAGAAGATGGCGCGCATGTGGGCGAGTTCGGCACTTCGGTGGCTTGCGAGGGAACGTGTGCGTTCCTTCGCGGCGTGGGCGTCGGCCTTGGCGGCGATGCGCCGGTCCAGGCCGGGGTCGGCGGCGATTTCGCAGGCCAGCTCCCCGGTCTCGGCGGCGAAGTCCTGCGGTGCGGCCGGTACCAGCCGGTCCACGAGACCGATCCGTTCGGCGTGAGCCGCGCTGACCGGCAGGGCCTCGTTTGTCAGTCGCTCTGCCTGTTCGGGGCCGACGCGCCGGGGCAGGGTGTACGTCCAGTACTCGGAGCCGTACAGACCCATGCGCCGGTAGTGCGGGTTGAGGACGGCGCCGGTGCGGCACCAGACCTCGTCGGCGGCGAGGGCGAGCATGACGCCGCCGGCGGCGGCGTTCCCGCCGAGAGCGGCGACCACGAGCCGGTCGGCGGTGAGCAGGATCTCCTCGACGAGGTCGTCCATGGCGTTGAGGTTGGCCCAGGACTCCCGGCCGGGATCGGGAGCTGCTTCGATGACGTTCAGGTGGATCCCGTTGGAGAAGAAGTCGCGCGTGCCGCCCAGGACGAGGACGCGGGCGGGGCGGGAGAGCGCGAACCGGTAGGCGGCGAGCAGCCGGCGGCACTGCCGGGTGCTCATCGCCCCGCCGGGAAAGGAGAAGCTCAGGAATCCGACATCGCCGTGCTGGCGGTAACGGATGTCGCTCCAGGTACGCCGGTTCGCCGGCACATCGAAGGGGAGGCGGGCCTCCGGCAGGGCCGCCCTGTTTCGTCCGGTGAAGGCCGCGACAACAGAGGTGGCCGGACGCCGGAAGGGAGCGGGATCGCCAGAGTTCTTGCGGGGCCGAAGCTCCGGGATCCAGATCGCGCCGTCCCTGGTAGCCCGGCAGACGGCACCCGCGCGCTGGGCGAGGAGTTCGCCGGGGTGACCGCGCAGCTGGTCTTCTGGATGGCCGCCGTGAAGGAACACCTCCCGGCCGAGGAGTTCATCCAGCACGCCCGGCTGCGAATCGGCGGCGCGAAGCTTGTGCAGCACCGTCTCGGTGTCATCACGGTGCCAGTCGATGCGGCGCCGCTCCTGCCGGAAGGCGTCGCGCCAGACAACCGTCACCGACGCGTCTGTCTGCGGCAAGGGCTTGTGCGTGCCGTCCGCGAAGCGTCGTACCGCCGCAAGGACTGCGCTCACTGCGGCGTCAGCGACCTCGCCCCGGTACAGGTCGCTCTTGCCGACGGGCGGCACGAGGAACGGCTCGGCCGCCCAGATCGCGCCGGCGTCCATCGCTGCCTCCGCCTGCAGCACAGTCACACCCCAGTGGGGTGTCCGTGCGTCGATGGCCCAGTCCAGAGCGGACGGTCCCCGGTCGCCGGGCGGACCCGGGTGCACGATCAAGCACGTGTGCTCCCGCCACACGTCCTCGGGCAGCGCCACCCTGAGCATCGGCGCGACGACCAGCGCGGGCCGCAACTCGCGTACAGCAGCCCGGATCGGGTCAGGGCCATGAGCGGCGAGCACGACCTCCACACGGTGTCCGTGGACCGACAGTTCGGCGTACAGGCGCTGGGAAAGGCTGTTGAATGCGCTGGCGACGAGCAGAATGTCCACGGCACCGCATCTTTGCGGGCTTTGGGGAGAACGGCGAATAGGCGCGGCCGCGTTTCGTTCGCCCGGGCAGCTCTCTTTTTGCCCTCCGGACCACCCTGTACAGGCCCGATTGCTCAGCTTGCGGGCACGGAAACGGCCCGGAATTCTGGTCACCGCGCGGCAGACCACCACGCCCACCGATGCTTCCTACAGAACGCCGTGTACCAGTGACACCGGTCGGCGTGTGGAGTGGGGCTGCGCCCGCGCCGGGCCGTAGCAGTTCTCCCGTACGGGGGTCGGTAGCGGCTGGGAGGGGCTAGGTTGGGAGCGCAGTCTCCCTGTGCCGTTCGGGTGTGGTGGTTGAGGCTGCTTCCCGCAGCAGAGCGAGCCTGCGGCGTTGCATGAGCGCCGGGCCCGCCTGACTCCCGCAGAGGCCGGAAGGCCCGGTGCGTCCCTGGCGGGCAGCTTCGATACCCGGGTTTCATGCTTCCGGGTCTGCCTGCGGGGGAGTGCTCGATGCGGACGGTACGGGGGCCACGTCACG
Source organism: Streptomyces sp. NPDC059582 (assembly GCF_042735715.1). Taxonomy (NCBI): domain Bacteria; kingdom Bacillati; phylum Actinomycetota; class Actinomycetes; order Kitasatosporales; family Streptomycetaceae; genus Streptomyces; species Streptomyces sp. NPDC059582. The sequence continues at coordinate 26,089 of NZ_JBHWCC010000055.1, forward strand.
CGAGGCACACGGCCGCCGGCCGACCGGCGGCCGTCGCCATGAGCTACTCGAACAGGCGAGACGGGACCGGCTATGCGGTGGCCGGGAGAGGGCGATGTCCGCGGTGATGCGCTTGCCGAGGGGGTCCGCTCGACGAGGACGGTTTGGGCGAGTGCTCTGACGATCTCCAGGCCGTGCTGGCCGATGCGTTCCGGATCCAGCGCCTGCAACTCTGGCACAGCGGGATTGCTGTCCCAGAGTTGCACCCGCACCACGGCAGGGGTGATCGAACGCTCGAGTACTGCTCCGGACGCGGCGATCAGCGCAGGCCCGCCTCATGTTGTTGGCCGCTCTTGGCCGCTGTTCAACGCGATCCTGCGGACAGCCGTACACGCCACAGCGCCCTCGACGGCCCTGGTTGCGGCTGACGACTCCGCTTTTCTGGAACGCTGCACTGCGAGTGAGTCAATATCTGTGTCCGCGACGTGAGAATTTGACGGACCATGTAGTGAGAGTTTTTTGCCGCATCAGCAGAATAGGGTTATGTAACGTGCACAGGGCGTTCCAGCGTGCTACTGTCGATCTCAGTTGCAGTTGTGGTTCCCGAAACTTCAAGTGCCCCCACTCGGCTCGTGCCGGTGGGAGCGCTTCTGTATTTCCGGTCATTTTCCGGGTGGGGTAATCATCGCGGCGATACGGTGTTCGCGCAGTGTGGATGCCGATGCACTGCCCCAAAGGAGATATGACATGGCTGCTGGTACCGTGAAGTGGTTCAACGCGGAAAAGGGCTTCGGCTTCATCGAGCAGGACGGTGGCGGCGCTGACGTGTTCGCCCACTACTCGAACATCGCCGCCCAGGGCTTCCGTGAGCTGCTCGAAGGCCAAAAGGTCAACTTCGACATCGCGCAGGGACAGAAGGGCCCGACGGCCGAGAACATCGTCCCGGCCTGATCCTGACGCACACTTTTAGCTGGGGCCCGCATCCTTCGGGGTGCGGGCCCCAGCTGCACGCATCTCCCGCAACGGTCTCACCCGTGAGACGACGCGGCGGAATCCGTTGTCCCACCACGCGCGTTTCCCCCTTCAGGGATGCCGGCTCACCCTGAAGCGCGCCGCAGTAGACGCCCGGATCTGACGTCCGCATCGCGTCACTCATTTCAGCAGCTGTGCCCCCGGAGATTTCCGCCGGTCAGGTCTGCTTTCTTTAGCCATCGGTCCATACTTGTAATTCCGTGCTGCTCATCGCTGCGGGAATTCCTTGATATGTGCCACATCGAGGAAGGTTCCGCATGAACCGCACACGTACGAACGACCGTTCCGCCCGCACCCGTAGCAGCGGTGCCGACGCCGGAAGGGGCGGCAGCCGCTTCGGCTCGCAGGTACCGCGCCGTTCCGGCGGGCCCGACCGTTCCGGCGGTTACGGAGGTGAGTTCGCGCTGCCCAAGACGATCACCCCCGCGCTGCCCGCCGTAGAGGCGTTCGCCGATCTCGACATGCCCGAGCAGCTCCTGGCCGAACTCGGCAAGCAGGGGGTGACCGTACCGTTCCCGATCCAGGGAGCGACGCTGCCGAACTCCCTGGCGGGACGTGACGTCCTGGGCCGCGGGCGCACCGGTTCCGGCAAGACCCTCGCCTTCGGCCTCGCCCTGCTCGCCCGCACCGCTGGACAGCGTGCCGAGCCCCGCCAGCCGCTGGGATTGATCCTCGTACCGACGCGTGAGCTGGCGCAGCAGGTGACCGACGCGCTCACGCCGTACGCCCGTTCCGTCAAGCTGCGGCTGGCCACGGTGGTGGGCGGGATGTCGATCGGCCGGCAGGCCGGCGCGCTGCGCGGCGGGGCCGAGGTCGTCGTCGCGACGCCCGGACGGCTCAAGGACCTCATCGACCGTGGCGACTGCCGGCTGAACCAGGTGGGCGTCACGGTGCTGGACGAGGCCGACCAGATGGCCGACATGGGTTTCATGCCGCAGGTCACCGCGCTGCTCGACCAGGTGCGTCCGGAGGGGCAGCGGATGCTGTTCTCCGCCACCTTGGACCGTAACGTCGATCTGCTGGTGCGCCGCTATCTGACCGACCCCGTCGTGCATTCGGTCGACCCTTCGGCCGGTGCGGTCACGACGATGGAGCACCACGTCCTGCACGTCCACGGCGACGACAAGCACGCCGCCACGACCGAGATCGCCGCCCGCGACGGCCGCGTGATCATGTTCCTGGACACCAAGCACGCCGTCGACCGGCTGACCCAGGACCTGCTCAACAGCGGGGTACGGGCCGCCGCGCTGCACGGCGGCAAGTCGCAGCCGCAGCGCACCCGCACGCTGGCGCAGTTCAAGACGGGGCACGTCACCGTGCTGGTGGCGACCAATGTCGCGGCGCGCGGCATCCATGTCGACAACCTCGACCTGGTCGTCAACGTCGATCCGCCGACCGACCACAAGGACTACCTCCACCGCGGCGGCCGTACCGCCCGCGCCGGCGAGTCCGGCAGCGTCGTCACCCTCGTCACGCCGAACCAGCGCCGCGGCATGGTCCGCCTCATGTCGGACGCCGGGATCCGGCCGCAGACCACCCAGATCCGCTCGGGCGGCGAGGCCCTGAGCCGGATCACCGGTGCCCAGGCCCCGTCCGGCATCCCGGTCGTCATCACCGCACCGGTGGCCGAACGCCCCAAGCGCAGCTCCTCCTCGCGCGGCCGGCGCCGCCCCGCTTCGGCGAGTCGGCGCGCCCCCGTACGCCAGTCCGTCTTCGATGCGGTGGCCTAGAACTTTCGTGATCAGGAAGCTGGCCCATCTCTGCAGGAGGCACCTTTGACGCTGGTTCAGATGCAACCCCGCCCGGCGGATGCCGACCCCGGGCACAGGACAGTGGCTGAGGTCATGGACGCGGCCGGACCGCAGGTCTGTGACGACATGAGCGTCGAAGTGGCGCTGGCCGTCATGGCCGCCGCCCGCACGGGCCGGCTGGTCGTCTGCGACCAGGACGGCCAGTGCACCGGCCTGGTCACCCAGAACGAACTCGCCGCCGTCCGCGACAGCTCCGACTACACGGACCGTGTCCGCCTGCGCGACATCCTCGGCGACTACGAGTCGTTCACCTCACCCGTGACCACGATGGCTGAAGCCGAGCACGCGATGCGCACCCGTCGGCTCGGTGCCCTGCCGGTGGTCGACGGGCAAGGCAGCGCCCTGGGTGTCCTCGCCCTCTCCCGCTGAACGCGCTCACCCCTGGTCGGACCGTTCTCCCCTTCTCTCTGTGAGGCCACATGCGCTGCGTCATCGCCCGTTTCCCCTTCGAGCTCACCAAGGGCGGCGTGCTGGAATCGATGAAGGGCATCAAGCCCGAACCGGTCACCGGCGAATCCGTGACCATCGGCCGCCGCCACTACCCCGTCAAGCAGGTCGGCCAGGTCATCACCCGCCAGGACCGCCGTGACTTCAGCGCGGCCGAAGTCCTCCGGGCCATGACTCAACTCGGCTTCACCTGTCGCACCCTTCCCGAAGCCGCACCCGTCCGCATCCTCAGTCCGTTCCAGCACGCTTCCGCGATGCTCGGTACTCCCGTGTCCGTCTGACCGACGGGACGGGCAACGAGCCGAAGCCTGGACAGCAGTGTGGGCCCGATCGGCGCGCGCCGGCCGGGCCCACACCGCTCGCGCCGTTTCCCGTCGCAGGGGTTGCCCAGTTACCGGTAGTTCGTTAAATCCGGAGGTAGAGGTCGATGCCGTGTCCGGTGGTGACTGCGTCGATCAGGGCCTGGAGTTCATGGGGTGGGTCCGTGTCCGTCCATGCTTGCCACCAGCGGGTGAGGGTGATGGCGGGGGTGAGCCAGGACCGGACGGCGCGTAAGGCCTTGGGCCGACAGGGCTGTTGGGCCTGGTGGGGTGTGTCTGGTCCCCCTCTCTGGTCCCTCGTCGGGCCACGGGTCCGGCGCGGTGGCGTCCAGGGGTCCGGGTGGGGCGAACCACTGGTCCCAGCAGAAGGAGAAGGCGCAGTTGACCAGGGTCTGGTGGCGGCGGATGGCGCGGTCGGAGCGGACTTGGAAGTCGGCCCAGCCGAGTTCGTCCTTGATCTGTTTGTAGCTCTGCTCGATCCACGGCCGCAGGCCGTAGAGACGGACGATCTCGGCGAGGTCGGCCGGCGGGTGCGGGCCGGTGGTGGCGTGGGGTGTGTCGGGGTGGGGCAGGTTGGTGGCCACGTCGCCACGTACCAGGTGGCTTCCTCGGGCAGGTGGGCCGGGTCGGTGGTGGCCACGACCAGCCGGCACGGTGAGTCGGGGCCATATCCGCCCAGCCGGGCATCGGCAGCCCACCAGGTCTCGGTGTGCCCGTCGCGGAAGTGACGCTCCACGGGTGTCCAGGCGCCGGGACGCTTGGCGTCGCGCCAGTTCAGAGCTTGTGCCGCTTCGATGGGGGTATGCGGTTGATCGGCCCGGGCCCAGGTGCCGCGGTGTGGTTTGAGCGCCACCACGTAGGCCAGGCCGGCATCGCGTAGCGCGAGATACCAGTCGTCGCTGACGGAGTAGGCGCAGTCGGCGACCACTGCCCGGCAGCCGAAACCTGCGTCCTTGCCCCGGGCCGCGAGGGCAGCGGACAGTTGCGGTCTCGTGCGGAAGGCCGGGTCGGAGCGGCCGCGGGCGAAGTGGTGGGCGGGGGTGTAGGGCGTCGCGTGCAGTGGGTAGTACACGCGGCCGTCGGTCCACACCGTGGTCACCGTGACGATGCCGTTGTCCGTCTTCCCCAGCCGGCCCAGCCATTGCCGGCCCACATGCGCGGTCGCTGTGCCGTCCTTACGATCCCCGGAATCATCGATCACGATCACCCCGCCGTCGTGCGGAGCCGTCGCCGGCTCCTCGCGCAGCAGCTCAAGCCGCCGGTCGTTGACCAGCTCGGCCTCCCAGGGTGACACGGACAGGAAGAACTGCAGCCGCTGTACCCCCGGCATCCCCGCACCCGCGACCGGCTCCGCCCCTGCCAGACAGGTGAGCGTCTTGTTCCGCTCCCGCGGTGCCAGCAGCCCAGTCAGATACTCGCGAAACCCTCGCCGTTGGGCCAGGCTGAAGAAGATGTCGTCGAACCTGGCCGCGTAGTCCTCCAGCGGTCCCGGCGCAGGCGGGCACGGACGGCGAGCAGTCATCTTCAGCCCCCAGCCAGGCAGTTGACCCCTACCACCGGCCTACGACCAACCCGACCTGCCGTCAACCCACACCGCCACCGGATTTAACGAACTACCGGTAACCGCCGGACTGGTCGTACTTACCGCCTTGCAGGGCGAGCAGCAGCGGCCTTCGCGACAGGCCCTGGACGTACTGCGGCGCGTAGCCTCGTTCTCCGCCTGACGCGCCTGCGGCGGGCATTGACGCGTCGCGGCCGACCCGGGCCCTTGCCGTGGCGTCCTGCTGCGCCCGGACGCGTAGGCCGTGCGGGCACCCGCGAGGGCGGGTGCCGTTTCCCGCTCCTTCCCGCGCTCGTGCCGTCTCCTGTGGCAATTGGCCCAGCAAGAGCCACCGTCAAGGTCTGCCAGGTCTGCCACGGTCGTGTCGGGGCACCCGTGCTGTTGATGTTCAAACGCCCCTGACAATCGAGGTGAGCCATGACGCAGGATCTGACCCCCAAGTACACAGTGCCCGGCATCGACCGCGAGGCGGCCGGCCGGCTTATCGGCGCGCTCCGGGTTCGCCTGCACGCGCTCAACGATCTGCACCTGACTCTCAAGCATGTGCACTGGAACGTGGTCGGGCCGCACTTCATCGCCGTCCACGAGATGATTGACCCGCAGGTGGACCAGGTCCGGGAGATGGCCGACGACGTGGCGGAGCGCATCGCCGCGCTCGGCGGCGTCGCGCAGGGGACGCCAGGTGCACTGGTTACCGAGCGTACCTGGGAGGACTACTCCATCGGCAGGGCGGATGCCATCGCGCACCTCGGCGCGCTCGACCTCGTCTACACGGGAGTGATCGAGGACGTCCGTGCGGCGGTCAAGGAGGCGGGTGAGATCGACCCGGCCACCGAGGATCTGCTGATCGGGCAGCTGCGCGACCTGGAACAGTTCCAGTGGTTCGTGCGCGCACACCTCGAGAGCTCTCGTGGCACGCTCGCCACCAGCAACGCGCGCACGGAGGAAGAGGCCGCAGCGCGGGGAGCCGAGCTCGACTGACTCCCCTTGCGGCGAGCCGGACGCGCCAACGGGCCGGTCAGATCTCCGACACCCGACGAGAACCGGCCCGTCGGCGCTACTGCCAGGAAGTCGGCGCTAGGGCGCTACTCGGCGCGTCCATGAGGTGCACCTGGGCAGCTTAGTCGCCGGTGTTGTGCGTCTGGAAGGTCTGTCGGCCGGCCCTGGGCGCGGTGAACCCTCGCCGCAATCCTTATCCGAGACGGCGACGGTCTGGGCGGCGGCGGGCTTGGGACGGCCGAAGGCGACGGCGAGGTCCGCCAGGAGCGCGGGGACGGTGACGACGGCGACGGGTACTACAGGCAGGGCGGCGCCGCGCGGGCGTCGGGGCGTCCTGGGCCGGTGCCGCCTTGCCGGAGGCTGGCTTCGGCGCCGTTGCGCGCAGGCCGCGCACGAACAGCGTCATCACCACGGCGAGATAGCCGTCGTAACCGAAGACCTGCAGCCAGGTCATGGTCGGCGTCAGGTTGAACACGCCCTGCACCAGGGTGCTGTACCAGGAGCCGGCGTCGATCTTGCTGCTCAGGTCGACGGCGTAGGCCGCTTGCCGGGCAGGACGCCGCCTTCCTGTAGGCCGCGCAGGCCGTAGCCGAGAACACCGCTGCGATCACGACCGAGCACCCTGCAATACCGCTTTGACGGGCCAGAAGGCGCATCTGTCCTGATCTTGAGTCCCTCCCTGGGTACCACATGTACACGGTTCGATCCGTGGCTCGCACTGCTACGGCGACACGTACGAGGGCGACCTGACGGACTTCACCGTCGTCGCCGACACCTCCGAGGGGAGGGGTGTCCCTTCGGCCTGCTCGAGCCGCGGGTCAGGCCAGTGGGGATCAAGGGGGAGCCGCCATGCACCACATCAGCGTCGCCCACCCCGAGAAGACCTTGCGGCTCCCGCGGTGAGTGCGGCAGGCAGCCAGGGTGTCATGCGGGTTGCGCCACCGGAGGTATCGCGCTGCCGATGGACAGCCACGTCCAGGTGGTACCGGCGGGACGGTCCCCGTCGGCGAGTACCTCAGCCTGGGACCCGCTTCTCTGGCCCGGCGATGTACCGGTCGGCCTCACGGGACGAGAGATGCCACGCCACCGTGACGGATGCGGTTTACATGCTTCGCTGGTCGCGGGTGTCTTGGCGTAGCTGTTCGGTGTGCCGGGTGAGGGCGTCGATGCGTTTGGCGAGGCTGGCGTCCTCGGGCCGCAGGTGGGCCCGGGTGGCGGTCAGGGGGCGCACAAGGCGGGCGGCGTCGTTGTCGGCGAGAGCCAGGTTCAGCTCGCCGATCGCGTCTTTGGCGCCGACGGGCAGATCGGTGAGGGCGGTGATCTGTCCGGCCAGACGGCGGAGGTCGGCCGCGTTGTCGCGGGCCCAGGCAGTCACGGTGCGGTCGGCGGCGCGGGTGTCGCGGGTGGCCTGGACACGCTCCTCGCCGGTGCTCCCGGCGGTGCCGGGGCGCAGCCGCAAGTAGCGGCGTTCGGCGGCCTGACGGCTCGCGACCCCGAGCGGGCCGGCGAGGTCGGCCCAGCTCGCGCCCTGTCCGCGGGCGGTTTCGATCAGCCCGCTCTCCCAGCTGGCGAGCTGCTCGCGGACCTCGCGCAGCATCAGCAGTGCGGCCAGGGCCGGGTGCGCGCCGGAGTCGGCTTCGGGCGGCGCTGCGGTCGTCGGCGTTCCCGCGGAGGAATGCTGCGCGTCCTTTACGGACTGGTTGATGGCTTCCAGCGCCGCGGAGACGGCAAGGAAGGGGACTGGTGAGGCCGTCGGGGCGGCTTCGGTCATGGGACTCTCCGTCTTCCGTCATCCTCCCGATGACTCCTTGCTTGTCATCGTTCCGATGACATGTTACAACGGATGCACGTTGAAGCGCATTGGCAGTATCTGCCTGAACCAACTGGAGGTGTTTCGCGATGTTGATGCGCACTGACCCGTTCCGCGAGATGGACCGGATCGTCCAGCAGCTTTCCGGCACGTCCGGGACCTGGTCGAAGCCGTCCGTCATGCCGATGGACGCCTACCGCGAAGGCGATCAGTACGTGATCGCCTTCGACCTCCCCGGAGTGAGCACCGAGGCGATCGACATCGATGTCGAGCGGAACATGCTGCGGGTGAAGGCGGAACGCCGGCCTGCGGCGAAGACGGACACCGTGCAGATGGAGCTCTCCGAGCGGCCTCTCGGTGTCTTCTCCCGTCAGATCGTCCTGGCCGACACCCTCGACACCGAGCACATCCAGGCCGACTACGACGCGGGTGTCCTGACCCTGCGCATCCCGATTGCCGAGCGCGCCAAGCCCCGCAAGATCAGCATCGGCGGCGAGGCCGGCCGCAAGCAGATCTCCGGCTGACCTTTCCCGCATCAGCCAACAGCGGAGGGCGGGAAGAGCGGATCCCGCTCCTGCACCCCGCCCTCCGCACTCCTTGGACCCTTCGCCCCTTCCTTCCCGGAGGTGACGTGATGTCGATGCGCAGCGAGTCCTTCCTGGCCCACGTCCAGGAACGCGGCGAATACGAGACTGCGGAAGAGGCCGATCGCGTTGCCCGCGTCGTCCTGGCCCTGCTGGGCGCCCACTTGGTGGGCACGGTGCGGGCCGAGCTCGCCGCCAGGCTCCCCGAGACATACGCCTTGATCCTCCTGAACCCGTTGCAGGCCGCGGAGCCGCTTTCGCCGGAGCGGTTCGTTCGTGCGACTGCGGCCTGGATCGAGGGCGCCACCGAGAAGACGGCGCTGTGGGACATCGGCGCGGTCCTGTCCACCGTTGCCGCCGCTGCGGGCGACGTCCTCACCCGCGAGGTCCTTCTCCAGCTCCCACACGGCTACGACCTCCTCTTCGGCCACCCCCAGCCCACCTGACCACCACCGGCCCGAGGCCGGATCCTTCGCAGAGAAAGGCAACCGCAGCCATGTACAACCAGCTTCGAACGAACCCGTCCCAGACGGTCATGACGTTCGACCAGATGCTGGAACGCGTTCGCCACGAAGGCGCTTACCCGAACCGCGAACGCGCCGCGGAAGCCGTCCACAACGTCCTCGCCGCCCTCGGCCGCCAGCTCGCCGGCGAGGAGCGCGTCGACCTCGCACAGTGCCTTCCCACCGAGGCCGCCCTCACCCTGATCGCCCAGATCTCCGAAACCGAACGCCTCACCGGCTGGGGCTTCGTCAAAGACCTGGCCGCACGCACCGGGGCTACCCCGGCCACCACCCGCTGGGACACAGGTGCCGTACTCGCCGTCGTCACCCGCCTGGCCGGACCCGACCTCCTCGCCCGGATCCTGCGCCAGCTCCCCGGCGGCTACGCCCTCCTCTTCGGCCAGGCAGAATTGCGCCGGCCCCAGCCTGCCGCCTGAACGCGAGTCCGGGCGGCTGACGCGAGCCCCTGAGAGAAGGCTGGCGGTGCCTACGTGTTGGCGACTGGACTGGCCGGGCGTGTCTGCGGGACCTGCGCAGAGCGAACAGTTTCTACCGTGCGGTCGACCGAGACGGTGACATGGTCTCGTTGGTGACGTCGAAGGTGATGGAGCGGCTGGTGTTCATGGCCGGTGAGCTGTTGCGTCAGGGCGACATCGTCGACGTCGATGCGGCAGCCCGGGCCTCGCAAGGCCGACCGGGCCGCCCAGAACGCCTTGCAGAGGTCGGTGAGCTGCTGCGTCAGGGCGACATCGTCGACGTCGATGCGGCAGCCCGGGCCTCGCAAGGCCGACCGGGCCGCCCAGAACGCCTTGCAGAGCGCGCCCCGGGCGGCCTCAATGTGAAAGATGCGGCCTCCGGGCGTCGGCGGCGCGTAGGCCGAATGCCCGGAGGGGCAGGACGGCGTCAAGGGCGGTCGCCGGTGGTGCCCTTGGTGGGGGCTGACGTCTGCTGGTGACCGCCGGAACTCCGTGTACAGGCGCTCGATTGCCTGCGCGCCACTGCCCGGACAGCAGCGTGCGGGGCTCTGCGAGGATGCCGGTGGTGGCGCCGACGATCGCTTCGGTCGTCTCGCGGACCTTGCACTTCAGCCAGCCCTGCTGTGACGGCCGGTAGATACTGGCCAGCCGCTTGAAGACGATCCCTTCCATGCCGACAGCCCTCCAGGTGAGCCACTCGTGACGAGGTCCGGGTCGGTGGTCGACGGACACAGGGCCCACGGCGCGGTGAGCGCGCGGGCCGTGAACAGGGACTCCAGCGCGTCCCGCCGTCGCCGCATAGGGCCATCCCGTTGTGTCGGCGCCGGACAGGCGCAGGAGGTCGAAGGCGACGAAGTGCGCCGGCCGCTCGCCTGCGGCACGGGTGGAGCCGGTTCCGTGATGTTGCAGCCAGCCCTGGAGGCGTCGAAGTCGAGCCGGCCGTGTTCCCAGACGGCCATTTCGCCGTCGAGTGCGGTCTTGTCGGGTAGCTGCGCGGCGGCGGCGACGATCTCAGGGCACGTGGGTGTCATCTGCGTGCCGCGTGGGAGGGGAGCATGATTTCGACGGCGTCGATGTGGAGCAGGGCCCGGTATCCGTCCTAATTCGTTCGACGCTCTGTATGGCATTGGCCCCCGCCAGGCGTCGCTGCTGCGGGAGTCGGCATCCATTCGGTCGGGCTGCTCGCCGCCGTCCCGGCCGCGACCGTCCAGCGTCTGCTGGGCGGGAAAGCCGGACGCCTGGCCGCCGACCGGGCCCGCGGCATCGACCCCCGTCCGGTTGTGGCGCGTGCGCTGCCCGCTTCCGCGACTGTCCGCTGCACTTCGACCGCCACACGCTGGACGGCGGCGCCGTCCGCGCTGCCCTGCCGTCAGGCCGCTGTCCGATCAAGGCGGTGAACTGCGGTGTTGCCGAAAAGGTCCTTTCGCGTGCGACGGCAGCGGATGACGTGTCCATCAGGTTCACCCCGGTCTTCGGACCGTCGAGGCCTGGTCCTGTCTGCCGGGTCCTGTGGCCTGTCGACCCCGGCGGCGAAGGCCTCGCTTCCTGCCTTGCCGCTGAGCGAGGTCGATTACCTTGCTGTGAGACACGCGGAAATCTGTGTTGGCGAGAGTAGACATGCAGTTCTGGCCCGGCTATGGTTTCTCCTGTAGCCCAGAGAGACAGGCAGGGCCCGGCAGACACGAACTGCCGGGCGGCAGTACAGGCAGTCGCTGGACGGTGCGGTGGTGGAGTTGCGAAGCCAGAGAGGTTGCAGGACGGCGACGGGACTGACGACCGGACCGGGTGGCCCGCAGTGATCAGGGGCCGCCGTGCGCAGAACCAGCAGTTCCCGCAAGTGCAGTTCGGGGTACCCCGCAGTGGTCAGTGAGCAGTACCTCGGTGAAGGCGTCGGCTGCGGGCGCGCGCACCGGGAAGTTCGGCAGTGGGGTTCTAAGCCAGAGCAGACGCAGGACGGGCGACGGGGCTGGCTGCCGAAGAGTGGCGCTGTGAGAGGCCACTGCGCAGTTCGCAGTACCAGCAGCACGCAGTCCCCCCGCTTGTAAGCAGGATCACCGAGTGACGAACGGAGGAATTGAACGCCATCAGGATCGCCCGGGTGGAGTGTTGAGCCCGGGTACCGCAGGACATCGATAGTGAGGTGGTCTCCGGTCGAGCAACAGCGATCCCCGCATCGCCGACAGGATTTCGGTCGGGTGTGCGGTGACAGAAGGCCGGCGCAAGACTAGGGCCGGTAGATGGTGTAGCAGTTTCTTCGGGCCCTGGCGCCGTACGGCGCCAGGGCCCTCCACGCGTTCCACGGAGAGGTCAGATGACAGCAGAAAATTCCTTCAGCCGTCTCGATGACGACGATTATCCCGCCTACACGATGGGCCGGGCCGCCGAGATGCTCGGCACCACCCAGGGCTTCCTCCGTGCCATCGGGGAAGCCCGTCTCATCACCCCGCTGCGCTCCGAGGGCGGACACCGCCGCTACTCCCGCTACCAGCTGCGGATTGCCGCCCGCGCCCGTGAACTCGTCGACCAGGGAACCCCGATCGAGGCTGCCTGCCGCATCATCATCCTCGAAGACCAGCTCGAAGAAGCCCAGCGCATCAACGCCGAATACCGCCGCACCACATCCTGGCACGAAACCGGCACCTGACCCCCGGTCCGGGACGCCGCGCCGGACCGCACGCTTCCCCCGATTCCAGAATATATCCGTGCTCAGCGGTGAGGGTGTCCCTGCTCGGGGTCGTCGTCGGGGGTGCTCCATCCTTCGCCGCGTTGTTCGGGGTGCGCCAAGTCCTGGCGCGCCTGCGCGGCCCCGGGGCGCGGGAGCGGAGAGTTGGCCTGGGCGGCGCGCCGGCTGCCGAAGACGAACGCCGCGATCAGGACAGCGACAACGGCGATGCCCGCTACCGCCATGCCCAAGGCGTCGACGGAGGAAACAGCCAGGGTGATGTGTGTTTCGATCATGCGCGATCGTGTAGCCCGGATCGATGTGAACTTTTCGTACGTGGGGTCACAGATCGCTCTCCTGGGGCGTCGGAGGTGGCGCCCGTCCCGTCCTTCCAGCGCCTGCTAGGCCTTTCCGCCTTCATCCTCGAATGCGTGGGACGCCCGCTTCGCAGCGCACCTCCCGGTCTCCTGCGGCAAGGCGAGCTCGACTTGCTGCTCCCTCGCCACGGTGGCGTCGGTGTGGAGCGGCCGGAAAGGTTCCAACCCGCAGCCTGCCCTGGTCGCCATCACGGTGGAACCTGTGTGGGGCGGTCAGTTGGTGGTGAGCATGCCTTCGCGGAGTTTGGCGAGGGTGCGGGAGAGCAGGCGGGAGACGTGCATCTGGGAGACGCCGAGGTGTTCGCCGATCTGGCCCTGGGTGAGCTCGTCGACGAACCGCATGTGGATGATGCGCCGTTCACGCTCGTCGAGCTGGGTGATCAGCGGGGCCAGGGTATGGAAGTCCTCGACGAGTTCGAGGGCGTGGTCGTCGGTGGCGATGAAGTCGGCGAGCGCGGTTTCGCCGTCGTCGCTGGAGCCGAAGGTGGCGTCGAGGGAGGAGGAGGCGTAGCCGTTGGAAGCCAGCCGGGCTTCGTTGACCTCTTCCTCGCTCAGGCACATCAGCTCGGAGAGCTCCCTGACGGTGGGGGTGCGGCCGAGCCGGCTGCGGAGCTCCTCGGTGGCTTTGGCGAGTTGGATGCGGGCTTCCTGGAGGCGGCGCGGAACGTGGACAGCCCAGGAGGTGTCGCGGAAGAAGCGCTTGATCTCACCGATGATGTACGGGACGGCGAAGGAGGTGAACTCGACTTCGCGGGTGAGGTCGAACCGGTCGATGGCCTTGATCAGTCCGATGGTGCCGACCTGGACGATGTCTTCCGTCTCGTCCTGGCTGCGGCTGCGGAAGCGCGCGGCGGCGTAGCGGACGAGGCTGATGTTCATCTCGATGAGGGTGTTGCGTGCGTACTGGTACTCGGGCGTGCCCTCTTCGAGAGCGGCGAGTTGGTCGAGGAACAGGCGGGACAGCTGGCGGGCGTCCTTGGGAGCGACTCGTGAGGGGTCGGCTATCTCCGGCAGTGCGATCGTGCCTGCTTCTGTCGCCTCGGTCACCGTCATCTTGAATCCCCTCCCTAGTGGTTGCTGCCCCCGTGTGGTCGGCTGCTGGTAGCCGGCCACGGAGCGCTTACCCGCACGTGGGGAATGCATACCAGGCAGACGTGCGTGTGCGGGGTGCGCGTGGCAACTCTTGCCGCGGACTGCATGGGCCCGAACGAGCTACATCTGGATCCGCTTCGGACGTACGCCTTCACGCCCGACACACCCCTGTGATCATGAACTATTCGACGTCTTCAGACCGGTGTCCCTACCGGACACCTTGACGGCTTAACTCCATGAGGTGTCTTTCTGGAGACTGAGGAGATATCCATGCCTTCGACTGACCACGTCCTGCTCATCACAGTGGCTGCGATCGGTGCCACCGCCGCCGGCGTCATCGTGGTGGTCGCTCTCAGCGTGACAGTGGAGTAGTCAAAAATGTGGACGTTCCCAGAGCAAGTAGAGCAAACCCTGCGCGATGCTGGCTGGACTCCCAACCGGCAAGTTGACCCAGAAGCGTGGTTGTCAGCCTTGGAGGCTGATGGCCTCCTCCGAAGGCATCCTTCAGTCAGCACCTTCCTTGCTGAATTCGGGGGACTCGCAGTGCGCATCTCCGGCCCCGGAATCAGTCGCGCCCGCGCCCCATTCGAGCTCGACCCCATGCTGTGCTTGGGCGAAGAGGACCGATTTTCTGAGTGGAGCGACGAGATCAAGAAGTCGATCTTTCCGATCGGAGCGCTTGACGGAGGACGCTTGTGCCTCGGAATTGATGAATATTCCGAAATGTATCTGGTGGAGACCTGGGTAGCGTCGTTCGGTCGTATGCCAGAAGCCATGAACAACCTCATCCTCGGCATCGAATCGACTGTCGTCCACGACGGCAGCGAATAGCTTCGCCGGTAGAGGAACTCTCAAGCCGATAGGGTGCCCCGCCCCGAATCCGGGACGCTACTGGCTAATTCGGGAGCCTGACGGAGGTTCCCAAGACCTGGTTGTGGTCTTGGGAACCGCCGTTGTCTATGGGAAGAATGTCGGAAGCGGCACGCTGGCTACGACTGTGAAGACCACCTGGTCAGACACATTAGTCGAACGCCCCGTCCCTGAAGCCGCGTGGCCTGCGGCCCCCAGGCCTCAATGATCAAGGTCCAAGGCATTGGGAATGCCCCGGATCCAGGCGGCCCGGCCCGGTTCTTCCGCGGCGATGCGCTCCAACACCTCGGTGAAACACCGGCGCTCACCCGAATCCATCCTGCCGAGCTCATGGGCGATGTCTTCCAGGGTGCTCAACGCCGAATGTGAGTCATGCCCCACCGCGACGAGATCCTCCAAGGTCGCCATCGCCGTCAGAAGGGCCCTGACCACTTCGTCTCCCTGAACCACAACTTCGCCCCTTCACCACGAGTGATCACGAGACGATGCTGCCACCCGCGCAGGTGTCCAGGACACCACCAATGCCAGAGCCTCACGACCGCTCACGCCGTTCGGAGCATGCCGAAGCGTCACTGCCGAAGGCCACCTGGTCCTCATGACCAATGGGCAGACCTACGCGTGGCAGGCGCAGACGGTGGCCGGAAGCGACGCCTCGGACTGGTCGGAGCCGTGCTATTTCACGATCGACAACACCGCAGCGTCGGCGGCACCGACGGTCATCCCCTCGAAGAGGGCAGCGGAGCGAACAGCGACCCCGGCGTCTCCGGCCCGCCCGCCGAGCGACAGGCAGCCGCGGCACGGCGCGAGGGTGAGGAGCGACTCGACCGGACTCCGCTCCGCCGGCGAATCCCATACGCACCGGAGATGTCTGTTGAGCGAATTACCGGTGATGGCGCAGATGCGACATGGCCATAAAGCGTCGCCCCTGGACCGTCATCTAAAACCCACTCTGGCCCATGATCAGGTGCCCGTTCTTCGGTTCCCTGAGGAGTAACTTTGCCCAGCGTTCCCATACCCAGACCAGGTCCGGTCGTGCTTGCCGCGATCGCCGCTCTGACGATGGGGGTCATACCGGCCACCGCCGTGACGCCCGCCGACCAGGCCGCTCCGCGGCTGCCCGCCCGCGCGGCGCATCAGCCGACCTCGCGCACCGTCACCCTGATCACCGGTGACAAGGTGACGGTCAGCACTGGTGCCGACGGCAGGGTCACCCGCTCCGTGCAGGGCGTGAACGGCCGACTGACCGGCGTCACGACCTACAAGGTCGGCAAGGACATTTACATGTACCCGGACGCCGCCGTTCGGTACATCGCCGCAGGGAAGCTGGACCGCGAACTCTTCAACGTCACCAAGCTGCTGGCGGACGGTTACGGGGACGAGCAGAGCAACAGCCTGCCCCTGATCGTCAGCTATACCGACGCCGCCGTCCGCGCGCGGACCCAGGCCGTGCCGCCCGGCGCCACCAGGACCCTCACTCTGAGCAGCATTCAGGGCGCGGCTCTCTCGGAGTCGCGGTCGAAGGCCGCCGACTTCTGGGACTCACTCACCGGCGGAACCGCGGCGGCGAGCGGTCGCAGCGCCGACGCCAAGCTCCAACTGCACGGCGGGATCGCGAAGGTCTGGCTGGACGGGAAGGTCAAGGCCGCTCTGGCCGACACCACCGCGCAGATCGGCGCACCGCAGGTGTGGGCGGGCGGTGACACCGGCCAGGGTGTGGACGTGGCCGTGCTGGACACCGGTGTGGACACGCAGCACCCCGACCTGGTCGGCCAGGTGGCCGCGAGCACGAGCTTCGTGCCCGACCAGGACGTCGAGGACCACAACGGCCACGGCACCCACGTCGCCTCGACCATCGCCGGCACCGGTGCCGCCTCCGACGGCAAGGAGAAGGGTGTCGCGCCCGGCGCGCGCCTGCACATCGGCAAGGTGCTGGACAATGAAGGCAGCGGGCAGGACTCCTGGGTTCTGGCCGGTATGGAGTGGGCCGCCCGCGACCAGCACGCCAAGGTCATCAGCATGAGCCTCGGCGCCGGGCCCACCGACGGCCACGACCCGTTGAGCGAGGCCGTGAACCAGCTCAGCGCCGAGACCGGTGCGCTGTTCACCATCGCGGCCGGAAATGCCGGCCCGCACTCCGTCTCGACGCCCAGTGTCGCCGACGCCGCGCTGTCTGTCGGCGCGGTGGACACCTCGGACACCCTCGCCGAATTCTCCAGCACCGGCCCCCGCCAGGGCGATGCCGGCCTGAAGCCGGAGCTGACCGCACCCGGCGTCAATGTGCTGGCGGCCCGCTCGCAGTACGCCGAAGACGGCACAGGCTACTACCAGACGCTGAGCGGGACCTCGATGGCCACCCCGCACGTCGCGGGCGCCGCCGCGCTGCTCGCCCAGGCCCACCCGGACTGGACCGGTCAGCAGCTCAAGGACGGCCTGGTCAGCAGCACCAAGGCAACGCCCCAGTACACCGCGTACGAGGGCGGCAGCGGCCGCCTCGACGTCGCCGCCGCCGTCAAGGGCACGGTGTTCGCCACCGGCAGTGTGTTCGGCGGCTACCGCGACCCCTCGGCACCGTCCGGTGACAAGTCCGAGAAGGAGGTGACGTACACCAACACCGCGGGCACCCCGGTCACCCTCGACCTGGCGGTCCAGGTACCCGCTGCCCCCGCGGGCGCGTTCTCGCTGTCCGCTCAGAAGGTGACCGTCCCCGCTCACGGCAGCAGCAAGGTCACCCTCACCACCAACTTCGACCTGGTGAAGGGCGACACCACGACCTCGGGGCAGATCCTCGCCACCGGTCCGTCCGGCGCGCTGCTGGCCCACACCCTGATCGGCGCCTACGTGCAGGCCCCGCGCTTCACCCTCACCATCAACGGCAAGGACCGCAGCCGCCACCCGCTGAGTGGTGACGTGTACCTGATCAGCGACAAGGTCTCCATGGGCCCGCTGCTTCTGGACGACTCGGGCACCGGCACGGTCGACGTGCCTGCGGGCAAGTACCTCGTGACCCTGGAGGGCGATGTCCAGGGCGTTCACGGGGCGCACTCCAAGGGCAAGGCGATCCTGACCGCTCCCGAGGTCGTCGTCGACAAGGACACCGCGGTGGACCTGGACGCCTCCAAGGCGAAGCAGGTCTCCGTCCGGACCCCGCAGGAGAGCACCCCCGCCGACACCCGCATCGACCTCTACCGCACGTTCGACAGCGGGAACTGGCTGTTCATGCAGCGGTGGCCCGCCAAGGAGTACGACAGCGTCTGGGCCCTGCCCACCAAGCCGGTCACCGCCGGCACCTTCGGGTTCGGCGGCGACTGGCGTCTGACGGAGCCGGCCCTGACGGTCGCGTCCGGCACGCACGCCTTCGACGACCTGATCGTCGCGCGCGGAGCGACCCCGCTCAAGGAGGGCAGCCGCCAGTACAAGACCGTCTATGCCGGTGAGGGCGCCGCCGCCGCGTACGCCGGGCTCGATGCCGCGGGCAAGGCCGTCGTGGTCCGGCGCAGCGACGCCGTCGGGCCGGCCGAGCAGGCCGAGCAGGCCGCCAAGGCCGGTGCGAAGCTGCTGCTGGTCGTCAACGACGGCGACGGCCGCCTGGACCCGTGGGACTCCGACCTCGACAACCCGTACGCCCAGACCGGGAACCCGCCTCCCCTGACTGTGGCCTCGCTCACCGCGGACGAGGGCAACGAGCTGATCGCCCAGCTCAAGCCGGGCAGGAGCACGGCGCTCCAGGTGACCTCCCACCCGACCACGGACTACCTCTACGACATCGGCCAGCACTGGGCCGCGATCCCGGCGGACCCGACCTACCAGCCGCGGAGCAGCGACCTCAACCGGGTGGATGTCTCCTTCCGCAACAACCGCCCCGCGCGGGCCCTGGAGTTCCGTTCCGCGGTGTGGCAAGGCTTCTACGGATCCAACCCGTTGCCCACCCCCGCCCAAGCCGAGCGCACCGACTGGGTGTCGCGCGACACGGACTGGGTGGAAGAGGCCATGGTGAACCAGCAGCTGCAGATCAGCAGCGACTCCGTGAAGCGGTACCCGAGCGGCACGACCTCGCACCTGGAGTACTTCGGTCCGATCCAGCGTCCCCGGTCGAACGGCAACTTCGTGCCGGTGCGAGTAGGCGACCAGGTGCTGGCGGTCATCCCGGGCTGGGGCGACTCCGAGCCCGGGCACGTCGGCAGAACCCTGAACAACACCGGTGTCCGCAACAGCGTGAAGATGTACCAGGTGCTCCCCGACGGTGATCCGCTCCTGCTCAGGGACTCCACCACCGACACCATCGGCAGCCCTCGGTACCCCCTCACGCTGGACAGCGCCGAGAAACTGCCGTACCGCCTGGTCTCGGAGAACGCCCGGGACTTCTGGGAGAACGACTACTCGGTCACGACCAGGACCGAGTGGGGCTTCACCTCCGGGCAGCCCGCACCCGGTACCTACGCCGTCCTGCCGCTGATCCAGCTCGACTACACGGTCGAGGGCATGAACGCCGCCGGCAAAACGGGCCGCCGCGCCGCCATCACCGTCATTCCCTCGCACCTTGCGGGCGGTCCCAGCTCCGACACCATCGGAACGGTCGGCCTCGACATCTCCTACGACGACGGCGCCACCTGGCAGCACGCAGCCCTGACCCGCTCCGCAGCGGGCTGGAGCACTCACCTGAACGCCCCCGCCAAGGCCAAGTTCGTGACCCTGCGCACCAGCGCCGCCGACAACCAGGGCGACACCATCACGCAGAAGATCAGCCGGGCTTTCGGCCTGAAGTAAGGACCCACCGGATCAGCCCTGGCTGACCGACCCGGGGCGGGACCGCACCCCGCGGTCCCGCCCCCTCGCATTGTCGGGGAGCGAGTCGGGACCGGCGCAGTAGAAATCGATCCCCGACCGGTCCCGCCCCTTCCCACTGTCGGGGACGCGTGGGGGCGTCTTCGGCATCATGGTCGCCATGCTGGTGATCGACGTGCAGCTCGCGCTGGTCGTGTTCGCCACCCTGCCCCCGCTGATCATCGCCACGTTCTTCTTCCGTCGCGCGAGCGTGAAGGCGTACGAGCTCGCCCGCGAGCGCGTGTCGGTGGTCAACGCCGACCTCCAGGAGTCGGTGGCCGGGCTGCGGATCGTGCAGGCGTTCCGGCGCGAGCGGGACGGCGGGCGACGGTTCGCCGAGCGCAGCGACAGCTATCGCCAGGCCCGCACGCGCGGGCAGTGGCTGATATCCGTCTACTTCCCCTTCGTCCAGCTGCTGTCGTCCGTCGCCGTGGCCTCCGTCCTGATCGCGGGTGCGAGCCGGGTCGAGGCGGCCACGCTGACGACCGGCGCCCTGGTCGCCTACCTCCTCTACATCGACCTGTTCTTCGCCCCGGTCCAGCAGCTCTCCCAGGTCTTCGACGGCTACCAGCAGGCCACCGTCTCGCTCGGCCGCATCCAGGAGTTGCTGCGCGAGCCGACCTCGACGAAGGCCGCCGACGAACCCCTCGACGTCCTCTCCCTGCGCGGCGAGATCGCCTTCGAGGACGTGCACTTCGCGTACGGCGACGAGGAAGAGGCCCTGACCGGCATCGACCTGACCATCCCGGCCGGGCAGACGGTCGCCTTCGTCGGAGAGACCGGCGCCGGCAAGTCGACCCTCGTCGAGCTGGTGGCCCGCTTCTACGACCCCACCAGCGGCCGGGTCACCGCCGCCGGCACCGACCTGCGCACCCTGGACCTGACGTCGTACCGGCACCGCCTCGGCGTCGTCCCGCAGGAGGCGTACCTCTTCCCCGGCACCGTCCGGGACGCCATCGCCTACGGCCGGCCCGACGCCACCGACGCCGAGGTCGAGGCGGCGGCCCGCGCGGTCGGCGCGCACGAGATGATCGCCACGCTCGACGGCGGCTACCTCCACGAGGTCGCCGAGCGCGGCCGCAACCTCTCCGCCGGCCAGCGCCAATCGCGCTCGCCCGCGCCGAACTCGTCGACCCCGACGTCCTGCTGCTCGACGAGGCCACGACCGCCCTCGACCTGGCCACCGAGGCCCAGGTCAACCAGGCCACCGACCGCCAGGCGGGCCGTCGTACGACGCTCGTGGTCGCCCACCGGCTGACCACGGCCGCCCGCGCGGACCGGGTGGTGGTCATGGACCACGGCAGGGTCGCCGAGGACGGCACCCACGACGAACTCCTCGCCCTGGGCGGCCGGTACGCCGAGCTGTGGCGGACCTTCATCGGGCAGGCGGAGCCGGAGGAGCCGGTGGGGGCGGCCCGCTGAGTCGCGGCTGTCACCGGACGTCGGGTTTGAAGAACGCCGTCACCGTGGAGTCCGTGTCGAGGGGCGGCGCGCATGGGTTGGAGCTGGTGGTGCAGGCCCCCGACCAGTCGCTGAGGATGAAACGACTGGTGTTGTCGACCGTCGCGGTCAGCTGCAGTCCCTCGGCCGTGGCGCGGAAGGTGCACAGGGTGGGGTCGGCCGTGTCCGAGCAGGCCGGCCCGCCCTGATTGCTGGTCGCCTCGACCCGGTTGCCGGCTCCACCGGTGAGGCGGACCGTGATGTCGACGTATCCGGTGCCGGTGAGCGCGGCCGTGGCGGTCTGCTGCCCCGAGGCGATGGTGAGGGTGGTGCTCGCGTCCCCCAGCCGGCTGGGGGAGAACTCGACGCTCACCGTGCAGGAGGCTTTGGCCGCCAGCTGGTCCGCGCAGGTGCCGTCCGCGTACGAGAAGCCGGTGTCGCCGGGGATGTCCGGGTGGCTGATGCCGATGGCCCGGTCGTTGGGGTTGGTGACGGTGAACTCAAGTGTCGGGGCTTCCGCGCCCGGATAGATGTGCACCTGCGTGAAGTCCTGGGTGGCAGGGGAGATGACCGGTGCGGACGGCGTGAGCGACGTCCCGCCGTCGGTGCCGTTCGTGGTGCCGCCGTTCACCGTCCGTCCGTTCGTGGGGCTGCCGTCCGTCGTCCCACCGGTTGTCGTGCCGCCGTCCGTCGTCTGACCGGTCGTGGTGCCGCCGCTGTCGGTCGCGTCGGAATCCGAGGCCGTGGGCGTCGCGGAGGAGGTGCCGCTGTCGTGACCGGAGCCGCCCACCGCCTGAGTGATCGCCGAGCCGACCGCGATCAGCGCCAGCACGATGACGACGGCGGTCACCACGCGCCGCCGGGTGCGCGAGGTTCGGGGCGGGGGAGGGGGAGGGGCCGCCGCCGGTTCGAGAAGCGCCAGGTTGGCCAGGGTGACCGCCGCACCCGCCGTGTCTCCCAGCTGCGTACGCAGGTCGAGCGCCCGTTGGAGGAGGCGCCGGGCGTCGTCCGTACGATCGTGGAGGAAGTGCTGGACACCCTGCTGGTGGGTGAAGGAGGCCTCGGCCATCCGGTCTCCGGCCGCCTGCGCGGCGGTGATCCCCTGCGCGAGGGTGTGCTGCCACGCCTGCCAGTGGCCCTGGACGAAGAGCACCCGCTCGACGACCGTCGTCAGCCGGACGACCGCCTCCCACTCGCGCTGTTCGGCCGCGAGCCCGAGCAGGCTCACTGCCGCGTCGACGGCCCCGCGCGCCTCCTCACCGCCCGGATCGCGGGCGGCGAGCCACGCGGCCAGCGAGCGCACCGCCGAGGCCAGCCCGATGGAGCGGTACAGGATCCGCCGGTAGGGCTCGGCCTTGCAGACCGGCAGGCCGAAGCGGTCCTCGCGCTGTTCGGCGAGGCCGCGCGCGAACAGTGGGTCCAGGGTTTCGGCGACAAAGGCGATGTCGGCCATCTGGGCGAGCAGGTCACCGGGCAGGAGGGCGCCGCCGACCAGCGTGAGCACCGCCAGCGCGCGCTTGGCCTGGGGCCCGACGGCCGAGATGCTCAGCTCGTCCAGCACGTCCGGGTCGGACGCGGTCCGGTCGGCGAGTTCGTCGAAGGTGTGGCCGTCGAGCCGCACGAGGGCGGCCGCCTGCCGCAGACGCAGCGGCTGACCGTCCACGGCGGCCACCAGCCGTCGTACGGAGGCCATGTCGGAGTCCGGGATGAAGCGGCCCAGCTCGCGTGAGAGCAGGGCCACCGCCGCCGCTTCCGACAGCCCCGGCAGCGCGTACGAGGTACCAAGGGCCCCGAGCACCGGGGCGGGGGCGCCGACCACCAGCGTGGAGTTCGCCAAGGCCCGCCGCAGATAGCTGAGTTGGGAGGCGCTGTAGGACACGTCGTCGAGGGCGACGACCCCGTTGACATGGGCGAGTGCCTGAGCGCACTGCTCGGTGCCGAGCCGGATGCCGCCCGGGTCCGGGTAGACGTAGAAATGCCGCATCAGGTCCTGGAGCAGGTCCTCCGGTTCGGTGCCGCCCACGCGCACGTATGTTCCGGGGGCCTCGCCCGTGGCCGCGTGCTGGAGGAGGGAGGACTTGCCCGCTCCGCAAGGGCCCGTGAACTCCACCGCGCCCCGCTCACGGCTCGCGCGGCGGACGAGGGCGAGCTGCTCCTCCCGGCCGAGGACGAACGGCGGCCGGGGAGCATCCGGGCCGTAGGGACGCCGTACGGGCGGTGGATCGGGTGCCCGCAGGGGCAGCCGCGTGAGGCGGGCGCCGTGCCGGTCGGTGATGGTCACACTGACATTGCCGAAGACGACGCTGTTCATCCCGCCCCCTGGGAATGAACGGGCGCCTGGTCAGCGCCGCTACGTCAAAGATGGGCAGAGGACGCGGCAGTGTCAAGGCGCGGACGATGCGGACGCGCGGGCGGGCGGACGGGGCGCCGCGCGGCGGACGCCTGACGTTGGACGGTGCGCGGTGCTGACGGTCGTGCAACCGTCCGACATACGCCGTGCGTCCGTACAGCAGTACGCTCACCGGGGGTGTACGGCCTTGGTGCAGGGGGCGGCAGTGGACAGCAGGGCCAGCGGTGGCGGTCGTGTGGTACGGCGAGCCGTGGCGCTCGGCGCGGCCGTGCTGGCCGCGTCCGGTGTGCTGGCCCTCGCGGCGCCCGGCACCGCCCAGGCCGCCGCGGGCCGGCCCTGCGCCGGGCGCGAGGTGCGGACGCTGCCGTTCGGCACCGGCGTGGTCCACGTCGACAAGCGCGCGGTCACGGGTCGGTGAGAGGCGCACCCGGTTGCTTCCAGGTTTTGGGGTGCGCCTCTTGCTGTGTGATCGTCCGTGGCCCGGTGTCGGGCACACTGGTAGAGCCGATGTCCCAAGTGACGGAGACAGAGGCACCCGGGACATCCTCGGCATCTGGGCCGGCGACGGCGGCGAGGGAGCGAAGCACTGGCTGCACGTGTTCACCGAGCTCAAGAACCGTGGCCTGGACGACATGCTCATGCTGGTCTGTGACGGGCTCAAGGGTCTGCCCGAGGCCGTGGAAGCCGTCTGGCCTCGCACGATCGTCCAGACGTGTGTGGTGCACCTGCTGCGGAACTCGTTCCGTTACGCCGCCCGTCAGGACTGGGACAAGGTCGCCAAGGCTCTCAAGCCCGTCTACACCGCACCCGGCGAGGACGCAGCCACGGAACGCTTCCTGGAGTTCCGGGAGGCGTGGGGCCGGAAGTATCCGGCGATCGTGAAGCTGTGGTCCGACGCCTGGGCCGAGTTCGTGCCCTTCCTCTCCTTCGACGTCGAGATTCGCAAGGTTATCTGCAGCACGAACGCGATCGAGAGCGTCAACGCACGCATCCGCCGAGCTGTTCGCGCCCGCGGGCACTTCCCCAACGAGGCCGCCGCCCTCAAGCGCATCTACATGGCGCTGACGAGCCTGGACCCGACCGGGAAGGGCCGCAGGCGGTGGACCATGCGCTGGAAAGCACCCCTCAACGCGTTCCAGATCGCCTTCGAGGGACGCCTGACCCCAAGCAACAACTGACCATCAACAACCAAGATCAGCCGTTAAATTGACACACCCTTCCGGGGTATCCGAGGCCAGCGTGCCTGAAGGGCGGCCCGAACTACCGCCCTGAGCGGAGGCCACGCGAATTCACATGACAGTTGCGGGCCCTGCGATCATTGGCCGATGACCACGAGACCGGACATTCTCAGTCTGAGCATCGCGTGCCCTCCACCCGACGAGGGCGGCGTGGAGGTCCGCCCGATCGTCAATGGCCGGGATCTTCTAGCCGAGGTGGTCCCCGGCTGGCGTGCCTGCGTTCGACAGTGGATCGGGCCAGCTGCGCGTGGTGTAGCGGCGTTTACCTACAGATCCGACGTCCCGCAACGCAAAATGCCCCACCCCTCGGCGCCGGATCCGGGCCGAGAAGTGGGGCATTTGGTCTGCGTCGTTCCCGTCAGGATGTGGCGATACTGCCGCCCTGTATGTCGCTGAGGCGCTGTCCTGCCTGCTCGTCGGGGAAGTCCTCGTCGTAGATGGAGCTGGCTCGCCGCCAGATCCGGACGGCCCGCTCGTACCCCTCCTGCGCGTGCAGGCGTGCCCACAGGTCTGGGAAGTTGCGGCCAGTGCCGTCACCGTCGAGGTCGTCGCCAATCAGCGTGGCGAGCTGGTAAGGGTCTGTGGGCACCTGCGGGTCGGTGTAGCCAAGTCCGGGGATGTAGGGGTGCACGGTCACGGTGGTTTCGATCACGTGCTGAGTGCTGTGCCTCTGCTGGCGGAGGCTGGTGGTGATGGATGCGGCCTGGTGGAAGTAGTCGTAGGAGCCGAAGCGGATCTCAGGGAGGCGGGGACGGGCGAGGACGACGGCGTACCGCTCGTCTCCCCTTCGCAGCATCGCCGTGCGTGCCGGTCGGGGGTTCCAGGCCTGCGGGGTGAGGTTGTCGCGGAAGCGGAGCGGGTGGTCCCCGGCCCACGACGGTCCGGGGCGATAGGGCTGCTCTCCGCCATCCTCGGCGTCGGCGGCGGGGTCGGCCTGATGGGCGGCCTGTTCGTGGATCACGTGTCCTATCACTGGATCTTCTGGGCCGGCGCCGTAGGCGTAGGCCTGCGCCTGGCGGACGGTGGCGGCGAGCAGTTGCTCGATGCCGGGTGGGCGCTTAACCGCCCGGATGACCATGCGGTCCCGGGCGGTCAGGATGCGCAGACTCGGGTCGACGCGCGGGTCTCGAAATGCTGATGCCGATCTCGAAATCTCCTCAGTGTTGCTCTTCGTCCCAGTTGGTTCACGAAGTGAACCAACTGGGGAATGTGGGGAGCGGAAAGCAGAAGGACTCACCGATCGCATGTCGGTGAGTCCTTGAGTGCGGGGTGGGTCAGTGGGACGAGACGAACCCCGCTGACTGGTCGAGGTGGAAGGGTGAGCCGGGGTTCTCCGGCGTCCAGCCCTGGGTGAGAGCGATGCGGATGGTGTCAGCCACCTGGGATGGCAGGACTTGGCCGCTTGGTGTTCCGAACCAGTTGCTCGGATGCGGCTGGTTGGTAGTGATCACCAGTGTGGTGCCTGGATTATCCGCGTGTTCGACCGCGTAGGTCAGAGGCGAGTGGACGAGTCCCTGGTCGTAGGTCGGCCGTCTGCGCAGGCGCCATCGGTAGGTGGTGCCGTCCACGTTGATGAGCCGCGATCTCTTTTTGACCAGTGCCATGTCCTTTCCCATGTGACAGTAGTGAACGGCGACTGATCGTGTCCTGCTGATTCCCGTCGGACGGTGTCAGTTTCTGCGCATCGGGATCACGTCCCGACTTGCTGCTGGGATGGTCGGTCGCGCGGCCTCGGGAGTGGCCAGCAGGGCGACGATGGTGACGGACTTGTCGCAATGCGGGCAGTTGCGGACGGCTGTTGGCGCGAGCGGTGTCGGGTCGTGTGACGCTGGTGTCATCCGTTCGCCTTCAGAACGAGGCGAGTACGGCTCGTTCGAGGGCGATGACGTGTCCGGTGTCCCGGATGGTCTGCCCGGCTTCGTCCGGTGCCCGGCGGTGGTGGGCGATGACCGCGCGGCCGGTGGTGACCACGTGCGGGTCGTCCTCGCCGAGCCGGATTCGGACGGTGAGGTGTGCGCCGGTGAGTCCGGGCGGGACGGAGTAGTGGTTGCCTGCGAAGGAGACGAGTCCTTGGGGACTGACGACGCGGGTCTGCTCAAGCTCGGCAGGGAACGGGCGGGTCGGCAGTTCAAGCAGCGGCTCGGCTTCTGCCAGCGCGGCGACGGTGGTCGGGGCTCCGTCGAGTTCGCGTTTGCGGCTGTCCATCTGCACGGCCAGTTTGGCGATGCCGTTCTGGCCTGCCTCGATGCTGATGCCGTCAGGGACGGTTCGCCACCAGCGTTGGGCTGCCGAGTGGTTGGCCTTCTCGACGACGCCCTTGCGGTTGCCCCGGCGGGGCGGGCAGATGTCGACGCCAGTTCCGTAGTACTTCGCGACGGAACCGAAGGCCGGCAGGATCCGTCCGGTCGGCGGGTGGCAGACGGTGGCCATCCGGTCGAACCGCCACCTTCGGGTTGTTCCGCCCAGACGACGCAGCACGGCGTCGATGGATTGGATCAGGTGCGGGAAGGTCTCAGCCTCCGCGAGCACGGCCCGCCATCGTCCCGAGTGGGCCAGGGCACCGACGAGGAGATGCGCGTGGGCGCCGACGCCCCACTCAGCGGGCGGGTCGGGGAGCTCGACCCAGTCGAACTAAATCTCCTCGCCCGGGGGATGCGCGATGATCGCCACGTCACGGCCGCTCGAAGCCCGGCATGGTTCGCAGTGCGGACGTGCTTCGTATCTCCGCAGGGCCCGGGTGAAGGTGGAGTAACCGCCTGCATAGCCGAGTTCCGCCACCTCCTCGAACAGCGTCGAGGCCCACAAGTGGGGGTCGTCGCTGAGTCGTTGGCGGCAGTACTCCAAGAAGGGCATGAACGCGTCCGGCGCCTGACGTCGATGTCCGGAGACTCGCTCGCCATTCAGATATGCGCGGATCGTCTTGCGATCGTGCCCCAGGTGCCGGGCGATCGCCGAGATCTACTTGCCCTGACGACGCAGCGCGTGAGCATCCACGTCTTCCTCCCAAGTGAGCATCCAGGGCCCTTCAAGCAGGCCGAACTCCGTGCTCACGCAGGCTCTCCACGACACGCCGACGCGAGTTCGACACGCCGGAAAGGATCACGCAAAGGGTGGGGAGATCACCTGAGCAGGTTTGGCCATCTGAAGAGCGGCACCTGAGGAGATTCATAGAGCGCCATCAGCGCTCTCAGTCGATCCTGAACACCACCCCTGAAGGGGCGAATGCCCCGGAGGAGCTCGGCTCGGTTGACTCGCGCTGCATCGACGACACCGGCGACGCCTGGCTGTACGCCGCGCGCGTCTATGCCTTCCCCGGCTCCCGGCAGAAGGTCGTGGACTTCTACCGCACCACCGCCAAGGCGGACGGCTGGCAACTACAGCACGACCTCTCAGATCCAAGCACCCCCGAAACAACGGCGGGACTGTGCTTCACCAAAGGCGGGGACGGCGAAGCCCTCCTGCTGGTGGTCACCGCAGCGAGCATGCAGGACTCCATCGCCAGCAGCAGTCCGCTGAACGCCGTACCTGTCCGCAGCCAACGGGCCGCAGTACAGAATCCAAACGCCGACGGTGACCCTTCTTGAGTTGATGCCTGGTCAGCTACCGTTCGAGCGCGCGACGACGGCCACGCTGAGGAGAAGCATGAGAAGTCCCATGGTCAGGGAGATGCTGCCGCAGAGGCGGAAGAACCACCCACCGCATTGCCCGCAAGGGCATCGAGTCCCCGACCGGGGTGGGCCGTCACCGCTGGACCATCGAGCGCACCATGGCCTGGCTCGCCGGCTGCCGACGCCTCCACCGCCGCTACGAGCGCAAAGCGGAACACTTTCTCGCTTTCACGAGCATCGCCTGCGCTACCGCAGGCTCGTGCTCACCCGGAGCAGCGAGGCTCAGGTGTTGGCGGCGCCATAGTCCAGGACGTTGCCTTGTGGAAGCAGATATCCGATGTCCCGTGTCTGCGGCAACCTTCCTGCGAGCGTCGATGCGTCGGTGCAACCAGAGACCTCGAATCCGATGACCCCCAGGCTGAAGGAGGCGCTCTTGAAGGTTTCGGTCCCGATGGCAGCCAGCCATTCGTCCATCACGTCGGACCTGAAGAACGGCCGACCGTCCCAGTACGCAAGACCCGCGTGACCCAGCGCACCGACGGGGACGTAGAAGTCCAGCCAGTCGCCGCTTTCATCACCGCCGCGGATCGCCACACAACCGCACACGACCAGTTGGCCCGTCGGTAGACGCACCTGACCGCGGAGGTGGCCAAACTCGGTCAGTGAGCCAACCGTGCACGGCACGGGATCCTGCTCCTCAGGTTCACAGTCTCTCTGCCCGAAGCACCCGTGAACATCTGCGGCGGACCACAGAGCACTCAGGACGGCCTGAAGCTGGGCATCATCACTCGATCCGACCTCTATGGCCAGTTCGTAGTAGCCATCTGACCAGTTGGTCTGGTCCCGGAAGGCGGCAGGATTCGTCACGGCGTGATCATGCGGCAGAACCCGCTCCAATGCCACCCGCATTCAAGCGCGCGGCCATGCCAACTGAGATGACCTCTAAACCGACCCGACCCGATCACGCGGATCGCCGAGCCATGGAGGCGGCGACGCCCCTGTCCGAGGACGATCGCGGGTAGTTGCGTCACCCCAGCGGAACCACGCGATTGGTGGGAGTGGACTTCGGCATAAGGATCTCCGTAGTGATCGGAGACCCGGGTGTCGACTATGGTCGTCAGTTTTTGACCAACATGCGCCGGCTCCGGCACTCCAACCGTCCCTCGACCGACTTGGAGCGAGGTGGTCCAGGACCTTGACGCTGGTGTCGGACGACGGTCAGGTCGCGGTCGACAGAGGCGCTCCGGGCTCCGGTTGAGTGGCGGCGGTGGGAGTCGTGCGCACCGTCAGGATTGGGCAGCATCCGCCAGGGGGAGCCTGTGTCCTGCGGACCGCTGACTGACGCGGAACCCCTTTGGTGTTGGTGTAGCGGCCGTTGTTCGAGAGCCGGAGAAACTTCAGGGATGGAGTTGATGCACGGTGGAACGACGCATGCCGGTGGCGACGCACTGGGGCAGTTTCGTAGCCGTGGTCGATTCGGGTCAGCTGGTGCGCATTGAGCCCCGGGGTGATGACCCCGCGCCGTCGCCGATCGGCCCGGGCATGGTGACGGCTGCTGAGGACAGTGCGCGTGTGCTGCGTCCCGCGGTGCGCAAAGGGTGGCTCAATGGCTTGCCGCGCGCCGATGACACGGCCAGAGGTGCGGACGCCTTCGTAGAGGTCAGCTGGGACGACGCGCTCACGCTGGTGAGCGAGGAATTACGCCAAGTGCGCGCACAGCACGGGGACAGCGCGGTGTTCGGCGGCTCGTACGGCTGGGCCAGTGCGGGCGGCTTCCACAATGCGCAGGGTCAGCTCCAGCGGTTCCTGGCGTTGGGCGGGGGCTACACCGACTCGCGCAACACGTACAGCACCGCCGCTCTTGAGGTCATCCTTCCGCATGTGATCGGCGGGGCTCCGTGGAGCTACCAGTCCCGGATGCCGATGTGGGACGAGATCGCCGAGAGCTGTGAGCTCGTGGTGGCGTTCGGGGGGCTGGCTCTGAAGAACAGCCAGATCAACCCTGGCGGGCTGGCCCGGCACCAGACGCGGGATCTGCAGCGGAAGTGCCGTGAGGCCGGGGTGCGGTTCGTGAACGTCAGCCCGATCCGCAGTGACACCGCCGACTTCCTCGACGCCGAGTGGCTGCCGGTCATCCCCAACACCGACACCGCCTTGATGCTCGGCATCGCGCACACGATGCTGGTCAACGACTGGTACGACGAGGACTTCCTCACCCGCTGCTGCGAGGGGTTCGATCGCTTCGCCTCCTACCTGACCGGCGACGTGGACGGCGTCGTCAAGGACGCCGACTGGGCCGCGAGGATCACGGGCATCAGCCGCGACATGATCCCCGATCTCGCCCGCCGCCTGTCCACACAGCGTTCCCTCATCATGGTCAACTACGCCATACAACGGGCGGACCACGGTGAGCAGCCGATCTGGATGTCGGTCGTGCTGGCGGCCATGGCGGGTTCGCTGGGCCGGCCCGGCTGCGGCTGGGGCGCGGGCTACGCGACGATGGACGCGACCGGTGTTGCCCCGGGCCGCCCGTCTGTGGCGTCGATGCCGCGGGTGGCGAACCCTGTTGCGGACTTCATTCCGGTCGCCCGGATCGCCGACACCCTGCTGGAACCGGGCGCGACCATCGACTACGACGGTCAGCGACTGACCCTGCCGGACCTGCGCCTGATCTACTGGTGCGGAGGAAACCCCTTCCACCACCACCAGGACCTCCACCGCCTCACCCGAGCCTGGCAGCGCCCGGACACGGTGGTGGTCCATGAAGCCTGGTGGAACACCACGGCGAAGTTCGCCGACATCGTGCTTCCCGTCGCGACCAGCCTGGAGCGTGACGACTTCGCGGCGGGGTTCTCCGACCCTCACCTCGTCGCGATGCCGAAGGTCCGTGAGCCGGCCGGCGAGGCACGCACCGACCACCAGATCTTCGCCGCTTTGGCTGCCCGGCTCGGCTATGAGCGCGAGTTCACCCAGGCGCGTTCCGAGATCGAATGGGTCCGGCACCTCTACGTCCAGACACGGGCGAACCTCGGCGACGACGCGGCCCTGCCAGACTTCGACGACTTCTGGCAACGCGCCTCCGGTGTCGAACTGCCGGCACTCAGCGGGCCGTTTCCTGGCAGCTTCGAAGCACTGCGCTCCGATCCGCAGCGCTTCCCCCTGACGACGCCGTCGGGCCGGATCGAGATATTCTCCGAGGAGATCGACTCGTTCGGCTACGACGACTGCACCGGACATCCGACGTGGTTCGAACCCGTGGAGTGGCTTCGCGCCGACCTGGCGGACCGCTTCCCGCTGCACCTGATCTCGAATCAGCCTGCCTCACGGCTGCACAGCCAGTACGACAACGGTGGCCACAGCCTCAAGTCAAAGATCCACGGCCGCGAGCCCGTAACGATCAACCCGCAAGACGCGGCATCGCGCGGTATCGAGAACGGCATGATCGTGCGCGTCTTCAACGACCGAGGCAGCTGCCTGGCGGGCGCGATCCTGTCGGACACCGTTATGCCCGGCGTCATCCAGCTGTCCACCGGAGCGTGGTGGGACCCGGCCCAGCCGGGCCGGAGCGGAACCTTGGACCGCCACGGCAACCCGAACACCCTCACCGGGGACCGCGGGTGCTCGCGTCTGTCCCAGGGACCCAGTGCGCACAGTGCCCTCGTCGACGTCGAGGTGTACGACGGGCCGGTCGAGGAGGTACTCGCCTTCACACCACCACACCTCGAACACTGAAACGAAGCCAACTCGACGACGGGGGAGTTTGCCGTGTTCACCCTCGTCGGGCGCCCGGTCGGCAGGTCCGACCGGCGCCCAGCCTCCACTCGGACGCTTGCGTCGCCGTAACTGCGTGAATACGGTGCGCAGTCATGACTGCACTTCAAGATCTCAAGTATGGCCAGTGGTTCAGGGGCGCCGATGTCGACGGCGACGGGTTCATTACCCAGCACGACGTCCGCAAGATGAGCGAGCGCTACATCAGCGCCCGCGAGACCACCCCTGATGCCGAGACCGTCCGCCGGCTCACCGAGGGGATGGACCAGTTCTGGTCGAACGTCATCGCCCCGATGGATCAGGACGGTGACGGGAAGGTCGATGTGCGGGAGATGACCGAAGGCTTCAAGAGTGTCCTGACCGACCGCGCGCTCTACCCGCAGCAGATTGCGCCGGTCACCAACTGCTTCTTCGACCTCGTCGACCTCAACGGAGACGGCAAGATCGACCAGGCCGAGTTCCAGCAGATGTTCGACTCGGTCGCCGCCGTCCCCGGCGAGGACTGCGCCGCCGTTTTCGCCGCTCTGGACCTCGATGGTTCCGGCGGACTGGACCGTGACGAGTTCCACCAGGCACTCGAAGAGTTCTTCTACGGCAACGACCCCGACGCTCCCGCCAACCACATCTTCGGCAAGGTAACCGCCTGACAGTCCCCGGATACGCCCCCGGACCCGCGCTTATGCCAGGGCCTGCCCCCTGGCCAGCTGCCGCGCGGCGGCGTGGGTCGCGTAGCACCTCAGAGCGTCGGGTGTGGGGTTGGAGGACCATGGACCGCACCCTGCAGGGCAGCCCGCCGCCACAGTGCGCACGCTGCCCCCCGGCGGACGCCGGACTCCGAGATCCGTCTGCGACAACAGATCGTCAAGCTCAAAGAACTCCGAGCCAAGGACGCTGCAGAGTTGCGCGCGGCAGCTGGCCAGGGGGCAGGCCCCCTGCCTGGCGTGGAGCATGACCGGCGGAGAGCTGACGTTGGGGGCGGTACGGGGCGTCACCACCCGAAGGCAATCCGAAGAGGCCAGTTACCGCCGGACGGGTGTAGGCCGAACAGCCCACCGAACAACTTATAGGCCAAACAGACGAATCACACCTAATTCCTGATAGACCCCCACCCGGCTGTCTGCAAGCACTTCGTTGGGCACCACCACACCCGCGGTTCGCGGCGCCATGACGTACCAAGTTGATCTGGCTCCACCGCTATGACAAAGGCAGTCCAGGCCAGAGTCACAAGGACCTGCGCAGATGGTGTCCCGCCATGTGGTGTAGGGGATCTTGGCGGGGAAGTGCGCCGTTTCTGATCCCTCTCGTGCTTCGGCTGCCGGTGAATGCTCCCTCAGAACTGGGCAGGCCACCGTGCAACTGTCCTTGGTGAACGGCCAGTTCAATCCAAGGAGCACACGGTGGCCTTGTCCCAGTATGACCTACTTCGCCTGCTTGAGTCACTACGTTCAGCGGCCGCTGCCCGACCTATATAGAGCTACGGATCAGAAGGTGCCCGTGCCCCATGCGTGCCCGATGCCGCGGGCACCTGCGGGGAGCACCGGGGAGTCTCGGAGTCTGACGGGCGCTCAGTCGGACTGCCGCCGGGGCTGGGATGCTGCAGGGCGGCTGGTCAGGGTGTCGGGGTGGGTGTCGCCCAGGACCTGCTCGTACTGGGCGAGGGTGGCCTCGTACAGGGCCATGGCGCGGCCCAGATCCCCCGACGACGCGGGGGTGTTCTGCTGCTCATGATTGCCTATTGCAACAGGACGGAGTCCTCCCCGCCGACGCGGGGGGTGCCCCTATGTCTTTGGTCAACGGAAACGAGGGTGCGTCGGGGTAGGGAGCCGGGCAGCATGGCGGGGTGGCTGATCTGCTGTGGGATGACGTGAGTTCTTTCTTCGACCCGGACTCGATGGGGTCGCTGCCGGACGTGCGT
The DNA here is from genome assembly GCF_042735715.1 of Streptomyces sp. NPDC059582. Lineage (NCBI taxonomy): Bacteria > Bacillati > Actinomycetota > Actinomycetes > Kitasatosporales > Streptomycetaceae > Streptomyces > Streptomyces sp. NPDC059582. The sequence continues at coordinate 59,755 of NZ_JBHWCC010000055.1, forward strand.
GTCCCGGATGTCTCGGTGGAGGGCTGGCAGGCGGTCCTTGATCTTGTTGCGGAGAAGGGCTGGAAGTGCGAGTACTCGGAGGGAGAGACGGTGCTTCCGGTGCCCCGGGCGGAGGTCGTGTTGTCCCGCCCGGTGGATGCCGAGTGTCCGAACCTGCGGGTCTGGCCGACTGCCGATGTGCTGGCGATCTTCCGCTTCCTTGACGACGAGGTCGTTGACTTCGATGTCGATCTGCGGGAGTTGCAGGGGCAGGAGCGACTCGATGTGTTGTGCGGCTTTCTCCGGGAGATCGGGCGGCGGTTGGGCAGACCGGTGCTGATGGACGGCGAGGGCGCCTATGGCCATGCGATCCTCGGCTTCGATGTCGAGACTGATCGAGTCGTCCTTCTCATGGAGCCGTAGGTCAGGCGGCCGAGCCCGATTGCTGAGGTTCGTAGAAGGTGCCGTCTCGGAGCATGGCGAAGAGGACGTCGGCTCGGCGTCTGGCGAGGCAGAGCAGGGCCTGGGTGTGGTGTTTGCCCTGGGCGATCTTCTTGTCGTAGTAGGCACGCGATGCCGGGTCGGCCAGGGCGGCAAACGCAGAGAGAAAGAAAGCCCGTTTGAGCTGCTTGTTTTTTCTCCTGGAGGGCTGTTCGCCACGGATCGACGACCCTGAACTGCGGGTTGCCGGGGAGAGACCGGCGTAGGCGGCGAGGTGGCCAGCGGTCGGGAAGGTGCTGCCGTCGCCTACCTCGATCAGGATCCTGGCTCCGGTCCTGACGCCGATTCCCGGCATGGACGTCAGGACCTTCGAAAGAGCGTGAGCCTCCAAGAGTTCCTCGATCCGACCGGCCAGGAGTTTGCGCTGGTCAAGGACTGCGGTCAGGGATCCGGCTGTGCTCGGGACGATCAGCGCGGCTGCCTCGGTGCCCGGAACGGTGACGGTCTGCTCGTCCAGGGCGGTGAAGATCTCCTCGACCAGCCGCTCGGCCGTCCTCGGCGCCTTCGGCCGTAACAACGTGACCAGCCGCCGCCGTCCAGCCTTGCGGATCTGAGCCGGTGAACCGAACCGCTCCAGCAAGGCCAGCACCGTCGGGTGCTGCAGCCGTGGACCCAGCACCCGTTCCAGCGAAGGGTGGATCTGGGTCAGCAGGCCGTGGAGCCAGTTCGCGACCCTGGTGGCCTCTCCAGCGAGGTCGTCGTCGAACCCGACGATCATCTCCAGCTCGGCGATGGTCTCGTCCTCGCCGTCGATCGTCCGCAGCGTGTGAGGCATCGCGCGGGCGGCATCCGCGATGATGAACGCGTCCTTCGCGTCTGTCTTGGCCTCGCCCGGGTAGAGGTCGGCGATCCGCCGCATCGTGAGACCTGGAAGGTAGGCCACGGGGCAGCCCATGTCTCTCGCAACGGCCAGCGGCAGGGCCCCGATCGAGGCCGGCTGGTCGACCACGACCAGCACCGTCCCGTGCTTGGCCTGGAGTTTCGCGAACAGTTCGCGGAGCCTGGGTTCGGTGTTGGGCAGGCGCTTGTCGAAGGCCTTCTTTCCCGCCGGGGTGACGGCGGTGGCGTGGTGTTCGCCTTTGCCGACGTCCAGGCCGAGGAAGACGTCGATGTCGCCGGTGTCGATCACGTGCAGGCCCCTCCATCACGCTTTCGTCCGGCCTTGCCAGGGCACCGAGCTGCCACATCCACGTTACGGAGAGCTCTTCCGGCCTTGGGTGAAGCCGGCGCTCAAGCCCTTCATCAGCGGTCCGTCGATGCCTCCGGGCCAGGTGACACCACCCCCGGATCATCAACAACAGGAGGGGGAAGTCATGCCGGACCCGAAGGCCGGAGGCCCCATTGCGGAGCCACGAAAAAGGTAACGGGGGGCCGTCGGGCGGCTGGGGACCATCCCCGCGGGTGCGGTCCACCCGCCGACGCGGGGGTGTACGACTCCGAGCGGTGTGAAGTCTGCGGCCGCCGCCTGGCTGCTGGGCCGGGATGAGCAGGCCGCATCGAAAAGGGCTCGTGCCCGACCGAAGACGGGCACGAGCCCTGTGGCTGTGCGGTGCTGGGTCTTCTGGCTGCTATTGCAGGTAGGCGATGCCGTCGGTGGTGACGGTGGGGCGCCCGCTCGTCGCGCTGAC